>DCGM01000040.1:0-28680 GCA_002315255.1 Lachnospiraceae bacterium UBA1778
CCAGCCATTCTTCTGGCATCCGAGCGCTGCGAAGGACTTTAAGAGAAGCTTCGTAACGACTAAAGAGGTGAACATCGAAAGGACGATGCCCAGCGCTAACGTGATGGCGAATCCCTTCACCGGGCCGGAGCCGAAGATGTAAAGGACGACTGCCGCGATAAGCGTGGTAACGTTTCCGTCGATGATAGCGGACAATGCTTTATGGAAGCCTGCGCCGATAGCTGCATTTACGCTCGCGCCACGGCCAAGCTCTTCACGGATACGGCAGAAAATGATGACGTTTGCGTCAACTGCCATACCGATACCGAGGATGATACCTGCGATACCCGGAAGGGTTAATGTGACAAGCGAATTGAAAGCTGCCAGCAGGAAGAGGATCGTTCCGGTATAGAAAATCAGGGCAAGCGATGCGCAAAGGCCCGGCATTCTATAAACAACGATCATCAGGATGCAGATGATTGCGAGACCGATGACGCCAGCCAGAAGCGAAAGCTTGATAGCGTTCGAACCAAGGGTTGCGCCGACTACCTGCGAACGGAGTTCTTCCAGCTCGAGCGGTAATGCGCCGATACGGATATAGGAAGCAATCTGCTCAGCCTGTTCATACGTGAAGTTTCCATAGATCATGCAGGACTTCGAGTTGATCTCTTCTTCACAGGTCGGGTTCGAAAGAACGGCATTATCATAGATGATATAGATCGGTTTTCCGGTGCCGGCGACTGCCTTCGTAGCAGCAGCGAATTTGGTAACACCTTCGTCCGTCAGCGTCAGGGAGACGATATAACGGCTGTTTTCGCTGTCATAGCCCGCCTGAGCGTCTTCAATCTGATCACCGGTCATGACGAGAGAAGCTTCCAGGTCACTCGTATCGGTGCAGAAAAGAAGCGTACCCGGAGTACCGAGTTCCTTCAGCACTTCTTCGGCATCACTCTTGCCGGGGATGTCGATCGTGATACGGTTCGTACCTTCCTGATAGACGACAGCTTCCGTCGAATACTGGGAAGCACGGGTCTGCAGTTTCAGGACGGTATCATCCATATCCTGCTGAGACGGGGTTTCGTCACCGGCTACCTGATAGGTGATGGAAACGCCGCCGCGAAGGTCAAGGCCCAGCGCGATATCGCTGATGGAACCGGAGTAGTTGCTGTCAAAACCGCGGATGACTGCAAACATGATGAACGCAAACACAGCCACAAATAAAACAAGGCTGATAATAGCGCGTTTTTTCGAATACGACTTCATGTCTATTCCCTCTTTTCATTTTCTGTATCCGTGTAAAACAGGCAAAATAAAGCCAATAAAACACAATTATTGATGATAACAAAAAACGCTGTCCTTGTCAAGAAAGGACAGCGCATAGAATCTGTTTTTTCATTCACTTTTCAGTCTCGTCACGTTCTGCCGCAGTGCCAAACAGAAGGTCGACATACCGGCTGTATTCTTCCAGCGCCTGCGAGCCTTCACAGTACGGCAGATTTTTCCGGACCGTGTCATAATACCAGTAAAGCTTCTTTATGTCCTGCATATGGAGGAAATTCACGAAACCCATCCCTTCCGCGAGGAAAGCCCGGTAGAAGGACCGGGTGTTCGAGAGCTTGTCGGCGAGCCACATGCATTGCGTTCCGAAGTCCTCCGCATGGATCAAAAGCTGAATCGATTCTTCCTTCCGGCGGATCCAGGTGTCTTCCGAGCGCTCGCCCGGATATTTCTCTTCGGTTTCAGAAAGGACGAGCTTCATCACGCGGGTTCCGAACCGTTTTTCGATCTCTTCCGCCGTAATCCCGCAATCCTCGATCGTATCATGGAGAAGCGCTGCAATCAGCACGTCCTCGTCCGGTGTCAATGTGCTGGCAATCGTCACTGTTTCCAGCGGATGAAGGATATAGGGAAGGGAGTCGCGGCGACGCACGAGACCGTCATAAACCTTTACGGCATAATTGATCGCTTCATTTAAACGTTCACTCATAAAATAATTCCTTACTGTCTATAATATTCTGTCGGATGACTGTAATACTCTGTCGGATGACTGAAAAATCCCGTCAGATGGCTGTAATGCCCTTCCGAAAGGCCGAAACTCCTGTCGAATCATTCGACATAACTAATCTATCATAATCCGAAAACGGGAAATTGTCTACTCCCTTTCGCTTTTCGGATTTGCATTGATTTTTAAACCTGATAAAGATATAATATTTTATCAGAATATTTTCATCCTAGGAGGCTCCCCGTGGACAGCTGCTTTTCCTTAAAAATGGTCTTTTCTTCACAGACGCCCTCTTCTGCCGAATTCCATTATGAAATCCAGAACCATTCGATTTCCGAACGGTTTCTTTCGGACGTCTGTCTCTTTGAAACGGACGATATCAATGACCTGCATATTAAGGCAGAGCATTGCCGGATTTTCACAACCGGCGGCGAAGGCCAGGTCGCGTTCGACGAGAACGGGCTGAAGCTTCAGGATGGTCTTCCGTCTGTCTTTACGGAGGGTGTGAAGGATGATGCTTTTTATGATGCGGTGGCCGGGCTTGGTGACCGGAAAGCGGCGAAAAAAGCGAAAAGCTTTACCGTTTACAGCGGACCGCTGACCGTCCTCCAAAGTGACGGCGTGACCGCCATGATTTCTCTTCCGAACGGACGGCGCGCGTTTACTGTGACGGCGCTTGAGTTCGACGGAAAAGGCCGGTTCCAGAAGCTTTCTGTCCGGTCGCTCTATAACTGCACGATAAAAGGAAATGAGACGCTTTCCACGGAAACGGTGCGCATTGAAACAGTCAATACGGCCGGGGACGACCAGGCGGCTGCCTTGATTCTCGCTTATGCAGACGCGCGTGCGGAAAAACTGCAGGTCACGAAGAAGCCCGCTTCTCTTATGCGGAATCCGATGCTTCGGAAGCTGGAAACGGCGCCGTTTATCGATGACATTTCTGCACCGGTCTGGACGAGCCGTCCTGATTTTCTTTTGAAGGATTCCGAAGGCATGCCGGTTCTCTATCAGAAAGACGGAAAGGAATACCGGGTTTTCGATATTACATGTCCCGATGTCTTAAATTATCTCGAGCAGAGCTATCAGGCGCTTTCTGCGAACGGTTTTTCGTGCTTTGAGCTTCTCGACACGCTCGCTCCGCTTTTTGCAAAGAATGCTGTTTATCAGGATCATACGGTTTCGCTCTGTAAGGCTTACCGTAAGGCTATTAACGCGATCCGGCACGGCGCGGGTGATTCTTATCTGATTCTCACGGGCGGCCTTACAGCCCCGGTTTTAGGGCTTATCGACGGTGTCCGTCCGGCCGACAATGCCCTCTTCTATGCGGAAGGCCCTGCGAAGGCGACGGACGATGATCCGCGCGCGCTTTACCAGAAGCAGACGCTTCTCCGTTTCTATGAGAACCTTTGGTGGAACCTGGAGCCTGATTTCCTTGCGGCGCTCTCCTGTCTTGTGAAGGAGTCCGCTTTCCGCGGCGCATTGCCGGGCGTCCTCGCCTCGATCAATGCTGTCCCGTACGAGATGATTCCGCTCTCACTCATGGATTCTGAACGTTTCCCGGAGAAATTCCTGTTTGCAGACCCCGAAAAGGATGTCAACTGGTTCATACGGCTGAACCGCGGAATCTTCTCAAAAGAAGGCGGCTTCGAGCTTTCCGGCGCGCTCTTAAACGGTATTCCGGATCCCGAGGATAAGCTCTACACCGTCACCGACTGCTTAAACGGGCTTCAGGGAAAGGAAGTCGCGAAAGGCGCTTTCGTTCCGGGGCTTAACATCCCAGGTGAAGGGATTTCGATTATCCGGATCGAAGATTAATTTGAAATACGATATTTTCCGGCGCTGACGGCTTCGCTTGCGACCGCCGGTCCGACAAAAACAGTCCGGCAAAAACAGTCCGACAAAAAACCCCGAAAGCATTCGCTTTCGGGGTTTTCCTGACAAACGTCGAGTTTATCTTATTTAAGGGTAACCTTAGCGCCTTCAGCTTCAAGTTTAGCCTTGAGGTCGTCAGCTTCTGCCTTAGAAACCTGCTCTTTAACGTTCTTCGGAGCGCCATCAACAAGGTCCTTTGCTTCCTTCAGGCCAAGGCCGGTAGCATCACGGACAACTTTGATAACCTTAACTTTGTTCGGGCCGCAATCGGTAAGTTCGACATCGAACTCCGTCTTTTCTTCAACTTCAACTGCTTCTGCTGCCGGGCCTGCTGCTACGACAACACCTGCTGCTGCGGAAACACCAAATTCTTCTTCACAAGCCTTGACTAATTCATTCAGTTCAAGAACAGATAACTCTTTGATCGCTTCGATAAACTCAGCGGTGGTTAACTTTGCCATTATAATTTCCTCCAATTATTTTTAGTTTAGTTTTGCGCTTTCGCGCGTCTTCACCGGACACTTAAGCCAGCGCCGGCCATTCTGATATGCGCCCTAGGCGCATAAGCTTCGGCTTATGCCTCTGCCGGTGCAGCTTCGCCGTCTTTCTCTGCGATCTGCTTGATTACGCGAGCGAAGTTTGCAATCGGGGACTGCATGCTGCCCAGTAATCTTCCAATAAGGACTTCCTTGGACGGGATATTAGCGACTTCCTTGATGCCGTTAGCATCACAGAAGCTGCCGTCTACCATACCGCCCTTAACTTCCAGCTTCGGATGCTTCTTTGCGAATGCGCAAATCTCGCGAGCCACTGCTGTAGCGTCGGTTTTCGAAACTGCCAATGCAGACGGTCCTTCTAAGAGCTGGGTAAGCGGCTCATTAGCGGTCTCCTTAACAGCACGACGTACGAAGGTGTTCTTATAAACCTTGTACTGGATGCCAGCTGCTCTCAACGTCTTACGGAACTCAGTATCTTCTGCAACGGTTAAACCTCTGTGGTCAACCAGGACTGCAGTCATAGAGCCTTCGAGTACAGATGAGATTTCTGCAACGATCGGTTTCTTCTCTTCGATCTTAGCCAATGTTTTTTCCTCCTTCTTTCGTATTTTGGCAGGAGAAATAAGAAAACCCCGCGAAGAAACGCGAGGTTAATAATCCTTTACGAAAAAAGATCCATTTCTCCTCGGCAGGCGTTTTCTCCTTACGTCTTTCGACACCTGCTGTCTTCGGCAATGGCCATTCGGCCACCTGACAAATACTACCACAGGCGAATCAACCTGTCAAGCATTAATTTATCAGAATCTGATGAAATCAGTCATTCGGGAACAGCTCCTTCATCCGCGCGTCGGAAAGCCCGAAAACGCTCTGAAGCGACTTTTTAAGGAGCGTCGGCCGGTATTCGAGCGCTTCGCGCGCCGCCGCCACATCCGCTTCCCATTCCGCGAGCGAGCTGTGCGTCTTCCAGCGGGCGATATTCCGCGCCATCTCCGGACGGACTTCCTCAACCAGCGCGTCGAATCTTTCCAATGCGTCCGTGAAGTGCTCATTGATCGCCCATGCGGCGCGTTCGACAAACTTCTCACACCAGGACGCGTTCGTCTTTAACGCAGTCGGAATCCACATGTTCGTCAGCGTTCCGTTCGTCGAGGCGACGCCGTCTCCCGAGAAGTACAGCCGCAGGATGCTGGCCTTTTTCGCATACAGACCGTAATCAAGGTCAAACAGAACCGGGCGGATCTTCGAAGACCAGTCACGCACATTGTAATATTTCTGGTTATACATGTCGTCATTTCCGATAAAGGCCTGGACGATGATATAGTCGATAAACGCGTCCGCGTCAACCCACTGAAGGAATTCCTGATACTCCGCATCGCCGGCGAGGCTGTGCGTCTTTGCGTATTCATAGACCATTGAAATCTGGTCCGTAGAGCCTTCCAGCAGGAAATAATTCCGGCGGATCACATTCATGTTCGAGCCGTCGATATTATGACGGTATTCAAAGAAATCCTCGTTCTGGTTTTCCTTTAAATCATAAATTCCGTAATACTGGCCGTTAATAAAGATGACCGCGGGACGGCTTTCCGCATAATCGGTCTCCATCCCCTTTCCGAGCATGGAACAGTATGTGTCAATGATACGCGTCCGATACGCGTCCTGACCGCCGTTCCGTAAAAGGAGTGACGAAAACTCGAGCTGTTCGTAGTCTTCAAAGAACGGATAGGTGACCGAAGAACGGCCATAGCCGCTCCGGAAATAGAGACAGATCGACTTCTGCGGATAGAGCCGCGTGCCGTCGCCGGCAATGCGCGCGCCTGCAGGCGCGGAAGTGCCGAGCTTTCCGTCGGTCTCATAGTATTCCATAAAGCATTCGCGCTCGATAATCGTAGTTGTCGGGCGGACCTGGACTTCTTTTGAGAAGATGGCGGACAGGTCGCTTTTGCTGATCGACAGGCAGACAACCGGAAGTTTCGGCATCTCTTCAAAGATATAAGTAGCCGTAGCGCGGTCGCTGTTCAGGTTCCCTGCGAGGAAGGAAACCGCGCTGACTGCCGTATTCCCAGTCAATGTGATCGGCTTAAGATACAGCGGCGATTCCTTCGTCGGAATCGAGCCGTCGAGCGTATAGTGGATCTCTCCTTCGCCGGAAATCGTGATTTCTAAGGAATCTGCCTCCGGGTAGAAACCGCCGGGCATAGAAAATACCGGAGCCGTCAGCATTCCGCTACAGGAAATGCCGTTTTCGCTTCCGCGGGTCTGCTCGGTAAAGAAGACGCGCGCGCCGTCTGTCGAACCGGTCTCCCGTCCGCTCGACACATTGGCACGAAGGGCGCCGGTCGAAAATTCATCGAGAAGAATGCCGGTTTCATCGAAAAGATAGAGCGTTTCGCCGCTTTCCGAAAGCCCGAAGCGGATTACATTGTCACCGGTCACCTGCGAGTCCTTCGTAAGTTTAAAAACCTTATATCCGTCGGGCTCGATCGTGCCGGAAAGGTTATGAAGAAGCGGCTCGTCATCATCTTCCGAAAGCGTAAAGCCTGTGAGATCGATCGTCTCATCGGAGCCGTTGAAAAGCTCGACCCAGTCCGTCTCGCCGTTTCGCGGCGCGTGAGCCGCGGAGACTTCGGAAACAAAAAGCCCCTGCGGGTTAAAGGAAACCGCAGAGGCAATGTCGTCTACACCATGGGACGTGTTTTCCTGTCCCGGTGTCGGCACGCCGAAATAGAGCCACTCTCCGTCCTGAATACCATAAGAAATATTTTCTTCACGCGCGTTTTCCGGCGGATTGACCGTCTGATAACGGTAATTTTCCGCATCAGAAAGGATCAGCGCTTCTTTTTTGGAAACCTTGAAACCGGTATGATTCTCATCATTCCGTGCGCCGGAAAGGAAAATGACGATACGCTCGCCGGGCGCGAGAACCTTCTCTGGAAGCGCCCATTTTAAAAGGTCGAGCTCGTCGTCCGAAAGATAGAGCCCGGCTGTCGTGACCGGGAAGTCGGAAGTATTGCAGATTTCGACCCACGGCAGGCGCTCGCCGAATTCATCGATCAATGAATATGTGTTCTTAAAGAGGACTTCCGTAATCTTTACCGGGTCCTCATCTGTCATTTCCGCCCATTCCGGTTCGGTCGGTTCCGGCTCGGTGGCTAGCTCAGATTCCCGGACAGAGGCTTCTATAGACGCTTCGACAGACGCTTCGTTGGCGTCTTCCCTTGATGCGTCTTCCGATTCCTTAACGCTCGCTGCGATCTCCGACTCAAGCGCCTCACGGTCTCTTTTTTTGTCATTTGAAATATAAACGAGCAGAATGATCACCGATGCCAGCATCACAGCTGCCATCGCGATAAAGAGGATCAGCTGAAGCGTTTTCTTATTCTTCGCGCCGCAGTCATCCGATGTCCCGGATCTGTCGGAATCAGTCTCATCCTCCGAGAAGCGCGCTTCTACGTCATGAATGACCTCATCAGAAAAATCGACTGCTTTCTCTTCAGTCTCCTCTTCAAGATTCCCTACAAGATTCTCTTCAAAATTATCTTCAAGATTCTCTTCAAGATCTTCTTTAATCATCTTATCCGATTCTGTCATGGATCATTCCCCCCTTTCTTCCTGAATTTCTAATATCTGCCAGATGATCAGGTCATCGACGACTTCGCCGTAGGACTTGACACCGCTTTCTTCTTTGAATGCCTTTAAGTATGTGTCGTTCGCCTTTTCGCTGACTTCCTGAAGCGGACTGTCATACTGCGTATAAAACTCCGCCTGCGTGTTCGTGTCTTTCAGCACGAGCGCATACAGCCCGTCCGCATCATCGGACAGTTTCGATTCGATCATCGACTTTAAGCGTTTATAGTTCTTTCCGTACAATGCATTATAGCAATAGATAAAAGCGCAGTAGTATCCGGAATAGATGAACCGTTCGTCATCCGAAGAGACGCAGGCTAAGAAGGCTGCAAAGTTCGCGCCGTCCTCAGAGGCGATGGCGAGGCGGTGAGCCGCTTCATGGCACATCGTAAACGGCTGGTCCGCAACTGCGCCGTACAGCGGGAGCGACGCTTCGCCGGTGAGCGGCATAAACATGCCGGAAATACCCGAATACATAAGAAGATTGCTGTATAAAAGAAGCGGTTTTACAGGAAGCGTAGAGCCGCTGAGCGCCGGGTAAACAGCGGACAGATCCGCATAGTTTTCGCCCGCGATTTTCGCGAGCTCGTAAAAGTCCTGGCGGACGAGTTCATTGTTTTCATCGCGCGGGACCGAGCCTGCATATTCGGCCGCTTTATCAAAATAATATGCGGTCGCATGGTAGAGCTCATCCTCCGTGTACTGGCGCACCGGAAGATCGATTTCTTCCGCGAGCGTCGGGCCGAAATGATTTAACATCCAGCCGCCGACGAGGCTTAGAAGAAGGACGGAGGCCGCGAGAAACACCCACGAAAACCATTGAAGAAAGCGCTTCCGCTTGACAATGACGAGGATGAGCGTCAGGATGACGAGCCCGACTGCGATAATGCTTAAGAAATCCCAGATTCCGAACGGAACGACGGAGCTCACCGCCGCCAAAGCGCCGATATAGGCTTTCGAGACCGTCTTATACACAGGAAAAAAGAAATCAGGAAAACGAGAAAACAGAACCATCAGAGCCCCGGTTAACAGGATGAGGAAGACGGCTAAAAGCAGACGAATCCTATCACCCGGGTGTTTTTTCTTTAACGGGCGGCCGGTAAAATCGAGTTTTTCAGTCTGCTCTTTTCTCATTTTGCTGATTTCTTTTTGATTTTGATATTTGGTCACGGGGCACCGGAAAAACCGGTGCCCCATTGGTTTTTATTACTTGATTAAGGTGAATTTCGACATAACGCTGCTCAGCGTGTTCGCAACGGTAGACATCGACTTGATGAAGATATCAAGTGCGACACCGACGACGTCCTTACGGGTATCGCCGATCGTATCACCGGTAACAGCTGCCTTATGCGCTGCAGAGCCTTTTCCGAAGCCCTTTAAGAGACCGGACTCGATGTACTTCTTCGCATTGTCGAATGCGCCGCCGGAGTTGCCCATGAAGATCGCACGCGGAATCGCGACGATCGTAGCACCGACTAAGAGGCCGCCGACGAATTCTACGCCGAACAGGAAGCCGCCGACTAACGGAATCAGAAGCGACAGGATGGACGGGAACAGCATCTTCTTCAGAGCTTCACGTGCAGCCGTGTCAATCATCTTATTGTAATCCGGACGGACCTTTCCTTCGAGAACGCCAGGGATCGAAAGGATCTTATCGCCTTCATCTGCCATCAGCTTCGCGGAGTCGATGGTGTTATCGGTTAAGAGTGCTGAGAAGTACTCAACCAATGCGCCGCCGAGGATACCGCCTGCGATAACGACGAAGGAAGCGAAGTTCAGAACCGGCTCGCCGGTAGAATAGTTGCCTACATAAGCGGTGATAAGGGAAACGGTTGCGAATGCTGCAGAGCCGATAGCGAAGCCCTTACCGATAGCTGCGGTCGTATTGCCGACTGCATCGAGCTTATCGGTGATAACACGGATTTCTTCCGGCAGATGGCAAGCTTCTGCGAGGCCGCCTGCATTGTCCGCGATCGGGCCGAATGCGTCGATCGAAACGGTAGCGCCGACGAATGCGAGCATGCCAAGTGCTGCGATAGCGATACCATAGGTGCCGCAAAGCTTACCGGAGACGAACAGTGCGATAACGATGACTAAAACCGGAAGTAAGCAGGAACGGGAACCGATCGCGTCGCCCTTGGTGATAACGAAGGCTTCGCCTTCGGTGCAGATTTCAGCAAGTTTCTGAGTGGGCTTGAAATCGGTGCTNNGGAACCGATCGCATCACCCTTCGTGACGATGAACGCTTCACCTTCCGTCGCCATTTCAGCGAGCTTCTGGGTCGGCTTATAGTCGGTAGAGGTGTAATACTCAGTGATGGAGCCGATCGCGACACCGGAAGCGATGCCGAGGATAGCTGCTACCCACGGAGAAGCCCAGCCGATCTTCCAGGTTTCCGGAAGAACGATGCCGTCAGCCGTGAACATGAAGAAGCAAGCGACGCCGCCGATGATGACGGTGAGACCTGCGGAAATCCAGGTTGCGAGGTTCAGCTCGAGAGACGGGTTATTGCCCATCTTCTTAATCGCTGCAAAGCCGAGGCCGATGAGGCAGGAAAGAAGACCTGCGCCGGCGAGAATAACCGGGAAATAAACAGAAGCGTTTAACGTAGCCGCTACGCTTTCGCCCTTGAATAAGGAGATACCGATCAAAACAGAAGCAGCCATCGTAGCAACGAACGACTCTAAAAGGTCAGAGCAGTTGCCGGCGATATCATTGACGTTATCGCCAATGAAGTCTGCGATCGTGTTCGGGATACGGCTGTCATCTTCCGGAAGGTCGTGACGAAGCTTGCCAAGGATATCAGAAGAGATATCAGCAGCCTTCGTGTAGTTGCCGCCGGCGACACGGTTGAACATAGCAACCATCGAGCAGCCTAAAGAATAAGTCGTGATACGCATTGCGAATGCATTTGCGCCGAGGTCCAGAGCAATGATTCCTTCTGCCGGATCATTTGCGGTAGCGATGCCCCAGATTAAAAGGATGCCGACAAAGCCGAGCATACCGAATGCCTGAACGCCGAGACCGGAAATGGAGCCGCCGCAGAGCGCAACCTTGACGGTTTCGCCGATCGACTTCGTTTCCAGCGCCTTATTCGCCGTGCGGACGTTCGCATAGGTTGCGGACTTCATACCGATGACGCAGGCTAAAGAGCTCATGCAGGCACCGACGATGAACGTGATACCGCTGGTCCATTCAACGAAAAGGGAGAACAGGACTGCGACCACCGCGATAACGATCACGATCGTCTTATATTCTGTCGCCATAAACTGGTCTGCACCGGAACGGATGATTCCAGCCAGATCGACCATCTCTTCGGTTCCTTCTTTCATCTTCTTAATGCGGACATAATTGAATGTGACATATGCCAGCGCTAAAACGATGACGAAAAGAACGGGGTAAATCAGCCAACTCATAATGATAGTACCTCCGTACAAAAAATTTTATCCGAAAAAGCCTTGGCCAGACGTTTTCCGGTTCTTAATGATTATATGAGTCCCAAATGCGCCCACTATAATCATCCTTGATAAACATTTTTGATTATAACGAAAAGAGACGGAAAACGCAAGAAAAAAACTGTTCAAATAATGATTATTTTTTTCTTAAACTTTGTAAAAAAACGGAAAAGCTCCCGCGTTCCTTGTGCCGGAAAATCACTCTCCTTCGGTCTTTCCCCTCTCCGCTTCACTTCGTCTCTTTGAGACGGAGCAATGCATCGAACACCGGTGTTTCCTCGAGGCGCGCGCGGAATTCAGGGCGCTTCTTTAATAAAAGCGCTGCAATCTCCTCGTCCGCCCGTTCCAAAACGGTACGGAATTCGCGGGACGAAACGCGGACCGCGTTCTTTCGGAGCGCGGTGAGCTGGATCATGCCGTCGGAGGTGACGACACGCGCAAACGTGCCGTTCTCCAGATGGTCCACGAATTTTTCGATATATAGGTCTCCGCTCTCCCGCTCTTTCGTGTATATGACGCGGATGCCGTCTCGCTCCTGCTCTTCTCCTGTATTTCCGGGCACGCGGTAGCCGTCAAAAACGAGCACGGTTTCGCTCCCCGAATAAGCCGCGTAATTCGCGGTAAGAAGAATAAGCCGCTCCCGCGCGGCCGCAATGTCGAGGGTCGCGAGCTCGCGAAGGTCCTCCCACGCGAAGATCACATTGTACCCGTCAATGATCAGCACGGTCTTCCGGTTCGCGCTTTCATACGGCTTTCCGTTCACGGTCACTTCCTTCGGGTCCGAATACTGCTTCCGGCGGATCGGCCCGAATTCACGGAGCATCAGGTCTTCCAGTTCGCGGTCGGATTTCAGCGTGCCGGAAGAATTTCTGCCAGCGGAAGTTCCGGTCGCGCCAGAAGAATTCCTGCCAGCGGAAGTTCCGGCCGCGCCAGAAGACGCATAACTTCCGGCGTCAGCTTCTTCCAGATTCCGCTTTTTCGAAAGTTCTTTATCCGGACTAAAGATGCTTTCGAGGTGCGCCATCCCGTCGACCTCCTGCCAGGGAACATAAAGTCCTGCGCCATGGGAACAGAAGATGGAAGCCGCCGGATTTTCCAGATCGGAATCAGGATTATAGCCGATCTTTTCGATAACTTCTTCCGGATTATGACAGATATCGTAGCCGTCGTTTTCGAGGATAAAACGGCCTTCGCCGGAGGAGTACGAGGCGACCTCCTTCGCGTATTCATTGAACGTAATGAGCGGCCCGCGGCCGGACAGGACTGCGTGACTGCCTGTCGGCATCGGCGGAATAAACATGCCGGAGCGTATGCGGATATCGTTCATCGCGCGTGACAGAAGCGGCAATGGAAGTTCTAACCGGAAGCGGACATACGGCTCCAAAAGAATGCTTTCCGCCTTCATGAGCCCCTGCCGGACAGCGCGCCAAGCGGCTTCACGGAAATCGCCGCCTTCTGTATGCTTGATATGATCGCGTCCGGATTTCAGCGTAATCCGGACGTCGGTCAGCGGGCTTCCTGTGAGAACGCCCAGATGCTGCTTTTCCGAAAGATTACATAAGATCTGGTTCTGCCAGTTTTTCGAAAGAATCTCGACCGGGCAGTCCGAAGAGAGCTCAATCCCCTCTCCTAAAGGAAGCGGTTCGATGAGAAGATGCACCTCCGCATAATGCTTGAGCGGCTCATAGTGTCCGATTCCTTCTACCGGTTTCCGGATCGTCTCGCGATAAGGAACGGTACCTGCGGACAAACCGATGGAAAGCCCGAAGCGTTCTTTCACAAGCGCCGTGAAAACTTCGCATTGGACTTCGCCCATCAGGCCGACTTCAATCTTCTTAATCACGCTGTTCCAAGCGACAGAAAGCGTCGGATCTTCTTCTGCTAATTCCTTAAAAAAGGGCATCGCTTTTACCGGGTCCATCCCTTCAGGAAGGAGGACCGCATAACGCATCATCGGGGTGAAGGCGTAGGCTTTCGCCGCTTTCGCCGCTCCGGTCCGATCTTCAGCCGCTTCCGCATCTCCTGTCCGGTCTTCAGCCTTTCCGTCTCTTCCGGCCAGAATATCGCCCGGCCGCACACCGGACAGGCCGCTGACAGTGCCGACATCACCGGTTTCGAGGATATCCGCTTTCATCGCTTTTCCGCCCATATAATAGCGGATCTCCTGCACTTTCATCGGCTCATCCTTTAGATAAACCGTGTCTTTCGGCCGAAGCGTTCCCGTCGTCACGCGGAGACGCACCCACTCGTTATGGTCAGCATCATGTGTCACTTTATAAACTGTGGCCGAAAATCCATCATCCAGGCTTTCCGCCGCGCATTTTTCCGGCAGAACATGCCCCTCAACATGGTTTTCTCCTGCCCGAGCGCCCTCTTCTCTATTCGGGAGCCCTTCGGCGTACTCCGCCAATGCCGTAAGAAACGCCGGTACGCCTTCGCCGGTCATTCCGGAGCCGAAGAAAACCGGGAACAGCAGCCGTTTCCGGATCAGGTCCTTTATCGCGCCCTTCGAGACTTCGCCGGACTCGAGATATTGTTTTAAAAGTTCTTCATCGCAGAGCGCGATTTCTTCATCGCGGTCCGCATTCTTTTTTGAAAAAGAGACGCACTCGTCGCCAAACTCGGCGCGAAGTTCGGAAAGAAGCTCCTCTTCCGTCTTCCGCGCATAGTCCATCTTCGTCACGAAAATGAATAGCGGCATCTGATAGAGCGAGAGCACGCGCCAGAGTGTCCGCGTATGCGCCTGAACGCCGTCCGTCCCCGAGATGACGAGGACGCAATAATCCAGTACAGAAAGCGCGCGCTCGGTCTCCGCCGAAAAATCGACATGTCCCGGCGTGTCCATCAAGGTAAACGCCCGTCCGCCATAGGAAAAACGCGCTTCTCCTGCAAAAATCGTAATTCCGCGGGCCTTTTCGAGTTCTTCAGCATCGGTCACCGTGTCGCCATCGTCGACGCGCCCCGCTTTCCGGATCGCATTGCTCTCGACCAGCAGGCGTTCGGAAAGAGTCGTCTTTCCGGCATCGACGTGGGCTACGAGGCCGAAGCAGCAGGTTGTCTTATTCGCTTGTTCCGACATCGTTCGTCCTCCCTTCGTCAGAATGCAAAAGCATTATACAATAAATGCTCAGGGTTCGTCGAGTGGAACTGAGGGTTTCTGTGAAATTATCGTGAATTTTCGCATTTCGGACCAAAATGTGTTATAATCCGAATATGTATGGAATGAAATTGGCATTCTATGTCAAAAAAACGAAAGGAATTTACAATGAGACCGGTTCTTCTGATTGCAGGAACGCTCCTGCTCGTTCTGATGGTGGTTTTCGCCTTCATTTTAAACATTGTTATCCAAAAACGGCCGGAAACTCGTGACCCCTTCCGCGCCATCCTAAAAAAACTGATTCTTCCGGAAGCGGTACTGCTCGGTGTCGGCGTCCTCGTGATCGTCGCATTGCTGATCTTCTACCCTGCCAATGAAGCTTCCGCCCGCGACGGCTGGATCGTCTTCGCGGCCATGTGGACGCTCTTCCTGATGATCATGCTGTTTAACATCCGAGGTACGCATTACCTTTCTGAAACTGAAAAAAAAGAGGCCTGACGGCCTCTTTTTTTATGTCCCTGCCCGGAAGCTCTGATCACGCATAAGATATATCCCGTTCAAACATCACTTCTTTTTCGCAGTTTTCCAATCATTCAACATATTTGATAATTTGCGCAGGGACACCCGCCACAACTGCCTTACTTGGAACGTCATGCGTTACAACTGCTCCAGCGCCTATAACAGCGCCGTCTCCTATGTGAACATTCCCGATAACAATCGCTCCCGCTTTTATCGAAACATTATTTCCAATAACAGGGGAATCGTCATGATTATATCCGATCGTGACCTGTTGGTTGATAAGACAGTTTTTGCCGATACTCTTCGCGTTGATAATGGTCGAAAAACCATGCTGAAGGAACAGTCCGCCACCAATATCAGGCGTCCATATAATCAAATCTCTGTATGGTCTGAACAGGACCCGGGATATCGTGCTTAATACTTCAGATTTAGAATGAAGCCTGTACGCAGCCAGATTTCTGAATTCCGGAAAAAACAGAAGCAGATAGGTAATACAATAAAGAGAGGCCCCCTCCAGCTGAAGTATCTCTTTCCATCTTCGTAAATCCTCCATTGCGATTTCCCTGGTCTTCCCTGTCAAAAGGAATAGCCATACTACCCATCCGCGAAGATAATTCATTATAACCCAAACCTTTCTCATATCTCATTCTCCTTTCCAAAAGTGGGGCTGACACAAACGAATATACCCTGATCTTACTCTTCCCCGTCCTTTTTTCGTTCCTTCTCGCGAAGGTAATCCCCGGTCCTTTTCACGGCATCCTTCCCGAATTTATCGCGGATCCGGTCGAGCATTTCGTCGAGTTTTTCCCGTTTTTCGCGTTCTTCCTGCCCGAAAAGGCTCATCTGTTCATTGTTTCCGTCCGACAATGCGCCGCATGTCACGCCAAGCAGCCGGATCGGCGTCTCCTGATCCCACAGGGAATCGAAAAGCCGGACGGCCTCTTCATAGATAACATCCGTCGCATACGTATGGAAATCGAGTTTTTTCTGCCTAGAAACGGTCGTAAAGCCGCTGCTTCTGATCGTCACGGTCACGAGCCCGCCCTTAACGCCGCTCTTCCGCATCCTTCCGGCCACCGACTCCGACAGCTGTAACAGGACCGGGAGCACTTCCTCCCGCGTGGTAAAGTCGTAGGGAAGCGTCGTTGAGTTTCCGACGCTCTTTTCATCTTCGCGCTCGGACTGCACCGGCGAATCATCCATTCCGTTCGAGGACCGGTGCATCGCCTGACTGGCCTTCTCTCCGAAATGCGAACGCAGAACGCTCTCCGGCATCTTCGCCAGGTCGCCGATCGTGCGGATGCCGAGCACCTGAAGCCGCTCGACGCTGGAACGCCCGACGAACAGAAGATCTCCGACCGGTAACGGCCACATCTTCTTTTCGATCTCATCCGGGAAAAGCGTATGGACGCGGTCCGGTTTCTTAAAATCGGACGCCATCTTTGCGAGAAGCTTGTTTCCGCCGACGCCTACATTGACGGTAAAGAGGAGCTCGTCACGGATCCGGTCCTTCAGTTCGTAAGCGAGTTTTACTGCTTTCTCGCGGTCATTGCCGGCTTCTGCTGTCATATCGAGGAAGCACTCGTCGATCGAAAACTGCTCGAGAACTTCAGAATACTCGCGGCAGATCTTTATAAAGGCGTGCGAGCTTTCCTGATAAAGTTTAAAATCGGGAGGAACTAGAAAAAGCTGCGGACACTTCCGTAATGCCGCTGCCACCGGTTCTCCCGTCACGATTCCATAGTTTTTTGCAGGGATCGATTTCGCCGTAATAACGCCGTGGCGGCTCTTCTGATCGCCGCCGACTGCCGACGGAACCGTCCGAAGATCGAGCGTCTCACCTGCTTTTAAACGACGGACAGCCTCCCAACTAAGGAAGGCTGAGTTCACGTCTATATGAAAAATAACACGTTCTTTGTGTTCAAATGTCATAGAAAGAGCTCCTTGCGGAACCGGTCAATACTCAATAAAACTCTCTCCGTTCACCGTCTTGATCGGATGACGGCGGTTCATAACAGCGATAACAATGAGATTGATGATAATGATAACGACGATAAAAGCTGCCACACACAGGAAGCCGACCGGCGTCTTAATAAAATCCGCCACGAGACCGATAACCGGAATCCGGAAGACGACGCGGCCGACGACGGTTCCCATCCGCTTCGGGTTATCGCTTTCCTGGTTCGCATCGCCCTTTGTGATGATCTGTCCGTCAGTAATCTCCACGATCCGGTGGACGATCAGCTTCTCGCTCTCCTCTCCCTCATCGCGGACATAGACGATCACGTCATTAACCTCGTAATCCTCCATCGGCCTGCTCTGGAAAATAATCATGTCGCCGACGTGGATGTTCGGCTCCATGCTTCCCGTCGGAACATTGGCATAACCGATGCCGAAAAATCCGGTATGTTTTTCTGTAAACCGCTGAGAAACACCGCTCCCTACGAAGAAAAACAGGATGATCATGAAGGAAATCAGCAGGGCGCTCCCCAAGCTTTTCAGAAAGTCTTTCATACACACTCCGTAAAATGGACTAAACGGGCCGCGCCATAAAGACACCGGCCCGTTTATTCTTTAATAAATCATTCAAGAATCAAAGTTTGACGATTTCAGAATCAGCGTTCTTCTTGATCGATTCGATACCGTTCTTGCAGCCGGCCTTTGACTTGTAGCCTTCACCGGTAACGATGATTTCGCCGTTCGTCGCTTTCAGGCGGAAACGGAACTCGCCCGCTTTGTCAAGATAGATTTCGAACTTCGGGTTCTTCTCTTTGACATAACCTTCAACGGTCTGATCCTCGATAGCAGCTACCGGAGCATTCTTCGCAACGCTGGCGATGCCGCCGTTGCAAGCCTTCTCGCTGGAATAGACTTCAGAGTTCGCAATGATTTCGCCATTGCCGGCCTTTAACGAGAATACTAATCCGGTCTTGACTTCTTTAATAACATATTTTCCCATTTCAGTTTTCCTCCTGAAAACATTTTCTTGACTGTAAGTATAAAATTATTTCACCTTCTTGTCAATGCAAAATAAAGCGGAAATCGCGCAGAATGCCTTCAGAAACCGTGAAAAAACGTTAATAATTTCACACACTTTTCTGCTTTTTGCAGCTTTCTGTCATTGTGCCGAAAAAGCCCCGTTTTTTCCGTTTTATTCGGCACTTTGACGGCATTTCCGATTATTGACATTAAATGTAATTTTATATATAATCTGTAAACAATAAGTCAGGCGGCGTCTCTCAGATACTCCTCTTGAGAGCGGAAAAACTTATTAAAACAAAGGTCTGATACCGTTTTCGGCCCTTCAGACAAAAGGAGAAAAGTTATGAAAAAAATTACATCTTTAGTACTTGCGGCTATTCTCGCGCTCTCACTCCTTGCTTCCGGATGCGGACAGACCCAGAAAGGTCCTGTCATCGCGATCCCGAACGACACGACGAATGAAGCACGTGCGCTTCTTCTGTTAGAGTCCCTTGGCTATATCAAGCTGGATCCGAATGCAGGTGTTACCGCTACGATCAAGGATATCACCTCGAATCCGAAGAACATTGAATTTAAGGAAATGGAAGCTGCTCAGCTTCCGCGTGTCCTCGAAGAGGTTGACTATGCAGTCATCAACTCGAACTACGCGATCGATGCCGGAATGAACCCGGTCAAGGATTCATTGGCGATCGAAGGCTCCGCTGCTGTTTACGCGAACATCCTCGTCGTTAAGGAAGGCAATGAAAACGAGCCGAAGATTCTGGCGCTCGTTGCAGCGCTCCAGTCGCAGGAAGTCCTCGATTTCATCAATACGAAGTATGCAGGCTCTGTCGTTTCTTCCGTCGAAACCGCAACAAACGGTTATGACCCGAATCTCGATTATGATGCTTTATTCGGCGAAGAGATCAAGGTAGCCGCTTCTGCTACTCCGCACGCTGAAATCCTCGAGATTGCTGAACAGATTCTCGCAGAAAAAGGCATCTCCTTAGAGATTTCCGTCTTCTCGGATTATGTCATCCCGAACGATGTAGTCGAAGCCGGCGAAATGGATGCGAACTACTTCCAGCATGTCCCGTATCTGAATGATTTCAACCAGTCGCATGGCACGCACCTCGTCTCTGTGGCAGCGATCCACAATGAGCCGATGGGCCTCTATGGCGGCAAGCAGTCTTCTTTAGACGCGCTGAAGTAATAACCGAAGCCTATTTGAAGGCGCTTCTTCGGAAGCGCCTTCTTTCTATCTTATCCAGAAAAGAGGTTTAATTATGGCAGGAGGAATGGGCGGCGGATTAGGTCCGCGCGGGTTCTTAACAGAGGCGGAAAAGGCGAATATGCCGAAAATCACGAAAAAGCTGATTCTTCGGATCCTTTCGTATCTGAAACCGTATATTTTCCAGTTTATACTTGTTTTTGTCACAATTCTGATTTCATCGCTAGTCGGTCTTCTGCCTTCCATGATCACCGGTAAAATAGTCGACGAAGCATTGGTGGGACGGGATCTTGCGCTCCTCATAAAGCTCCTGATCTTCGCCTTCCTCGCGCTCGCCGGAAGCCAGATTATCGGCGTCCTCGAGAACTATATCAATTCCTGGATTTCGTCCCGCATCATCTTCGACATGAAGAACCAGATGTACCGGCATCTTCAGCATATGCCGCACTCGTTCTTCACGACGGAAAAGCAGGGCGATATCATCACCCGCATGAATACCGATATTTCCGGTGTGAGCTCGGTCATCTCAGGCACATTGTCCTCGATCGTTTCGAATGTCGCCACGGTCGCGACGACGCTGGTCGCGCTGTTTACGATGTCGTGGCAGCTCGCGCTCGTCGGGCTTTTAGTCCTGCCGCTTCTGATTCTGCCGACGAAATCAGTCGGCAAGCAGCGCTTTAAGCTCCTGAATGAAAGCCAGGCGAAGCATGACGAGATGAACCAGGTGATCAATGAGACGCTCTCCGTCTCCGGTTCGCTTCTCACGAAGCTTTTCACCCGCGAAGACAAAGAATACGAGTCTTTCGTAAAGATCAACGAAGAGGTCACGAACCTTTCCATGAAAGAGCAGCGCTCCGGAAGCTGGTTTCGCGTCGCGATGGGGCTTTTCACCCAGCTCGGGCCGCTCCTCATCTACTTCGCGGGCGGTCTGATCATCATCAACTGCTGGGACAGCGCATTGACCGTCGGTACGGTAACCGCCGTCGTCGCACTCGTGAACCGCCTCTATCGGCCGGTTGAATCACTCTTAAATATCGGTGTCGATTTCACGCGGTCACTGGCGCTGTTTACGCGTATTTTCGATTATTTCGACCGGGAGAATACGATTGTCGCTCCGGAGAACGGACTGAAGCCTGAGGTAAAGGACCAGGATATCACGTATGAGCATGTGGCGTTCTCCTATGACCCGGAAAAGCCGCTTTTACTGGATGTCAGCTTTGTCGTCCCGGGCGGGAAAATGTATGCGGTAGTCGGCCCCTCCGGCTCCGGAAAATCGACTGTAGTCAACTTTATCCCGCGTCTTTATGATGTCAATGCAGGCGCCGTGAAGATCAACGGTGTCGACGTGCGCGATATGGACCTTACGTATCTCCGCTCGAACATCGGCGTCGTCACGCAGGAAACCTATCTTTTTAACGGCACCATTAAAGAAAATCTCCTCTACGCCCGTGACAATGCGACTGACGAAGAGATCATGGAAGCCTGTAAGGTCGCGTCGATCCACGACTTTATCATGAGCCAGCCGAAGGGCTACGACACCGAAGTCGGAAACCGCGGCTTAAAGCTTTCCGGCGGCGAAAAGCAGCGGCTTTCTATCGCCCGTGTCATGCTGAAAAATCCAGCGATTCTGATTCTCGACGAGGCAACCTCCGCACTCGACTCGATCTCCGAAAGCGCGATTCAGGATGCGCTCGAACGGATGATGAAGGGCCGCACGTCAATCGTCATCGCGCACCGGCTTTCCACGATTCTGAAGGCCGATAAGATTTTAGTCGTGAAGGACGGCGTCATTAAGGAGGAAGGCTCGCACGAAGAGCTGCTTTCGATGAACGGCGTCTACCGTGAGCTTTACGAGACGCAGTTCCGCGATGCGATCGAATACGAGGCGAGTCATGCGCTTACAGGTCAAGCCGCCTTCGATATTCAGGCGCTTGGCACAGACTACGATGTGAAACGCATCACAGAAGCCGAAATATCCGAGGTTATCCGCTTCTGCCGCCACAACCGGCACATTTACCGCACCACAGGCAATGCGCCCGCAATGCGCCATTTAACGGCTGTCATCAGCGATCTTTCGCCGATTGTGGAAGAATCCGAGGTTTCCGGGAAATATTTCGTCGGATTCTACGAGAAGCTGTCGCGCCGAAACGGTGCGGACGAGGATATCGCCGGCGAGAAGAAACTTATCGCTATCCTCGATCTCCTCTTAGATTCTCCTGAAAAGAATGAAGCCTTTATCGGCTGGTTTATGGTCGACGCCGAACTTCAAAGGACCGGCATCGGCTCGTCGTTATTTGCCGATATCCGCGCGGCACTAAAGGCTCAGGGTTACCAGAAGCTCACGCTCGGCTGTCCGGAAGACAGCGAAAGCGCGCTCGCCTTCTGGGAAGCACAGGGCTTCGCAAAAGACAGCGCGCTTGAAGGAAAGCTGCCGGAAAGACACGGGCATCCGGTGATCGCTTTATCGAGAAGCATTTAAGGATCCGTTATCGGTCGCGGATCTGTAGCGGTTTTGTCGCTGATTTGTCGCGAATCTGTAGCGGTTCTGTCATTTATTTCCGCGCTTCTCGTAGTCCTCGTCGATGCTCTTCTTCCAGGATGATTCGAGTTTCTTCCCTCTTCGGACCGTCGTGATCGCTTCTGCCATCGCGCAGAAGTTAAGATTTGTTCCTTCAGAATCGCAGTTATAATTCGCCGCACGGTCTTCCCGGATGCCGAATTTCTTCGCCGTTTCGACCGCGTCAATGTTCGCGCCGAGGAAGAGGAACTCCCATCCGTCCTTCGTCTTTTCCTCGATCTTCTTTTTTACGTCCTGCGAGGAATACTGGTGTGACGCGTTTTCCATACCGTCCGTCGTGATGATGAAGATCGTCTTTTCCGGACAATCCTCCTCGCGGATATAGCGGTGAACCGTCTCGATATGGCTGACTGCGCCGCCGATCGCGTCGATCAGCGCCGTATTTCCGCCAACCTCATAGTCCTCCGAGGTCATCGGTTTCACATCCTGCACCGGCAGCCGGTCATGGATAACCGTGCTCGTACCGTTAAACTCGATCGTCGAGATCAATGCTTCGCCCTCCGTCTTTTTCTGCTTCTCGAGCATCGCATTGAAGCCGCCGATCGTATCGGACTCGAGGCCGCTCATTGAACCGCTTTTGT
Source organism: Lachnospiraceae bacterium UBA1778 (assembly GCA_002315255.1). Lineage (GTDB taxonomy): Bacteria > Bacillota > Clostridia > Lachnospirales > Lachnospiraceae > UBA1267. The sequence goes on from DCGM01000040.1 coordinate 22,397, forward strand.
CTAAAATGAATACAACTTCCGTTAAACCTTTTTTCATGTGAAATCCTCCTATTCTGTGTTTCTGTATGATATTGTTTTGCTGCGGGCCGGGTCTTTCGGCCCGCGCTTTTTTGTTTACATTCACAGTATAGGATATTTTGGTATGCTTTTGGTCGCTTCGCAAGCGACAAATAAACACTCTGATTCTGCAGTCAAAAAACCGGCCTGCGATGCAGACCGGTAAATCAAATATTTCTGTCCCGGCATTGCAGGCCGGTAAATCAGTTATTCCTGTCCCAGGAGCGGCTGGTCCTTCTCGAAGAGCGTCTCATTGATCTTAAAAAGATCGTACTGCGCTTTCCCGATATAATATCGGATGATCACATCGAAAAGAACTGAATTTGAAAAGGCGAAGCCTGCCTTCATCATGAGTTCCTCCGCTTCTTCCATTCTAAGCTTCAATGCGATAATGAGCGCCGCAACAGTCTTTTTCGACGGCTGGTAATGCACGTCACTCCGGATTTTCGAGAACAGTTTCCGCGACATGTTGGCAGCTTTGTAGACCTCCGGATCTGTAAGCCCCCGCTCGTCAATCAGACGAAGAAGCATCTCGGAAAAGCTCTCGTCCAAAACAAACGGTTCCCCCAGCATAGGGGCGAAGGATATGCATGCCTCGGTAAATATTTCATCGGAGGATTCTTTGTCGGAAAATACTTCACCGGCAGATTCTTTTTCGGAAAACACTCCGTCGGAGTCCTTCGTCGAGAAAATCATCCCGAGCGCATTCGCATGGATCGAGGACCTTCCATGTTTCGCTGTAGCGTTTTTCCGCGCTTTAAGCCCGATTTTCTCCGGCTCATAATTCCGCCCGATATAGCGGTCGATCTCGGAGAAATCGGAATCCGTCAGCTGGAAATCGTCCTTCCGGAGGAAAACGAAATAAACCTCAATCTCCTCTTCCTGCGCGGCTAAATAGGCCCGGACAGTGCGGACGCCGACGGCGAGCGCTTCTGCCTTCGGATAGCCGTAGACGCCGCCGGAAATCAAAGGGAATGCGACTGAACGGCAGCCGTGCGATACGGCGAGCTCGAGCGATCTCTGATAGCAGGATTCGAGGAGCGCTTCTTCGCCATGTTTTCCGTCCTGATAGATCGGGCCGACCGTATGGATAACAAAGGTGCTCGGCAGGTCATACGCCCATGTGATGACGGCATCGCCGGTCTTACAGCCGCCGCGCGTACGGCACTCTTCTAAAAGCTTCGGGCCGGCAGCACGATGGATGGCGCCGTCTACGCCACCGCCGCCTAAAAGCGATTCATTGGCGGCATTGACGATCGCATCGGTCTCCATCGTCGTGATATCCCGGCAGACAAACTGTAATGACATAAGACTCCTTTCTGAGTAAAACTCCGCCGTTTTAAGCGAAGCGTACATTCTGAAACTCCGAAATGTCGAATAAAAAACGGACAGCCATAAGCTTAAAGCTATGGGCTGTCCGCTAATATCTGACCGATCAGTAATCGACTCGCATGAGGCAGAGCCCCTGAGGCGGAAGCGTCGGACCGGCCTGTGTCCGGTCGAGACTCTTCATGATCTCACGGCAATGCTCCGGCGCATACTTTCCTTTTCCGACGTCTAAAAGCGTGCCCGAAAGGATCCGCACCATATTCTGTAAAAAACCGTCGCCATGAAAATAAAGGCAAAGATACTCTTTTTTCTCGACGATCCGGATTTCATCCACCGTCCGGACTGTCGATTTTTTCATGTTCGGATTTGTACAGAAAGCTTTAAAATCGTGCGTTCCCTGAAGGATTTCCGCGGCTTCCCGCATCTTTCGGACATCCGGCATCTTTTCTAACACGGTCACATATTTCCGGTTAAAGACTGGCTTCAGTTCACCGATATAGAAAGTATAACAATACTCTTTTCCGACAGCATTGTAGCGCGCGTGAAAGCGTTCAGAAGCGATACCGGCTTCGGTCACACAGATGTCATCCGGAAGATACCGGTTCATATAATCCCGGAGTTCTTCCCCGGACAGGCTGCACTCCATCTTTACGGAGGCGACCATTCCGCGCGCATGCACACCGGCATCTGTCCGTCCTGCGCCGATCACTTCGACCGGAGCCCCTTCACAGAGGCGGGATAATACATTTTCGATACGCCCCTGAACGGTATCCTGGTCCGGCTGGTGCTCCCAGCCGTAGTAGCGGGTGCCGTCGAAGCTGATAGTCAGTTTATAGTTTTTCATGTTAATTGCATAATTCCGGAATCGGCGCGTCCAGACGCTCCTCAAGATGCGCCGGATGTTCTAAAAGATAGCGCGTAATCCGCAAGGATTTTGCGAAATAGAAGCCGTCCGCGATACGCTCGTCGAGGTTAAAGGACATCGGAAGGATGTCGCGCACTTCCTCGCTGCCGTCCGGCATCAGGCACTTTTCCTTATGAATCGTGCCGATCGCACCCATCAAAGAGTTCGTTCCGTAATTGTTTAAATGATGATACGGGGTGCCGGCGCCGATCGAACCGAGGTTCGAAAGGAGGGCCGTCGAATAGTTCGGATCGCCTGCGGTCAGCGACTGCGGCATGATTCCGTGATATTCCAGCCGTCTTAAGATGGCGAAAAAGATCGTCAGGACAAAGCGCGGCAGTTTTCCGACGAAATCCATCATATCGCCGAGATCATTGCCGGACTTCTCACGGGCTTCCTTCACATCGCCACGAATTTTCGCGCTGATCGAATCAAGCGTCATCTCCGGCACTGCCTTAATAAACATCAGGGTCTCTTCCGATTCATCATTAAACTTCTGCTTCGCCACAAAGGAAAGCGTGATATCATTCCGCTGCCAGTAACGGCGTCCTGCGACGAAAATATTCAGTTTCGGGCGGAGGTAGATCGTCTTTGCGATTGCATAGCAGCAGGCGTGGAAAATCTTCGTCCGCTGATCACGGTCAATTCCTTCATTCTTCTTTTCCAGATACTTTACGAGTTCTGTTACGTCAAACTTCTCCTGCGATGAAACTTCCGCTTCTGTCCTCTTCGGCATCATATACGGAATAATCGAATGGAATCCGTCGACTTCCTTAATACGCTTTGCATCTTTTCTTCCCATAAACCCTCCGTCCTTTTATTTGTCGTTTTTGGGGTTCTTTATTCTGTCGTGCTGCCAATCGCCGCGCCCATATAGGTGATATCCGGGAAAGTCGCCTTCCGGACATAGAACGAATACTTCTTCTGAAGCTCTGCGGTTTTTTCCGCTAACAATGCTGCCTTACGCTCTTCGAGGATCTCCGCTTCTGCCTTTGCACGCTCTTCATCGCTGTCGGGATCGAGCATACGGAGGAGATAATAGATCGTGATGCCGTCAGAACGGACATAAGAGAACTGCTGAAGTCCGTCTTCCTCGGTCAGGTTCCATGCGTCTTTGAAATAGATTTCTTTATCTTCGCCGGAATCGAGATTGTCGGCCTGAAGGATTTTATTATAGACGATAAAAACCGTGACGGTCTCGCTGCTTGTAAACTCATTGTAGACTTCGAGCGGCGCTTTCCCCTCATCAAAAAGCTCGCGCATCTTTTTCAATGCGTCTTCGATAAACTGCTTTTTCTCGACTTCCGTATACGCGCGGCCTTCGGTTCCGTCTTCATTTTCCGGCGCATTCGTCTTAGCGACTACATTCGCGCCCTCGACGATCTTCCGAAGCGTGACGCTCGGGTCGATTTCCGTATCCACATCATCCGTAAGCGTCGCTTCATACTTCTCCGCGAGATAGAGGTCGAGGAAGAACTGATGAACGATTTCATCCGATACGCCGTCCGCATAGGTGAGGACATTGCCCGGGTTCTTCATGAAGGTTTCATATTCACTTTCCGCCGCTGCAAGCTCTTCCTCATTCAATGTGACGCCGTTCTTTTCAGCTTCCGCACACATGATCCGGTTCGTCTGAAGCAGTTCCACACCATCTGCCTTGACAAGCTCATCGAAATAGGTGCCGTCGCCGGATTCCGTCTTCCAGAAACTATCTTTCGAGGAGAACATCGTCTCGATCAGATCACCGGCATCTTCTTCAAATAGATACTGATTATAGTAGATGTAGAACCGGAGTTCGTCCATGTAGATGGTCTTTCCGTTGAAAGTTGCGCCACGCGTGTTCTGAGAAGTCGTGTCGCAGGCTGCAGCAGAGAAAAGCATTGCCACGCAAAGAAGAATTACAAGTGCCTTTTTCATGAAAAATAAACCTCCAAAGCTTTATATCGTTATGACGGCTCCCGCCGCCCTTTGGTAACTCCTGTCTTATGGCATCTTCACCTGATACTCGAGAAGATCAGGATCATCTCCCAATTCGTTCTCCTGCCCGTAATAATCGCAGAGAACGAGGTAGGACGCGCATTTTTTCGCATTCTTTTTCGAAACGGCAAACGCGCCTTTCACCAGATTCATGCTCTCCACCGTACATTTGCAGTACCAGACCGGAGTGCCGTTTACATCTTCGCCGATCGTATCCGGGCTGTCGAACTGATAATCCGGCGCGGAACAGACTCCTTTATCGCCGAGCTCCTTTAACCGGTTGACCGCGGATTCCAGTGTGACCTTTACGATCTTTTCCGGCTCCGGCGGCAGCTCTTCGAGGAAATCCTCTACCGAAAGCGCCTTTCGGACGGTATTCTGAAGGACGCCCGGATTAAACCGGCTGTCCAATGCAACCGCGCCGACGAGAGCCTTCAACAGCGCTGCGTCCGACTTTTCCGATTCGGTCTCATATGCGCCGGTCTTATCCGATGTAGCTTCTCTCCCGTCGAAAACGCCCTCGGTCCTGAATTTCAGGATGTCAGCTCCTCTAACACGTTCGGAAAGCCAGCTGTCCGACAGAACCTTTTCAGAAAGCTTCCGGTATTCTTCCGGATTCATCCCGCCGCGGATCAGGAAACTTCCGGTTCCGTAACTGTCATCGTCCCGATTCTCATACGTCCCGTAGTGGTCCGTCACATTCTTTAAAAGATAAAGCTTCATGGCTTCGCTGCCGATGACGGCGAGCGTTTCCGTTCCTGCATTGACAGACGCGTCAGCATCTATGGCCTCTTCCGCCGGAGAAGCCCCATAGGAAAACGCCTGATAAAGAAGGTCTGTGTTTTTTACCTGGTAGTCTAAAAAAGTGCAGACTTCCGAAAAATATGCTGCGCTCATATCGTCCCTTTACAGAAAAAACGGCTAAAGCCAATTCTCGATACTATAAAACCTAATATATAATACCCCTAATTGTCTTTTTTTACAATAAAAAAAATCCGTCACATTATGTCCATATTGTAAACATTTTGTAACGATAATTGATTCTGCCGCCAAAACATTCCGAAACAATAATTGCTTTTCTTCGGGAAAGTGGTATACTCCTGCTGTTGGTTTCGGACGCCCTTTTCCGGGGGCAAAATATACCAATTTATCAAATAGTAACCGATGAACCTTAAATGGAGGTTAAAATGCTTACAGATTGGATGTGGGATCCATCATTTCTTCCCAAAAACGGCGGCGCCATGTACGGCTGGTTCTACTGGATGTGGATGATTATCATGGCGGTCGAGCTCTTTCTCCTTCTCCGCTATGTCGCGCCGAAAAAGAACAAAAAACTAAATGACCGCGTGATCTTTATCTACGGTCTGATCATGGTCATCACCGAGATCTATAAGGAAGTATTCTTCTGTATCGAACATGGCAGCTATCATTGGAATCTGTTTCCGTGGCAGTTCTGCTCCGTCCCGATGTTCGTCGCTTTTATCGCACCACTTGTCCGCAATGAGAAAATCCAGCAGAGCATGTACCGATTTCTCTCGTTCTTCGGGCTCATTGCCGGAATCAGCACGCTCGTACTGCCGGAGGGCTTCTACTGGGACTATATCACAATGACCTGCCACAGTTTCTTCTGGCATACGTCCATCACGATTATGGGAATCTTCCTGATCGTGACGCAAGGCTATGCGAAGAGTCTGAAAAACCTGGGGAGGGAAGGCCTCTCCGCCTCGGCAGTTTTTTCAGTGGCGGTTATCATCGCATTGGCGCTCAACTGTATCGCTTATCCGCTCTACTTCGTCCGTCACAAGGAATATTACTTTAACATGTTCTATATCTCGCCGTATTATGAGACATCGCTGCCGCTGTTCCGCGACATCTATCCGCTCGTGCCGTATCCGGTATTCCTGCTGATTTATCTCGTGCTCTTCTGCCTCGGCGCATTCGTCGTATGGTTCGTGACCTTCAGCATCCGAAAAGCCTTCCGCCACCCGCTTAAGGCTTAGTCTCCGAGCAGCTGTTT
>DCGM01000040.1:28791-28921 GCA_002315255.1 Lachnospiraceae bacterium UBA1778
TTTAGCGAGGCTTCCGTCATGAGCTTAAGGCTGGCCCAGGGCAGCTGTTTCTGCCCGCCGAGTCCCGAGAACGGCGCCTGTGAAAAGGCTCCATAACGTATCTGCGAGACCGTCACACGTTCAAATATGC
>DCGM01000087.1 GCA_002315255.1 Lachnospiraceae bacterium UBA1778
GCTGTTATGTAGTCCCCGCGTTCACCGGCTTAGGCGCTCCCTACTGGGATCCGTATGCGCGCGGCGCGATCGTCGGACTTTCCCGCGGCGTAAACCGGTATCATATTATCCGGGCCACGCTGGAATCCTTAGCCTATCAGACGCTCGACGTCTTAAAGGCGATGGAGATGGATGCGGAAACGCCGATTGTTTCGTTAAAGGTGGACGGCGGCGCATCGTTAAATAATCTTCTGATGCAGTTCCAGGCCGATATTCTCGACGAACCGGTCGTCCGGCCGGAGTGCGTTGAAACGACAGCGCTCGGTGCGGCCTATTTTGCGGGCCTCGCCGTCGGATATTATGAGAATACGACTGAAATTCTGAAGAATTGGAAGCCGGACCGGCTCTTTAAGCCGACGTTTACGGAAGAAGAAAGAAATAAAAAACTGAAAGGCTGGAAACGGGCTGTAGAACGCGCCCGCGACTGGGAAAAGGAAGACTGACATGGCTATGGAAAATCGCGGAAATGAATCCGCAGGTGTTACAAATACAAAAAGGAGCGCAGGAAATCTGAAGAAGCGTCTGATGCTGATTCCCGCGGCGCTCATTGTCCTTCTTTTTTCGGTCATCCTTCCGGTCGCGGAGCCGATGACGAAAGAAGGAATGGCGATCCTCGGTATCTTCTTTGCCTCGCTCTTCTTATGGATTACCGTTTCCATCGACTGGCCGAGCCTGATTACGATTCTGATGCTCGGCTTCCTGCCGTCCTTCGGATTCTCGAAGGTGTTAAGCGGCACGTTCGGAAACTCGACGGTGGCATTTTTACTGTTCACCTTTATGCTCGTGTATCCTTTGTCGAAGACGAATTTTGTCAAACGCTGCACGGTATTCTTCATTACGAACCGGATTGCGCGGAAGGGCCCGTGGTTCTTCGTCTGCTTCCTGTTCGCGGCGGTCACGTTTATGGGGCTTTTTATCAGCCCGTCCGTTCTTTTCGTCGCATTTATGCCGTTCCTTGAGAATATTTTCGAAACGCTGGAACTGAAGAAGGGAAGTAAGACCGCGAACATGCTGATGATGGGCTCGGCTTTTGCCATCAGCCTTTCCTCCGGCATGACAGGTATCGGCCATGTCTGGCCGAATACGGCATTGGCGCTCTTAAAATCGACGGCAGGAATCGAAATCAACCAGTTCCAGTATATGGCCTTCGGCATTCCGACCGGCCTCGTGCTGCTCGTTCTGATGATTCTCATGTTCCGTTTTCTCTATCGTCCGAACGATTTAAAGCAGATCGATACGAAGCGCGTTTTAAGCCTGAAGGAATCGCTCCCGAAGGCGGACCGGAAAGAGATCACCGTCCTCGTGACGATGGGAATCGTCATCCTTTTATGGGTCGTTCCGAGCCTTATAAAGGATGCGCTTCCGGAGGTTTATAAGACGATCAACGGCTGGACAACGGCGATGCCGCCGCTGCTCGGCTGCATCCTGCTTTTCCTCTTCACGGACAAAGACGAGCCGATCTTAAAGTTTAATGATGTCATGAAGAACGGCGTCCTCTGGGCGGCTATCGTCATGACCGGCGCAGCGACGATGCTCGGCTCCGCATTGACCAATGATGCGGTCGGCATCAAGGCGTGGCTCTCGCAGACGCTTTCCCCGGTCACCGGAAGCCTTCCGGCCGTCGGAATCCTGATTTTCTTCGTCATCTGGGTAGTCCTTCAGACGAATTTCTCGTCGAATATCGTTACGACGAATGTAGTCTCCTCCGTGGCGCTTTTAGTTATTCCGACGCTGCCCGAAGGAACGCTGTCACTTCCCGTCATCGTGTCGCTCGTCGGCTTCGGCGCTGCGATCTGCAACATGACGCCTGCCGGCCAGTCGACGATCAATACGGTCGCCATCGGCTCCGGCTGGACTGAAACGAAAGATATGTTCGCGTGGGGCGGTATTTTCGCCGTTCTCGCGGTGATTGTGATGTGCGCCGTCGGCTATCCGCTCGGCGTCGCATTCATGGGGATGTAATCAATGAAAAAGAAGTTCCAATGGGGCCCGTTTTTAAAGCAGCTCACAGCGATCGCGATTCCGGTTGCGCTGCAGAACCTTTTAACCAATACGGGCAGTATGATAGATGAGATTATGATTGCGCCGCTCGGTGAACAGACCGTCGGCGCGGTCGGTCTTTGCGCGCAGTTTACGATCCTCGTGTTCGGCGCTTACTGGGGAATCATTGCCGGAGGCACCCTGTTTATTTCGCAGTACTGGGGCGCGCAGGACGAGAAGGGCGTCTGCCGTTCGTACGGCCTGATGTGGCTCCTCGTCATCAGCATCAGCGCGGTTTTCTGTATTCTTTCGACAGTCTTCCCGGAAGAAGTCATGATGGTTTACACGGATAAGCCCGTCATCCGCGAAATCGGCGTGCGTTATCTGCGCATCATCGGTTACACGTTCCCGCTGAACATCACCTGCGTTTCGGCAGCAGCGCTTCTTCGGGCGACCGGACACGTGCAGATTCCGCTGGTCTCCTCCGTCATTTCCGTCGTCACAAATGTCTTTTTCAACTGGGCGCTGATCAACGGTAATTTAGGCTTCCCGCAGATGGGAATCGAAGGCGCGGCACTCGCGACTGTCATTTCTTCTTCCGTGAACCTTGCCTGCATCATTATTTTTTCGCTCTTCAAACGGTTTCCGTATCTCTTCCGGTTCCGCGATCATTTCCGCTTCGGAAACGGCTTTGCGGGCACGTTTATCAAGCGCTGTATCCCGCTCATCTGTAATGAGCTTTTAGTGGCGATTTCCGGTACGATTGTCAGCATCGTTTTTGGACATCAGTCTGAGGCCGCTATCGCCGCATTTGCTGTAATCTCTGTTCTGGAAGGAATCTACATTTCGTTCTTTTGCGGGTTCTCCGCATCGTCCGCGATCCTTACCGGCAATGCAGTCGGCGGGGGCCAGCTTGAGAAAGCGCTGGACTCGGCACCGAGGCTTTTGCTCCTTTGCACTGCCATGATTGCGGCGATTGATATTCCGATACTAATCTTCGGGCGTCCGCTGCTCTCCGTGCTCGGTCTGTCAGGCGAGTCACTGGAGATCGGATGGGGATGTCTCATCGTCTTCGCGGTTATCATGGTGTTCCGTATGGGAAACTGGCTCATGAACGATACCTTCCGCGCCGGCGGCGAGACCGTTTTCGGAACGGTGGTAGAGCTTTCATTCATCTATGTGATTGACCTCGTGGCGCTGGTAATCGGCGCAAACGTCTTCCATCTGCCGTTTGTCATCCTTTTTATACTCCGTTATCTCGACGATCCGCTCCGCTATGGGATCATGCTCTGGTATTATAAAAGCGGCCGCTGGATCAAGCCGGTCACGAAGGAAGGACAGGCTGCATTGCCCGCATTTTATGAGGCGCATAAGATTCCGAAAAAGCATCAAATGAAGCTTACTGGGACGGAAGAGATAAAGGGAAACGGGAATCTGTAAAAACTTGAAAAAAGTGCTTGCTTTTTCTGTGCCCGTGTGTTAATATCTTTCCTTGTCAGGACTTTTATGGGTGGATTCCCGAGTGGCCAAAGGGGACAGACTGTAAATCTGCTGGCTTTGCCTTCGATGGTTCGAATCCATCCTCTCCCACCATTTGACGAGGTTTC
>DCGM01000008.1 GCA_002315255.1 Lachnospiraceae bacterium UBA1778
TCGGCAAAAATGACGATTTCTTCGAGATAATACGCTTTCAGGTCATCAAACTCTTTATAATAGCCGATCAGAAATCCGGTCGGAGTACCGCTGTCCTCTTCCTGGATCAGGCAGAGCGAATCTTCAATCGTCACCATCTGATGAATCCGTTTATACGCCTTTTCTTCGTTCCAGCAGCCCTCTTCATGGTTATTATAGTAGTCCATATAAAGAGCCGCGATGGTGCTTACGTCATCGACGGTCATTACCCGATAATTCATCTGCTTTTCCTCATGCCCTTAAATAAGAAGCTGATTAAGAATGTGACGGCCGCAAGCACGAATGCGCCAGCCGCACAGATAATGATCCAGCGGATGTCGAGTTTTTCCTGCGGGTTAAAAGCGGAATAATCGCCGCTCAGTTTCGCGAAATAGAGCCGGTCCTCATAGGTCAATGCTTTCTCTGCCGCATCCTTTTTTTCACGAAGGAGAAGCGCATCCGCGCAATACTCCGCCCATTCTTCTTCCTTCCAATGCGGCACCATTCCGGAGAGGTCATTGTTCATAAGATAGACCGTAAGATCCGCGCCGTATTCTGTTTTGCAGTCTAGAATCGCATCATTCACCAGGTCATAGTACATACCCGAACGCGAATCAAATATCGCTTCATCCGTCGCAAAAATGCGGACCATGACGACGCGCGCGCCCTTTTTGTTTTCGACTGAAAGAAGACCGAGCGAACTCTCGTCAATTTCGGAAAAATCTGCTGAAACGACAGAAACACACGGGTCAAACGAAGCTTCCAGCGCTTTCATCATCTTTTCTTCAGCTTCCTTTGCAACCGTTTCACCGCAGAGGACGACGATCTTCTCAGACGAATAAACTTCGGAGATGTCAAAAAGATATAGATCTACAGACGAATCGCCGGCAAAGAAGGAATCCGGGTTCAGCTTTAAGGAAGCGGCCTCTTTAAAAAGAGCCTCCTCCTCGGTCGCCGCATTCTGATACGCTTTCAGCGTTTCCGATTCCAATGCTTTCGCGTCATCGATTTTTTCCGCCTGTTTCCGATAAGCTTCTTCTGACCGGACCGAATACGTATAGGCGCTGAAGCCATAGCCGATCAGACCGCCCAAAATAATGGCGATAAGGAGGAACGGGAGGAAAATCAGGAAACTTTTCGCGCCGGTCGTTTTTTTCGCGCCTATTTCCGCCTGGTTTGCATCAGTTCTCATCGGATTTGCGTCCATTATCGTCTGATTCTCATCTGCCTTCGTCTGTTTATTTTCTTCTGTCATATTAACTCACTTTCGTTTGGTCATTTCCGTTTTGCTTTTAGGGACTCTTTATTTTCGCTTGAGGGATTCTCATCTTTTAGGGATTCTCATTTTCGCTTGAAGCATTTCCGCCCTCCCGCGAAATGAGGTCGAGCTGAAGCGCTTCCAAAAAATGGACGAAAACACCCGATTTGACCGAAATCCGGTAAGTTTTATCAATTTCATCGAAGGTAAAACTCTTCCGTCCGCCCGATTCCATCCGGTCCCAGAACCGTTTCAGATCGCGGTAAGGCAGATAATACGCTTCGTCTTTTTTCGTGTAATAGATGACGAGAAAGGCGATCCCCTCCTGCTTCTCCATGTCGCCCATGAACTTCACCTGATGCTCATGGACATTAGCGAGCGGGAACGTGTCAAACTCACACTCTTTCGCGTCAAAGCAGACAGGAATTCCCTGGACGGCGCCGATATAGTCGACTGTCGACTGCTTTTCGAAATACGCTAACGTGATATGTCGCGTTTTCGCGTCAATCTCAATCGGCGTGATCGGGGTCGGCACCTTCTGAATCAGTGCGAGCCCGCGCTCACGATAATCCTCTATCGTATAATTGATCATTTCTTCGAGCAGGGAGCCGCGAAGGCCCCGTGAACCCCAGGTCGCCATAATTTCTCCTGTGAATGTTCAAGTTTTTTTCGTGTATCACTTCATTTATCCAGCGTTATCTTCAGCACTTCGGCCATTCTTCGGGAACCGGAATCTCAAATGTTTTTCCGCTGATGCCGGGAAGCTTCGGAAGTTCCGGGAAGGAAAGCCGATAGGAGCAGAGACATTGGTACGGAAGATTCATCTCACGGTTCAATGCTCTGTCGCCGTATTTCATATCACCAAGCACCGGAAAACCGAGGCTTGACAGGTGTGCGCGGATCTGATGAGAGCGTCCGGTGTGAAGATGCACCGATACAAGCGTAAATTTGCCGTTTTTTGCGGCTTTTACAGGTTCAAACGAAGTCCTAACAGGTTTTGAATCCGGTGCCGGAAAAGTAGTGATTTTGACTTTATTTGAGGCTTCATCCTTGGAAAGAAAAGCTGATTCGTCGCGTGGCGAAGAAACAGTTCCCTTTACTAAAGCGTAATAATCCTTGGCGAGGTTTTCGCGTTCCCGGAAAAGCTCCGATAAAACCTGAAGCCCGTTTATGCTGAACCCAGCCGCCATAATCCCCTGCGTGTTCCGGTCCAGGCGGTTTACAACTGCCGGATGGAATACCGCAAGTTCGCTTTCCTTAAGATAGCCCTGCTTCAAGGCTTCCGCAATCGCCCATTCATTGGCGGAAAAATCGCCTTCCTCCGCTTTCTGTGAAAGGACGCCGGCGGGCTTAATAAAAATACAGACGTCGGAATCTTCGTAGAGCACGAGGATTTTGGGGAAACCTTCCGGAACTTTGACAGAAAGATTCCTATGGTCAGCTGCGCCGCCCATCTTTTCATAAGTTTCGGGTGAAAGGAAAAACTGGACCGTATCGCCCGATTCCGTCTTTTCCGTGCCGTCCGCCTTCTTTCCGTTTAAGGTGATATTCTTCTTCCGAAGCATCTTATAAAGAAAAGAATCCGGCGCATCCTTCAAAAGTTTGTTTAAAACTTTCGAAAGACGCTGGCCGGCTAAATTGTCCGTAACACGGATCTCTATCATATCGTTTTCCTAATCAATAAATAATCGCACGAAGGACGCCTTCCTGCTCCAGCATCTTCTCTGTCGCCGTTTCGCGGTCAGAAGGCGAAAGCGTTTCGAGACGCTTTAAATAAGTCTCCATCTCTTTATAGACCGTCAGCTCGCAGTCACAGGAGCTCAGCCGGAGGTAATTCCGAATATATTCCTCCACGTGCTTCGTGTCGATCTTCGGGTCCGATGAAAAGCAGTAAATACCGGTCTCATGGACATAGGCGTAATCAATCGTAAAGTTTAAGCCGTCCTTGTCGGGAATCAGAATCTCGACATCGAGCACGCCGTTTCCGGTCAATGATTTCACGAGATTATACTCTTCCTCCGGGCGCTGCTTAAACTTCAGCATTGCAAAGAACGGGACGAGCGTCAAAGCCATCGGAATCGACGTGAGGCACGCGAAAATCGAGAGCCAGTTCTTCATGCTCTGCGTCATCACATAACCGATAATGACGATGCCGATGAGGCCTGCTAAAAGCAGCAATGCTTTCAGCAGGTTCATCCTTCTACGGTATCGGATATAGCCGTAATGGCCCTTCGTAACCGCATTTTTCGGTTTTAAGACGCTGGTAGTGATATCTGCCATGACTTAACCTTTACTCCTTTTAACAAGTGGTCTGTAGCTTTTCTGCTGCTTTACGAAATCAGTTCTTACTTGATCTGTTCTTTCGCGATTTCGAGCGCCTTCTCGAGTGCCGCCGGGATTGCAGAAGCATCTTTGCCGCCGGCCTGCGCCATATTCGGACGTCCGCCGCCGCCTCCGCCGACGATTGCTGCGATTCCCTTAATGACATTGCCGGCATGAGCGCCCTTCGCAATCGCGGAATCCGTCGCCGTCGCCATCAGCATTACCTTATCGTCGACTGCCGATGCGAGGACAATGAGGCTGTCCGGAAGCTGGTCTTTCAAGTTGTCGCCAAGCGTGCGGAGCGCATTCGCATCAGAATCCGGAACATTCGCGATCAGAACAGAGATGCCGTTTAAGACAGTCACATTGTTGAGGATGTTTCCGGCGGTATTCTTCGCGATTTCGCTCTTTAAGCGCTCGTTTTCAGCCTGAAGCGCCTTCATTTCGTTCTGCAATGCATTCAGACGTGCTGCCAGCTGTGCCGGAGTCGCCTTGATGATCGCTGCAGTATTCTTATATTCTTCTTCCATCGCCTGGTAGTAAGCCATAACATTGGAAGCGGTGATCGCTTCGATACGGCGGACGCCTGCTGCGACGCCGGACTCGGAAAGGATCTTAAAGACGGCGATTTCAGACGTGTTCTTCACATGAGTGCCACCGCAAAGTTCCATCGAGAAGTCGCCCATCGAGACGACACGGACAGATGCGCCGTACTTTTCGCCAAAGAGTGCCATCGCGCCCTTCTTCTTTGCGGATTCGATATCCATCTCTTCCGTAATGACCGGGAGCGCTTCGCGGATCTTCTCGTTGACGATCTCTTCAACCTTCTTCAGTTCCTCAGCGGTCATCGCCTGGAAATGCGTGAAGTCGAAACGGAGACGGTCTGCATTGTTCAAAGAACCGGCCTGCTCGACATGAGAGCCGAGAACCGTGCGGAGCGCCTTCTGAAGAAGGTGGGTCGCAGAATGGTTGCAGCAGGTGCTTTCACGGTTTTCTTTATTAACTTTCAGCGTGACGGTGTCGCCGACTGAAATGCTGCCGGACTCAACGAAGCCGACATGAGCGACTTTTCCGCCCTGAAGTTTGCGGGTTTCGAGAACCTTGAAGACGCCGTGGTTCGAAACGATTTCGCCGAAGTCGCCTTCCTGGCCGCCCATCGTCGCATAGAATACGGTTTCATCCGTTAAAACTGCGCCGGTCTCGTTCTCTTCCATCGTTTCAGCCAATGCGCCGTAGTCCTTTTCATCCTGGTCATTCTTCGACACAAGGACGACTACCTTCGATTCGTTTTCGGTACAGCCATAGCCGACAAACTTAGTCGTAAGCGAAGCGTCGATATCGTCATATGCGGTCGCTTCCTTGCCCATGTAGTTCGTCGTCTTGCGAGCGGAACGGGCCGTCACCTTCTGGTTCTGCATCGCTTCATCGAAGCCCTTTTCATCCAGCGTATAGCCCTTTTCTTCCAGGATTTCTTCAGTCAGATCGCGCGGGAAGCCATAGGTATCATAGAGACGGAACGCGTCTGCGCCTGCGAGAACGGTCTTTCCGCTCTTTGCAAGCTCGTCCATCTCGTCATTTAAGAGCGAGAGGCCGGTGTCAATCGTCTTATTGAACTTGTTTTCTTCTTCCGTAATGACTGCGAGGATCATTGCCCGCTTCTCATCCAGCTCCGGATAGCCGTCCTTCGAGGTGTCAATGACGGTGTCGGAAAGCTTCGCAAGGAAAGTGCCCTTCACGCCGAGGATTCTGCCGTGGCGCGCTGCACGACGTAAGAGCCGGCGGAGGATATAGCCGCGTCCGTTGTTCGACGGCATGATACCGTCGGAAATCATGAACGTGACGGAACGGATATGGTCGGTGATGATACGGATGGAGACATCCGCCTTCGGATCGCTCTTATACGGAACGCCGGTGATTTCGCCGACATGCGCAGTCAATGCAGCTAACGTGTCGACATCGAAGATCGAATCGACATCCTGAACCGCTACTGCGAGACGCTCAAGGCCCATGCCGGTATCGATATTCTTCTGGACGAGCTCGGTATAATTGCCATGGCCGTCGTTATTGAACTGCGTGAAAACGTTATTCCAGACTTCCATATAACGGTCGCAATCGCAGCCGACGGTGCAGCCCGGTTTTCCGCAGCCGAACTTTTCGCCGCGGTCATAATAGATCTCAGAGCACGGACCGCACGGACCGGAGCCATGCTCCCAGAAGTTGTCTTCACGTCCGAAACGGAAGATGTGGTCTGCCGGAACGCCTTCCTGCTCATGCCAAATATTCCAGGCTTCATCATCATCCTGGAAAACAGACGGGAAGAGGCGGTTCTCATCGAGGCCGATTTCCTTTGTCAAAAATTCCCACGACCAATGAATCGCTTCTTTCTTAAAGTAATCGCCAAAAGAGAAATTGCCGAGCATCTCAAAGAAGGTGCCGTGACGCGCAGTCTTACCGATATTCTCAATATCACCGGTCCGGATGCACTTCTGGCAAGTACAGACACGGCGGCGCGGCGGGATCTCCTGCCCCGTGAAATAAGGCTTTAACGGCGTCATGCCCGCGTTGATGATCAGAACTGAATTGTCATTCTGCGGAACCAGTGAAAAGCTCTTCATCTTCAGATGGCCCTGCTTCTCAAAATAATCCAGATACATCCTTCGTAATTCGTTTACTCCGTACTTTTTCATGTCGTACATCCTTTCGTGTCGGTCTATCTTAAACCTGTATATATTTTTATATTAATAACATAATAAACATCCGGAAATAAATAATCGCTTTTCGCTTTCCGGGTAAAGACCCCTGAAACTTAACTTTATAACTCCAGGAACCGCTTAAAGAAATTCTCCTTCGACTTGCTCTTTCG
Source organism: Lachnospiraceae bacterium UBA1778 (assembly GCA_002315255.1). Taxonomy (GTDB): domain Bacteria; phylum Bacillota; class Clostridia; order Lachnospirales; family Lachnospiraceae; genus UBA1267. The sequence goes on from DCGM01000008.1 coordinate 6,462, forward strand.
CCCTTCGCGCTCTTTCTTCCGTTTCTTCTCTTCATACCGGTCGAGAAGCTTTTCGACATATTTTCCGTAGATGATATCGAAAAGGTCAATGAAAATCGGCGCAAGCGAGACAGAAAGCAGAAGGATCAGCACACCGGTCGCAGAGACGTTCGTGAGTTCGAGAATCCATTGTCCGGCCAGCATCACGAGAAGGTAAATAACTTCCATCGTATACGCGACCGCTTTCCGGTAAGGCGACAGCGGCGAATAGACGCGCCGCAGCATAAAGAAGTAGATCCAGCCGATACAGAGAACGCAGATCGTACTGAGGACGCCGGCGGTCTCCGGATTGATCAGCATGCCGATATTCGTAATGATAAACGTGATGATGGCGATCGTCACGCCGGCCGGGAAAGCATTGCGGAACACATGCCGAAGGAAGTGTTCCGCAATCCTTTTAAAGGACGGTTCAAGCTGCAGAAGGAATGTCGGAATGCCGACTGCGCAGCCGGAAATGATCGAAAGCTGCATCGCTTCAAACGGATATTTCTTTCCGATCAGAATCGTACCGATCGTCAGGAATACCGAGAAAGTCGTTTTGATCAAGTACATCGCGGCCGCACCGCAGATATTATTAATGACGCGGCGGCCTTCTCTCACGACATCAAGCATAGAAGTGAAATCCGAGTCGAGGAGGATAATATTGGCGGCATGCTTCGTTGCATCCGCACCGGCGGCCATCGCAATCGAGCAGTCTGCCTGCCGAAGCGCGAGGACGTCATTGACGCCGTCGCCGGTCATCGCGACCGTATGCCCCTGTTCCTGAAGGCACTCGACCATCAGCTTCTTCTGCTCCGGCTTCACGCGTCCGAAGACGGTATACGTTTTCATGGCTTCCGCCATCTCTTCACGCGTCGTGATCGTCGAGCAGTCGATATAGCGTTCTGCGTTTTCCAGGCCGCACCGGCCTGCGATGACAGATACGGTCAGCGGGTCGTCGCCTGAAATGCATTTCAATGCGACTCCCTCGTCCTTAAAGAACTGAAGTGTCTTTTCGACATCCTTCCGAAGAACGTCGGACATAGAAACGAAACCGATCGGCGTCAGGTCTTTCGGAAAACGGGATTCGAGCGTTTCTGCCGCCGAATATCCGAGCACAATCACACGGCAGCCTTGCGCCGCGCGGTCATGAACCTGTGCTGCGAGCTCCTGATTCTTCGGGAACAGAATCTGCTGCGCGCCTAAATAGAAGGAACCATGTCCTGCAAAGGAAACTGCCGAATATTTCCGTTCAGAAGAGAATGGTTTAACGAGGTTTACCGTCCATGGCCTGACCGGCTCGCAAAAATAATCGAGCAGCCCTTCGGCCGTCGCATTGCGGCTTTCCTGCGCCGCGAGGACATTCTGGAATGCCTCCAAAAACGCGGCTTCCTCGATAAACGGAACGCTCTCTTCGACTTTGACGGTGCCTTCCGTCAATGTGCCCGTCTTATCGAGGCAGAGCACGTCGACACGCGCGAGCGTTTCGATGCAGTAAAGCTCCTGCACAACCGTGCGCTTTTTCGCGAGCCGTAAAACGCCGAGCGTCAAGGCGATAGACGTGAGAAGCACGAGTCCCTCCGGAATCATTCCGATTCCCGAAGTGACCGTCTGAACGACAGCCTCCTTAAACGATGAATGGTTCAAAAAGTAACTTTTAGTAAACATCCCTGCACAGAGCGGGACAATGATGATACCGATAACCTTCAGAATCATATTGATGCTGTTCCGAAGTTCAGAGCGGACTTTTTTATACTTTTTCGCTTCGCCGGAGATCGTTTCGATATAGTTTTCTTTTCCGACATGAATTACGCGGGCGTACGCTTTACCGGAAGTGATGAACGCACCGGAAAGAATCATGTCGCCCTCTTTTTTCTGAAGGCTGTCCGATTCGCCCGTGAGCATCGATTCATTGACTTCTAATGTGCCTTCGATTATGACAGCGTCTGCCGGAATCTCGTCCCCGGTTTTCAGTTCCATCACATCGTCCGTCACGATTTCCCGGACCGGAATCACGGAAATCTGATCGTCGCGGATGACGTGCGCCTTCGATGCGGTCAGAATAGAAAGCGAATCCAGTTTCTTTTTTGTGCGAAGCTCCTGAATGATGCCGATTACAGAATTGATAATGATAATCAGCATAAAAAGCCCGTTTTTATACGAGCCTGACAGAATTATCAATACAAAAAAGATTACATTCAGGAGGTTAAAGAAAGTGACCGTATTCGTGAGAAGGATCTCGCCGACCGTCTTCCCGGTATGCGCGGACGGGTTCACATTCACACGCCCTTCTTCTGTACGTTTACGGACTTCTTCGCCCGTGAGACCTTTGATCAATTCTCTTTCCTCTTCTGTAGGCATTCTCTCGGAAACCCGCCGGGAAAATGCACATTTTCACATTTGTTCTTAACCTTTTTATTATAATAAACGGCCGACTTTTCGTCAATAATTTTACCGCTCACGATTGCACAGATATTACCGTTAACCGTTAAATAGAAGTTGCTTTTCCCGGCCGGTTTTCAGCTGCCCGGACCTTACTCAACCCCGCGCTTAAAATGGCCGCGCGTCGTCTTCTGCGAAAGAACATCCGATCCGGCCGCATTCCGCTCGGTCCGTTCGTTTTCAGCCGGATTCCCTGTCATAAATGCATGGTAAAACGCTTTTAACACCGCGCTGGTTTCTTTCCCGCTTTCTGTCGTCATTTCCAGCCGGAGAATCCGCGCGCCCATCTTCCGGATGCGGTCTGCTTCAGGGAGAAGGTTCGTCGGAAGCGCATTGTAAATCGTATTCATGCAGAAGCGGCAATCGTTCACCACCGGAAGATCATTGCCCATCCGATCGGTCAGCGTCCAGATTTCCGTCTTCCGTTCGCAATGTCGAAGCGTCCGATGAAGGCAGTTCGCCGTCACCATCATCGGCGCGCGCCCGTAAACGAAAAGCTCCGCGTTTTTCGAAAGAAGCCCGGCGGACGAGATCTCGTGCCCGTTCAGTTCGAGCGGTGCCGTGATTCTGTCAATGCCAAACGTAAGGAGCGTGTCGGCTGCCAGCGAGTTAAACGCGTAAAGGTTATGGTCCGAAACGACCGTTCCCTGTAACCTGTTTTTCCGCACAAAATCAAGTTCTTCAAGATCACGGACCAGGAAGCCGTCAAAGCCCGCCGTCCGGATCTCCTCTTTATGAAGTTCAAACCAGGTCGAAGAAAGATGCCTGAAAACCTGCGGGAACCGAAGATAAATCTCATCCCCCAGAGAATGCGCCCGCTTCACGATTCCTGCATATTCATCTGCCTCCGCTGCGACCGATTCGAGATCGATCCGGATCGGATTCCCGAATGCGAGAACCGCTTCCAGCTGTTCCTTCGTCCGGACAGTGACGGCAAACACGGGGCCTGAAGGATCTGTTTTCTTCTGTTCCAATGAGCCGGTCTGATCCTTTAACTCTGGAATAATCCGAGAGTCCTCACCCATAGGATCATCTTTTATATTCCCGCCCATTTCACACTCCCGCGTAAAATGAGCATGTATCTCCTCTTCTAACTTTACGAGCATTCTGCGGCGGAAGGCATTGAGCTCTGAAACCGGCAGGAAAAGGCCGTCTTCCACGGTGCCGTCGAGAGACTCCCATTGAAATCCGGTGTCGCCCGCCTTTAACAGCTGTTTTTCGACATCCTCTTTCGTCGCACTCCGCTTTTCGGCTGCCTGCGCGATCGGCGCATCACTGCCTGAAGTGACAAAATAGGTCTCTCCGTCAAGCTCTGTTTCGATGGTAAGCGCATACGGCTGTCCGAGCGAGAACGCATAGGTTCCGCGGATCATAGCCTTATGCTCGTTCTCGATAAACCGCTTCCGTACCGAAGCGATAAAATCATCGTCATGTTCACGGTATGCGGGGTCTAAAAGCGTCAGCATATCGCGCCCGTTCTCATGCTCATAATACCCTTCTGTGAATCCCTGGCGGTTAAAGAGATCGAACAGATGCTGCTCGTCCTCCGCTGTCGGCGTCGGGTCCTCTCCGGCCAGATATAAGTCTATATATTTCCGATAAATCGAGGTGACGCCCGCGGCATATTCCGCTTTCTTCATCCGCCCTTCGATCTTAAACGAGGTGACGCCCGCGGCAATGATCTTCGGAAGAATCCGAAGCGTGTTCAGATCCTTTAAGCTTATCAGACAGGATTCCGATGCGCGCGAAACAGGTTTTCCGTCTGCATCTTTAACCGAATAATTCATCCGGCAGGGCTGTGCACAGCGCCCACGGTTTCCGGATCGGCCGCCCGCTATCGAGGAGAAAAGGCATTGCCCGGAGTACGAGTAGCAAAGCGCCCCATGGATGAAGCATTCAAGCTCCAGCCCTGTTTCATCATATAACTTTCGGATTTCAGAAAGGTTCAGTTCACGCGCCGGCACGATCCGCTTTACGCCAAGCGACTTTAAATACTCCGCGCAGCCCGGGCCGACCGAAGTGGCCTGCGTCGACGCATGAATCGGAAGATCGGGAAAATGCGTCTGTAAAAACTTCATTTCACCGAGATCCTGCACGATAACCGCATCAAGTCCGGCTTCATATAAAGGCTTTACCGTATCGTAAAGCTCGTCAAAAAGTTCGTTTTCCTTTAAGAGCGTATTGATCGTACAGTAGAGTTTTTTTCCGTGAAGATGCGCATAACGGATAGCATCGACATAGTTTTCCTTCGCAGCATTCTCCGCATATGCGCGTGCCGAAAAACGCGGAAGCCCCATATAAACGGCGTCCGCTCCCGCCGCAATGACCGCTTTAAACACGTCAAATGAGCCCGCAGGCGCGAGCAGTTCGATCTTTCTCTTTTTCAGCGTGTCATCCGTTCTCATATCATTTCCAGTGCTAATCGGTCTGTTCCAAATACCGTTCATCAGGCAAATTTTATAACGCTTTCCGCATTTTCTTCGCCTCGCCTTAAAGTATCCTTACTCTTCTTTCTCATACGGAATCTGCAGATGCTGATAAGCCAGTTCTGTCGCGACCCGTCCTTTGGGCGTACGGATAATGAACCCGTTCTGAAGAAGATACGGCTCGTAAACGTCCTCGAGCGTTCCTGCGTCTTCCGACAATGCAGCTGCGAGCGTGTCGAGTCCGACCGGTCCGCCGCCGAATTTTTCAATCATCAGGCGGAGAATCTTCCGGTCGCCGTTATCGAGACCGACGCGGTCCACTTCCAGAATATCAAGCGCACGTTCGGCCATTTCTTTCGTGATGCGTCCGTTTCCGACGACTTCCGCAAAGTCGCGTACACGCTTTAAGAAGCGGTTGGCCAGTCGCGGTGTTCCGCGGGACCGGCGTGCGATTTCAAGTGATGCGTCCTCATCGATCCGCACATTGAGAACATCGGCAGACCGTTCAACGATCACCTGGAGCTCCGGCACCGAATAAAAATCCATCCGATGCAGGATTCCGAAGCGGTCGCGAAGCGGCGCGGTAAGCAAACCGGCGCGCGTGGTAGCGCCGACTAAGGTGAATTTCGGAAGGTCCAGCCGGATCGAACGGGCTGTCGGGCCTTTTCCGATCAGAATATCGATTGCAAAATCTTCCATTGCAGGATAAAGGACTTCCTCCACCTGGCGGCTCAGCCGGTGAATCTCATCGATAAACAGGACATCATTCTCCTGAAGATTATTTAAAATCGCAGCAAGCTCGCCCGGCTTTTCGATGGCAGGCCCCGAGGTAATCTTTAAATTCGTGCCGAGTTCCGCCGCTATAATGCCGGCAAGCGTCGTTTTTCCAAGTCCCGGAGGGCCGTATAAAAGGACGTGATCCAATGCTTCTCCGCGCGCTTTCGCCGCGTCGATATAGACCTTCAGCGTCTCCTTCAGCTTCTCCTGACCGATATAATCCTTCAGTTTTTTCGGCCGGAGGCTCGTGTCGATCACGAGATCTTCTGTCGTTTCATCAGTTGTGATGATTCTTTTCTGCATGTTTACCTGCTTTCAAATTATCCGTTCTTAGCGTCCGATTTTTTCTTTTTCTCCGCTCTGATTGCCCGAACTTTTTCTACTGATCAGCTTTTAGCGTCCGACCTTTTTCAATGCTTCGCGCAAAATCGCTTCCGTATCTTTTCCGTCCGTTTCGACCGCCCGTACAGCGCGCAAGGCGTCGGAGGCGGAATAGCCGAGTGCGACGAGCGCTTCTACCGCTTCATCTCTTTCCGGCGTTTCGCGGCTGATGACAGCATTCCCGAGGCCGCCCGAATGATGCGCAAACGCATCCTCCAGCGTCACTTTATCTTTCAATTCGATAATCATTCTCTGTGCGGTTTTTGACCCGATTCCCGGCGCCCGGCTTAACGACTTCGCATCGCTTGAGAGAACCGCGAGCCTGATATCCTGCGGCGACATCGCCGACAGCACCGACAATGCAGCCTTCGGGCCGATTCCATTGACCGTGATCAGAAGCTTAAACATGTCGAGCGAATCGCGCGTCAGGAAACCGAAGAGGCTCATATCGTCCTCCTTCACCGAAAGATAGGTGAACAGGTCGATATCCTCTCCGACCGGCGGCAATGCGTCGATCACAGACGACGGCACGTTCACGGTGAATCCGAGCGATCCTGTGTCGATCTCAATGCAGTTTTCAGAGACATAATCGAGTGTCCCGCGAAGATGAGAAATCATAATGCTCCTTTTTTACACTTTTCTGGCGTTTCCGGACATCTGTCAGGTGTTCACTGGGCGTTTATCAGCCTTTCATGGGACGGTAATCGGCTGTTCATCAGATGATGTCCGCTATTTGGTGACCATTCTGCCCAATAACCCAATATCTTGTATTATCTTATCATAAATCCTTCTAAAGGTCAAAATCTTTTTCGTGTAAAAGAAGATGCAGTCTGCAACGGTTTTTGTGTAAAAGAAGATGCAGTCTCCAATGGTTTTTGTGGAGAATCTCTGCTGTCAAAACGGCGTTTTTTCCTTGACGGCGTCTTCCGATGTGATAGAATACTGACTATGGTACGCATTGATAAAAACTTTGAACTGAATACCGGATACGATCTAAGCCGCATCGGCACCCCGGATCGTCTTCTCTTTTTCGATATCGAGACGACCGGCCTGTCGGCGAGCTCCTCATCGCTTTATCTCCTCGGGTGCATGTATGTTGAGGAGGAGCATTGGCATTTTACGCAATGGCTGATCGAATCGTTCTCTGATGAGCTCCCCGTCCTTCGGGCCTTTTCAGAGCTTCTTTCGCATTTCGATACCGCCGTCACGTTCAATGGGGATTCGTTTGACATAAATTATCTCAATATGTGCGCCAAAGAGTACGGTTTAAGCGACCTTTTCGACGGGGTCAATTCATTTGACCTGATTAAGAAAGTCCGCCCTTTAAAGCGGTTTTTAGCGCTTCCGGACTGTAAGCTGAAAACGGTTGAGCGTTTCTTAGGAATCTATCGCGAGGATCCGTTCACCGGCGGCGAGCTCATTGAAGTCTACGAAGAGTTTACGCGGACGCACGACCTCCGGCTTCAGAAGACGCTCCTTCTCCACAATGAAGAGGATATCTTAAACATGCCGCCGCTCCTACAGATTTTAGCTTATTCCGATTTTCTTTGCGGCACTTCGCTTTCATTGAAGGAATGCTATTTTAACCTTTCCGGAACGAAGCTCTCCTGCCTCGCCGAAGCTGATATCAGCTTCCCCGTCCCCGTCACCTATACAAACGATGACGGCATCACTGTTTCGCTTTCCGGTACCAATGCTTCGTTTGAAATCCCTTCCTTCTCCGGTGAACTCAAATACTTTTACCCGAATGTGAAGGATTACTGGTATCTTCCGATGGAGGACCAGGCCTATCATAAAAAAATCGCAGGCTTCGTGGCGAAGGAGCACCGCGTTCCTGCAACGAAGGAAACCTGCTATACCCGGATGGAAGGCTTCTTCCTTCCCGCATTTTCCGGATGCGAAAACGCGCAGTTCCGAAAATCCTTCTCGGATCCTGAAAGGTTCGTCCGTTATGAGGAAAACAAGCTCGCCGATTATCTGGAAGCCCTGGTACATGCGCTTTGAATTCCTTCCTCTCCAAAAATAGGTTAAACCGCCCCAGCCCCCTTGATATTAAGGGTTGAGGCGGTTTTCATTTGCAAGTTTTGTCTCATAACTCTATAAAGACCTACTTCGCAAGTTTCGTGCCGTCATCTGTGGTTAGCTTTCGTCAGCTGTTTCTCGTAAGCTTTCTTCGGCGGCTAAGCGCTGTCCCGATTATTCTTAAGGCCGATTTAGCGAGGCTTCCGT
>DCGM01000002.1:0-845 GCA_002315255.1 Lachnospiraceae bacterium UBA1778
CGCCCGCAGAAATCATAGCGGGTCATTTCGACGTCCGAAAACTCATAATACTTTCCGTTCTCATCCGGGGCAGAATGCCATCCGAATTCAGCCTGACAGAGGAGCGGCGTATGCTCCCGATAGTCCTCCCAAAGCGTCTGCATGCCGGTAATATCCGCCGTAAAGGCGAAAGAACCGTTCCCTACCGTCAAAGGAGACGTCAGGTTGATCGCGTGAAGTTTCGGATTATACTTCCGGATAAGCCGGATTCTGTCAGTCATTTTGTGCCTCTTCTGTGTCAGTTTTTATGCTTCCGCGTTGCAGACGCCAGCGCTTTTATGAAATCAGCCCTTTAAGCCGCTGCTGGAAATACCGTCTACAAGATAGCGGTTAAACACTAAGAAGATAATGAACACCGGGATCATCGAGAGACTCGACATGGCGAACATCGCGCCGTAATCCGTTACGCTGGACGCATCGGAGAACAGCTTGATCGCGATCGAGACCGGATAAGTCTGCGGCTTGTTCAGGTAGAGCATTGGGCCCATATAATCGTCCCACTTCCAGTAGAACTGGATGATGATGGTCGAAATCAATGACGGCTTCAGAAGCGGGAAAATAATGCGCGTAAAGACCGTATAGCGGCTGCAGCCGTCGATGATGGCGGCTTCGTCGAGATCGCGCGGGATTCCGGCCATAAACTGCATCATCATATAGACGAAGAACGGTGCGCCGAAGAATGCCGGAACGACGAGCGGAAGGATGGTGCCGACCCAGTCTAACCGGTGATAAATCAGGAACTGCGGGATCATAACGACCTGGCCCGGAAGGAGCATGGTTCCGATCATGATGGTGAACCAGAGCTT
>DCGM01000002.1:917-7736 GCA_002315255.1 Lachnospiraceae bacterium UBA1778
GTTCCGAAGGTCGCGATGCCGGTAATCAAAAACGAATTGCTGAAAAACGTCGCAAACGTGATCTTTCCGAAACCGGCCCAGCCGCGGACAAAGTTGTCCCAGCGCCATGCCGGAGGAATCAAAGAAAGCGTTCCGGTTAAGATTTCGCTGTTGTTCTTCAGAGAACCGGAAATCATCCAGAGGACCGGATAGATCATCACGAAGCCGAGTCCCATGACGAGTACATGATAAATGACCTTTGAAATGACTTTTTTAATCTTCATCTTCTGCCACCTCAGCTTTCTGCCGACTCATCAAAGACCCAATGCTTTGATGTCTTAAAGACTAAGAATGTGGCGAGACCCATTATAATGAGCATCACCCAGCTCATGGCGCTGGCATAGCCCATCCGCCGTTCATTGATACCCACTTTATAAACGTATAATGCATAATACATCGTCGCGTCGTTCGGGCCGCCGCTCGTGATGACATAGGCCTGTGTGAAGACCATGAAGCTCGAAATCAGCTGCATGACCAGGTTGAAAAGAATGATCGGGGAGAGGCAGGGAAGCGTGATTCTAAAGAACATCTGCCAGCCGTTCGCGCCGTCAATCTTCGCCGCTTCATAATACGTGCCCGGAATTTCCTTAAGGCCTGCCGCGAAAATCAGCATGGACGAACCGAACTGCCAAACGGTCATCAGGATGATCGGCCATTTCGCGATATCGCCATTGCCGAACCAGTTGACCGTATCGAGCCCCATCGCGATCAGGTTCATGTTGATAAGACCCTTCCGCGCGAAAATCTGCTTCCAGACGAGCGCGACCGCCACGCTGCCGCCGATCAGGGACGGCAGATAATATAAGGAGCGGTAGAAGCTCACGAGCTTGCTCGGGCGCGTCAGCACGAACGCGATCAGAAGCGCGAATGCGAGCTTCAGCGGGACGGACAGGAAGACATACTGGACCGTTACCCAGAGCGAATTCGTAAAACGTTCGTCGTTAAAAAGATCAATGTAATTCTGGAAACCGACGAAGTCCATCTTATCGATCATATTAAAGTTGGTGAACGAATAGAAAAGGGACGTTCCCATTGGAATCAGTGTAAAGGCAAAGAAGCCTATAATAAACGGCGCTAAGAAGGTGTAGCCGACGGTGTTATTATTATTAATAAACCGGCTCCACCCTGACTGGCCAGACTTTTTTCGGTTTAAGGTTTTAATATTCTCTTTACTCATCGTTTATTCCTCTAAACAAGAAAATACAAAAGACAGCTTCCGGGACCGACCCCGGAATGATTATCGCAAAAAAAATCAGAGTCCGCAATGCTTTGCGAAAAGAGACCGCGCTCAGATGACTGTGCCCGTATGTCCAGGCAGAAGGTCTGTGTCTTTATGTCTGAGTCTTAAAAAATGTCCGGAGCCCGAAGGCTCCGGACACCATGTCAGAGAACTAATTGTTCCATCATTTGAAGCAATCAGTCTAGGGTAAATTAATATTCTCTGGAAGCTGCGAAATCGTAGAATTCCTTCGCGCACTCATCAGCGGTCATGTCGCCTGCAACTGCTTTCGCAATCAGGTACAGATACTGGTTCTTGTTCTCATCGGTGCAAGCCGGGTCGATCGGGTTGATTCTGTCGCCGCCGGTCGGTAAGTTACCAACGAGGTCAACATAATCATATACCTTACGGGTATTGGAATCAAGCGTCGGCTGAAGAGCATCACGGACTGCGTAGAAGGTCGGGATGCCGCGCTCTGCAGCAAGGATCAGGTTAGCAGTGATATCGCTCTGGAAGTAAGCGATGAACTTCGCTGCTTCTGCCGGATTCTCGGAGTCAGAAGAAACGCAAAGCATCTGAGAAGACTGAACAGAGATGCCAGCCGGGCCGTCAGCGGTAAGCTTCGGCGGGTTGATGAGCTTAAGCTCTCTGCCGGCAGCTTCTGCCAGAGCCTTGAACTGGTTGGAAGCGACCCAAGTCATAGCAGCTTCGCCGGTGACGAGGAAATCGTTCTCGATGTCGGAGATCTCGTTAAGAGCGCCTTCATCCGGATATGCGCCAGCTTCGACAAGGTCGATTCTCATCTGAATGAATGGGACGAGAAGCTTGTAATCATCGAAGCCCAGGCCGGAGTTGTCAAGCTTGTAGAAATCATTGCCTGCGGTCTGTCCAATGAGGAGACGGCAGCCAGCCTGCCAATCGTCGAATTTAGAGAATCCGTAGATGCCCTTTACTTCGTGGATCTTTAAGCAAGCAGCTTCGAACTCTTCCCAAGTCCAGTTCTCGGTCGGTTCAGCAATGCCGCACTCAGCGAAGATTGCCGGATCATAAGCGATACCATAGGTGTTGATACCGGAGCAGAGACCTGCCTGGTTTCCTTCAGCGTCTGCGCAGATGCGAAGGAATGCTTCGCTCGTGCCGGAAACGTCGATCGTGCCATCCTCGATATACTTGTTAAGGTATTCAATCTTAGATGCATAGGTCGGGAAGTTGGAGCCCATCTGGAAGATATCCCAGACATCATTAGCAGCAACTAACGTAGCCAGCTTATCGAAGTAACCGTTGAAATCATAGAATTCATATTCGATATGGATGTTCGGATGAATGGATTCATAGAGCTCGATGACAGCGATCGTTCTGTCATGTCTGTTCTGAGATCCCCACCATGCCATACGAAGGGTGACGTCCTCAAGTTCTTCCTCGGTCGTAGCGTCGGTCTGTTTCTCGGTCGGAGCTTCAGTCTGCTTCTCGGTTTCCTTTTCGGTAGGAGTAACCGGGTTGCAAGCGAACAGGCTCATGCAGAGAACTGCAGCCAAAAGAACTGCGAAAATTTTCTTAAAGTTCATGATAGTGAACTCCTTTCTTTTGTGATGATTTAACAATAACATCTAAAAGTCCAAAGTCAATATTTTATCGAAAATGTGCAAAAAGTTCGTTGTATTTTAGAAAAACTGTAAAATATTGACTTCTACTCGTAGTCCTCAATCCGCCACTCGTCCTTCCAGTCAATCAGGACCATCCCGTGCGGATATTCTTCGCAGGGTTCCACAAACCGGAGCGGCAGCCAGACATAGGTCGCGATCGACGTGTCGGTTTCGCGGTCCGACGGCGGACGGCGGTTTCCGGTATAGCCGTATTTCTCGATCAATGCTTCGCGGTACGGGCCGCGTGCTTCGCGCGGCATCGAGCCGTTAAACGCATTGATAAAGAACTCTTCAGCGAAGTCGTATGAGACGTGCGTCGCTTCCGGCTGCCAACGGTCGCCAATCGCGATATAAAGGTCCTTCTTCCCGGGAACCTTGAATACAGATGAGATCTGCGAGTGGAACGAGGTCCGCGACGGGTCAGTCGGATGCGGATTTCCGAGCACCTGATACGGGCCGTGCCAGGTATCCGCGACGGCAACCTCAGACGGGTTCGGGCTGTAACCGGTTGTGCCGGAGGTGATGAGATAATGCTTATAATCCCGGATAAAATGCGCCGTCGCTTCGCGGACGAACGGCGGATAAGGCTTCGGGAAATGCTCGCTGTAGAAGCCCGTCACATCGGTATAATCCGGCGTAAGATCCGCAATGATCGTCTCTGAGTGGACGCGCTCGAAGAAATAATACGCTTTCCCGTCTTTCGCGACTGCGAGGTCAAAATCGCCCGCGCTCATGCTAAGCGGCTTCAATCCTTCGCGCACCACGGTATACGGCCCTAAAAACGCATCTGCCGTCGCGACGGTCTCGGTCTGCTGCCCGTCAAACTGCATGATCTTCATCCAGCAGACGTATTTCTTCGTCGACGCATTGTAAATGATATGCGGGCGGTCCAGCATCGCCTTATAGGGATTCAGCGAGTCATGCTCACCGTTTAAGCTCGGTTCAATGATGAGCCCCTTATCCTCCCAGTTATAGAGGTCTTTCGAGGCATACGCACGGACTCCCCAGGTCCAGATTCCGTTTCCGGGATGGGTATTCTCTTTGTTCTCCCCATAGAAATAATAGGTTTCTTCCTGCTCGTCGTAAAAGATGCTTCCGCCGTGGGCCTGAACCCGTTTTCCTTCGGTGTCAAATAGCGGCTCACCCGGGCGGATGCTGGTGTACGGTTCCTTCATGCTGTCCTCTCCTTTATCTGGATATTATATCATCTTTCTTCATCATAGCATACGTGTGCCGCGCCAGTTTCTCTCGTGGCGGTTTCCGCAGTGCGCTACCAAAATAATGATAACGAAAAGCCCCGACTGTCAAGTGCCGGGGCTTAGTCGGGCAATATCAACTGATAATCGCCATTTTTCGTCTTATATTAACTCGTTTGTTATCTCGTCTTCCGCCTATTTTCGGCATTTTCCGACCTCGTCCTGCCCATCTCGGGCGTCCTTTCAGGACTTGCTCCTGCCTATTTCCAGCGGCTTTTCAGGACTTACTCCCGCGATTCGTGGCAGGTAAAATAGACGATCTGGTACTCGTCGGAAAGCTTTTCTAAAAGCGCCTTTGCGCCCGAGAGCCGCTCCGAATCGAGGTTTGTAAAGGGGTCGTCTAAAATGATAAACGGCTTCTCATCGGCATACATAGCATGCACCAATGCGAACCGGTAGCAGAGTCCGAGATAATCCTGGCAGCCTTTACTGAACGTGCCGATCTCCCGCTGCTCGCCGAATGCCATAACCGTAAGCGTGCTGTGCGCGTCGAGCCGGCAGTCGTCCGGGTGGTTCTTCTCAACCATTCCGTAGTATTCCTTCAATGCGTCGAGCACCGGTTTCGCGAACCGCGTCGTGAGCGCTTCATTCGCTTTTTGGAGCGCCGCCTGCGTCTTCTTTAAAAGGTCATTCTTTTTCTGAAGCCGCTCTTTCTCTTCCTTCTTTTCCTCCAGTTCTCCGGAGGCTCTTTCCCATTCGTCAAACCGCTCCTGAAGGCTCTCAAGTTCATCCTCGTAATGCCGGATCTCCTTATCGATATCCTCGATCTGGCCGTTCAACTGCTCTTTTTCTTCCCGCACGTCCTCAACGCGCGGAATCGTGTCAGACGGAACGAAGAACTCCAGCTTCTCCATATCCTGATCTTTCGCAAAATCTGAAAGGCTCTTTTCCGCATCGGAAAGATCCTTTTCCGCATGCGCATAATCTATGCGTTTTTCGCGAAGCGTCACGAGCTCCTGCTCCGGATCGCCGATAAACATAAAGCCGTATTTTTGGCAGAACTCATGAAGGAGCTTCCGATGTCCGTCGCTTTTGGAAGAGGCTTCGTCCGCTGCCGTTTTCCGCGATTTCAATGTGCGATAGGCGCTGAGTTCATCCGCTATATAACTACAGTCACTATAGAACGCGCCGGGGTCATACGAAAGGCCGAAGCGGTCTAAAAATGCGGCTGCATTCCGGTCGAGCGCATCGAGCTCTGCTCCGGACGCGTCACGCGCATTCGTAAGCCGCGTCACATCTTCGCTAAACTCTTGCGCGAGTTTTTTATGCTTCCCCGTAAGAACGAGCGCGAGAATGAGAAGGATCACTCCGGCCACGCCGGCAATCAACGCATAAACCCAGAAATCACGGAGGAAAAGGCCTACTGCCACAGCGCCTGCGATGAGGCAGAGCGCCGGAATCAGAAGAAGCTCTGCGCCGATTTTTTTCTTCGTTTCGCCCGCTTCATTCTTCTCCGCGTCTTCGATACGTTCTTCTGCCCGGTCAATCTCGTGGAGAATCTCGTTACGCTTCGAAAATGCGGACTGGATTTCACGTGATTTTGTGCGGAACGTGCCTTCGTCGGGAATCTCTGTTCCAAAGGCGGCCATCAGGCCGGAAAGCCGTGCTTCCTCCTCTTCGGAAAGAATCGACCGTTTAACCTCGTCCGCCAACGTTTTATACGCGTCAGCAGCCTGATACGCCTTTTGAAGCTCGTCTTCTGTCGGAACCTCGTTCGGGAAGGCCCGCTTCGCGTTCTGTAACTCCGCCTTCTTTTTCTCGAGGTCGCCTTTCAGATTATTCAGCATCGAATAGGCAGACTGAAGCCGCTCCTGGTCGTTCGCTTCTGTTTCGCGTTTCTCACAATCGGCCTTTTTCGCTTTTAACTCGAGCTTCTTCCCGTTCGCCTCCGTAATCTTCTGCGAGACCGTTTCCATCTCCTTCTCGAGCCCGTAGCCGCTCCGCTCTTCCGTTTCGAGCGCAGCGATTTTATCCGTCAGTTTATAGATTTCGCCGGTTTTACGCGATGAGGAGAGCGCATTGAGCTCCCCCTTAATAATGTCCATCGCATCGGTAAAGCGGTTCATGTCGCCGCTTTCTTCCGCTAAATTTCCGAGTTTCGCATTGATCCCGCTCGTCACGTCGACAGGGATGTCGTCCTGCCCGACGAAAACGGTGCGGGCGAAGGATTCGCTGTCAATGCCGAAGAGCTCCTCGCCGATATTTTCGGAAAAATCGCGGGAGGGAAGGTTCGTCTCCGCATCGCGAAGCTCGAAGAAATCCGTGCTGTCTTTTTCTTTAAAATGACGGGTAAGCGTATAGGTTTTCCCCTTCGCATAAAACGTGAGGCTACCGCCGTAAACACCACCCTGCCACGGGAGAAAACGCTTCCGGTCATTATCGGAAAGCGATTTCTTCTTAGCGCCTGTGAGGCCGTAGAACATCACGCGGAGGAAAGCTGCAAACGTGCTCTTTCCCCAGCCGTTTTCTTCGAGGATAACGGTCTTTTTTCCGTCGAAGTTCAGGTTATAATCGGAGAGACACCCGAAATTGTCGATATGGCATGATAAAAGCTTCATTCCTCTACCCCCTCTCCTGCGAGCAGGCGGATTCCGCAGCGGATCACCTGCATTTTATCGTCTTCTGAAAGTGAGCTGTCGCCCATTACCGTACGCACAAACTC
>DCGM01000111.1 GCA_002315255.1 Lachnospiraceae bacterium UBA1778
ACCGTCAGACCATGTTTGCGGAATTCGAACTTTGGATGGGCCGGATGTGCGAAAGCGGCCAGACGCTGACGGCAGACCTGTTAAGCAAAAAGTATCACGAGCTGAATAAGCTCTTCTTCGGACCGGATATGGTTTCGGATGACGAGATTGCGCTCGAATGGGCCCGTATCCCGCACTTCTTCTATAACTACTACGTTTATCAGTATGCGACCGGTTTCTCGGCAGCGTGCGCGTTAGCAAACCGCATCCTGTCGGAAGGCGCTCCGGCTGTCGCGGATTATAAGAAATTCCTGTCAGGCGGCTGCTCCTTAGATCCGATTTCGCTCTTAAAGATCGCAGGCGTCGACATGGGTTCTCCGGAACCGGTCAATTCCGCATTAAAGCTCTTCGCAGAACTGGTGGACGAGCTCGAAAAACTCGCGGACTGATCGTGTCGGAGTCAAACGGCCGGACGACTCTCTCGCGGAGCAGACGGCGAACGGGACATGTTCCTGCCCCTTGCCAAAAAACGGATGGACTGACGGTCCATCCGTTTTTTATATGCTATCGCGGTTTTTATGCTGCCGCAGTTTTATATGCTGCCCGATTTTGTATACTATCGGTTTTTACTTGATTACTACTTTATACATCCGGTTCTTTCCAAGCCGGAGAACGTCGCCGTCCTTCAGGGTTAATCCCATATAATCCGCGGCTTTCTCTTCATTCAGCTTTGCGCCGCCCTGCTCGAAAATACGGCGGACTTCGCCACGGCCTTTGAAATCGCCTTTCTCAATGAGCGCATTGGAAAGTTTGATCGCGTCCGGAGCATCCTCTGCGCCGTTTAACACGATCTCCGGAACGTCATCCGGAATCTCGTTCTGCTGGAAGACCGAGATAAAGCGTTCCTTCGCAGCGGCCGCCTCTTCAGCACCATGGTAAAGCGTTACGATTTCGGTCGCGAGATCCATCTTCACGTCACGCGGATTCTCGCCGTTCTTCAGGCGGCGTTCCACCTTCGCAATCTCGTCCGGATGGACATCCGTGCAGAGGTTGTAGTACTTGATGATGAGGTTATCCGGCACTTTCATGCACTTCTCGTACATGACGGAGGCCGGCTCATTGACGCCGACATAGTTTCCTAAAGATTTCGACATCTTATTCACGCCGTCGAGGCCTTCGAGGATCGGCACGAAGAGCGTAAGCTGCGGCTCCTGACCGTAATCACGCTGAATATTCCGTCCCATGAGGACATTGAACGTCTGGTCCGTTCCGCCAAGCTCGATATCAGCTTTGATTGCGACAGAATCGTAGCCCTGCATTAACGGATAGAAGAATTCATGGACAGAAAGCGGAAGATGGTTCTCATAACGGTTCTTAAAGTCATCGCGCTCGAGCATGCGGGCGACGGTGCACTTCGCTGCCAGGTCAATGACATCGCCGAAGTTCATCTATGCAAGCCATTCTGAGTTAAAGCGGACGTCCGCCTTCGACCGGTCGACAATCTTAAAGACCTGATCCGTATAGGTTTTCGCATTCGCCATAACCTGCTCTTCGGTCAGCTGCTTCCGGGTGGCAGACTTGCCGGTCGGATCGCCGATCCGTCCCGTATAGTCGCCGATAATGATCGTCGCATGATGACCGAGGTCCTGTAACTGACGGATTTTCCGAAGGACGACCGAGTGGCCGAGATGGATATCCGGTGCGGACGGGTCGAGGCCGAGCTTGATATTTAACGGGCGGCCTTCTGCCTTTGCATGCTGAAGCTTCGTGCGGATATCCGCGATATTCGTATGCTCCGCGACGCCCTTTAACATGATTTTGATCGTGTTTTCGATTTCAATCTCATCTTCCGTGAGCTTTCCGATATTTCCTTCCGGATGCTCGCGGTCCAGGATGAGGACACGGGCTTCGCACTTGAAATTCTCGGTTAAGATACTGCAGAGTTCTTCTGCTGCTTTATCGATTTCCGCCGCGTTCTTTGCACTGCCGTCGATCGGGAAAACGATATTCTTCGCGCTTCCGTCGAGTCTTCCGGCTTCCGTCTGACGCCAGATATAGCGGCGCGTGCGGACAGAATTGCCGGAGATATAAACCGGCTCGCCTGCCGTCAGCGCATCACCTTCGAGGTCATTCGCTTTGTTTTCGCAATCGCTCTCTTCTGCGAGACGGACGCAGAGATCGCCGTCTAAAGAGTCAATGTCATGCGCGCCGACCGGCATCCTGTACTTTAACGACACAAAATTGCCTGCATTTACAGCAGACGTAAGGGTCGGAAGCTCACCCTTCTTCGAAACGCGGAGCAGCAATGCTTCGATCGAAGCGGGGTGTTTGTTCGGGTTGATGCCGAGCGCTTTTAACGTATTCTGATAGAGCGCGAGCTCCGGCAGATTTTTCGGGTTCTCGCCGTTCAGTTCGCCATAAAGCTTTTGAACCTCGCGAGCAAGCATCGTGTCGACCTTTTCGACGCTCTTTGTATTGTCAATGCCTTCTGCCACAACGAGTCCGATCGTCAGTTCCGGCACTTTTTCAAACACTTTTTCATCAATTCTAAATTTCATTTTCGGCTCCATTCGTCACCGGTTTCCCGGATTTTGACATATCTTTATCAGTTTACCACGCGAGAAGGCGGATGTCAAAGCAAATGCTTGCTTTTCCGAAAAACTATGGTATAATAACGCATTGTGAAGAAGGTCCTGCATGGGGCGGCTGCCGTTTCCGCATGCGACCGGGATTCTTTTGGAGTCATAGCTCAGCCGGGATGAGCGTTCGCCTCACACGCGAGAGGTCATGGGTTCGATCCCCATTGACTCCACTTAAATTAAAAACACCGTTCCTTTTCCAAGGGAACGGTGTTTTTCTTTGTGCGATTCAGTGCTTGGGATATGCGGTCCCTAACGGAGCACATCACGCGTTGATTGACTGTTACATCAGCCCGTCAAAGGGGAAGTTTGTAACAATGCCGATGACGGCCTCAGTTGCGTTTCCGATAACTTGCGTTACCGCGGTAATCAGCACGAAAGAGAATGCGATTACCATAGCGCAGCCGAGGATCAACATTGCTATGCGGTCATTCTTACCCGCTTTTCCGTTCATATTCATGTTCCGCCTCCATGTTGAACATCTTGTGGTCATCTTGTGGACGACACACTTTATTTTGTGGTTTTATCTTACAAAATAAATGTGAACATACAGTGTATCCTTTATGAAACATTCATCAAAAAAAATCACACATTTTGTGCAGGATACACAAAATTCACAAACAGACAAAGTGTTCGATTAGGGCTCTGAAACCCTTTATTTATAAGGATTCTCAAAATCATTTTTTTCGCTTTTTCCGGCAATCATCGGACAAAAAGGACAAAACCGCCCCTGTTTTCGAGTTCACAACTTTGTGAAAAAAATAAGAACAGCCCTACCACTAGAGGTGGTAGGGCTGTTCTTATCCCCCATATATAGGGGCTCGTCAGGCCTTCTTCTCAAACTCGGAAATCACCTCGCGGATACCGTCGATGACCTCGCGGATCGTCTCCTCTTCGAACGGGCTCTTTAAGGAGGCTGATTTTAAGAGGTCGAAATAGCCGCGGCTTCCGCCCATCTTGCAAAGCTCATAATAGTCATGCCATGCGAGTCCGCGGTCTTTTCGTCCGCGTAAGAAGAGCTGGTGCGCACAGATCTGCGCCAGCGCATAATCGACATAATAGAACGGATGCATGAAGATATGCTGCTTCTGCATCCAGAAGCCGCCGCCCTCGAGGAAGGCATTGCCGTCATAATCGCGCCACGGAAGATAGATTTTCTCTATCTCCTGCCAGAATTTCCGACGCTCCATCGGACCGGCCTTCGGATTCTCAAAGACACGGTGCTGGAACTCATCGACCGCCGTCATATACGGGATCGACGTTATCGTGTCGCACAGGTGCGCAAAGCGGTATTTGTCCGCCTTGTCGCCGAAGAAGCTCTCCATCCACGGATACGCGAAGGTTTCCATGCTCATCGAGTGGATTTCATTGATTTCGCTCGTCGAGGAGACGGAAAGCATCGTCTTCTGATGGCGGGATGCGGTATAGCATTCGAACGCGTGGCCGGCCTCATGCGTCAGAACGTCGACGTCGGCACTCGTTCCGTTAAAGTTCGAGAAAATGAACGGCGCTTTTCCCTTCGGGAGGAAGGTGCAGAAACCGCCGAGATGCTTGTTTAACCGGGTTTCCAGGTCAAACAGCTCATGCTCGCACATAAAGTCGAAGTATTCGCCGGTCTCCGGGGAAAGCTCGTGATACATGGCGCGCGCTTTTTCGACCAGTTCGTCTTTCGTGCCGATCGGAAGAGCATTGCCCTCCGGGAAAACCAGCTTTTCATCGTAGAAATGAAGCTTCTCTACGCCAATGCGCTGCCGCTGCTTTTCAAAAAGCTCGCTGCAGAACGGGACGATAATCTTCGCGACAGCATTCCGGAATGCCGCGATATCCTCCGGCTTATAGTCGAAGCGTTCGCGTTTGATATAGATGTAATCAATGTAATTCTTAAAGCCAAGCTTTTTCGCCATACCGGCGCGGAGTCTGACGAGCCGGTCATAGGTCGCGTCGAGCTTCGCGGAAACGGACTCATAGAGCTTCGCCCACGCTTCGAACGCTTCCTTCCGCTCCGTGCGGTCGGTCGATTCCATATGCTTTAAAAGTCCATAGAAATTACAGGATTCGCCACGGAAATCTGTCACGCAGGAAGCTGCATCCTTCGAATACTGGTTGACCAGTTCCGACTCCTTTATGCCGTCCGCAAGCGTAAATACGCTGATCAGTTTCAGCGTGTGTTCAATCTTCTTCGTCAGGAAGTCGCCGAATTCCTCATCAAACTGCTTCCGGAACGGGCTCTTCACTAGCGTCTTATAGAATCCGAGCATCGGCATCTGAAGTGTGGCGCCGGCTTTGTTCAGATACTTCACTTCCTCGTCGTAGAACTTGTCCGCTTTGTTTATGGAGTTCCGGATCTCGACGATCGTCTCTGCATCGAACTGGTCGATCACCACCTGCTCCGTTTCCTGGAACTTTTCCCGGAAGGTTTCATAATCGGGCGCCTTCTTTAATTCCTTCGTCAGCCGAAGAAGCTCCTTCTTCAGTTTCGGAAAATCCGGGCGCACATACTGGATCTCGCTGAATTTTTCCATGGTTTCCTCCTGTTTCCCTTCAAAAATGGCACAAAAAGCGGCCGAACATACGAGTCGCATATTTAGCCGCCTTTTATCCTTAATGCGGTAAAAACCGCCTTTTTCGCGCTCAGCGCGTCTGTTTTACCGTAATACGGAATATGAAGCCCTGCTCCAGCCTTTTAAGCCGTAATCCGGCCTATCCGCCATCGCCGGCAGGTCAGTCGTAATCCGCTCTATCCGCCATCACCGGCAGGTCAGTCGTAATCCGGCATAAACGTCGCCACAGGCTGAAGCTTGAATAAGTTTTCCTTCTCGATCTTTTTGACCTGCTTCCGGATATCCTGGTCTTCCAGAACTCCGGTACGGATGAACCGGTCCAGAATCAGGCAGGAAATGATGTGCTCCTCACCATTCAATGTGACGAGGAGTTCCTCCGGTCCGCTTCCGATAATCTCTTCCGGAAGTCCAAGCACCTGACCGATCAGCCAGACCTCGGTCGAGGTCAGGTTTCCGAGCGGGCTGAAATCGCCGGCCGCATCGCCAAACCGCGTCCGTCCGCCGATTCTCTTTTCGGAAAGCGTGCAGTTTTCCGAGACACGGCCGTTCCTTGACTGGCTGACCGCATAGAGCACGGACATTCGGATTCGCGGAATCAGATTAAAGTCCGCCTGCTCCGAAAGCCCGATACCGGTGTTTTCGATTCCGCTGACCGCCGAACGGAAAATCGGTGCGATATCGATATCGACCGTTTCGATCTTCAGAAGTTCCGCAAGCTTTTTAGCGTGTCCCATCGACGCCTTTTCGCCGTTCGGCATCATTACGCCGATCACGCGGTCCGGGCCGATCGCTTCGCAGCAAAGAGCCGCGACCACCGAGCTGTCTTTTCCGCCGGAGAGGCTGACGACCGCATTGCAGGTCGGGCCGTTCAGCTCGAACCAGCGGCGGATCCAGGCGACAATGCCTTCCCGCACCTTTTTCGCGTCGAAGCCCTCTTCCGGATTACTCAGGTAAACGCGCCCGTTCTCCGTTAAATAGCGGTAAACGCAAGCCGGAAGAAAGTCGCGGACCTCTTCGATTTTCCCGTCCATGTAAGCTTCACGGACGTTCGTGGAAGAAATGCCTTCGTAAACCGCTTTATTTTTCAGTTCTACAAAATGACTCTGAAACCGCCGCGTAAAATCGGTCATGACATCCGCCAGCCGGTCGCCGCCGCGCGTTACGACGAGGATATGATTTTCCCGGAGAAGCTGCTCCCCGTTTTCCCAGCGTTCCAGTTCCGCAATCTTATCGGTTCCGAAGCAGATAAAAGTCCGTTCATAGCCGAGATTGTCACGGAAATACGCGGCTGTCCGGACGGTTTTTCCGTCGACCAGCCCTTTCACCTCGATCTCAGAGACCTGAGCCGGAAATCCGGCTTCTGCGATCGCTTCCCGTAAAAGGCGGATACGCGTCGCTCCGGGCATAACGCCCGCTTTACCGAAGCATTTCCAACTGTACAGGAACGAATCCATCGCCGGAACATACCAGACGTCCGCCTGTGGCATTGCCTGGTTTACAAGCTGTCCTAAACAGATATGGGCCTGTGTCGCCGGGTTAAAGGTACCCATAATCAATACAGCATCCATGATTTCACCTGTCCTCAAATGCCTTTCGCCTGTCTCCGCTTACATGTCGCGGATCATCTTTGCGAAATCAGCTGCCGCCTCGTTATCCCTCGTGACCACCAGAATCGTGTCATCACCGGCGAGCGTGCCGAGCACGTTTTCCCAATGAAATCCGTCGATAGCCGCGCAAAGTGCGCTGGCCATGCCGGCATACGTATGGATGACGACGAGGTTCTGTGCATGGTCAATGCTGACAAGCGAGCTCTCAATAAGATTAAAGAAATGCGCGGACACCTTCTCGGATCCGGTCTTTCCGGTTCCCGGCGCCTGATAGCGGTACTGGCCGTTTTCCGACACCTTTACGAGACGAAGGTCACGGATATCGCGGGACAGCGTCGCCTGCGTCACGGCAAAGCCTTCCTTCGCCAGTTCATCCTGAAGGTCCTTCTGCGTCGCGATATTCTTCTCGGAAATCATCTTAATAATCGTGTCCCAACGGGCATTTCTGCCAAAGTCTTCTGATTTTTTCTTTCTGGTCATTTCAACTTTCTCTTTCTGTTACTAAATCACAAACACTACTGTTCTGTTATAACAAGCGACTGCCCGCCTTTACAGAGCGATCGCTACATGATAAAACGGGCGCTTCGGAATTAAAAAGCGATCGCCTTATTTTAGAGTTGAATAACCAGGCGGCCGAAGCCGCCCGGCAATTTTATCTGATTTCACCCATATCGATCACGGTGTCTGCCCGTTCTTCCAGCATTTCCGGATGAGAGAGGATATACTGGATCATCTGAACGCTCTTTGCGAAATAATAGCCGTCACCGATACGTTCATCTAAGTTGATTCCGAACTCGCAAAGTTTCCGAAGCGACTGCGTTCCGTCCGGATTCGTCACCATTTCGGATTTGACTTCGCCCATCGTCGCCAGGCCGGAGCTGCTTCCGAACTGTGCGAGATTGTGCATGATCGAACCGCAATGGATCGCGCCGAGGTTCGATACGATCATCGTGCTAAAGTAAATGTTATCCTTCCTAAGAGAAGCGGGAAGGATTCCTTTGTCGCCCATCAGCTTGATCAGGCCGAAAATCGGAACGCGGATGATGTTCGGAAGTTTGCCGAGGATTTCCAGCGCGCTGTTTGCGCCTTTTTTATCCTTATCGACTTCAGCTTCTTTCTTTTTACGGAAAGCATCTACCTGGTTCAGGACCTGGTCACGGATGGTAAATACATTGTCTTCCGGATCCACCTTCGTAACGGCCATGAGTTCCGAAGACTTATCGCTAAAACCGACTTTCGCAACATATGCAAATGTCACATCATTATGCTCATAGAAATGCCGGTTCGACACAAACCGGTTTAACTTCGGCCGGTTATAAATCACTTTTCCGAATGCTGTCAAAAATGCATGGAAGAATGTGATATTCTCGCCTTCTTCCTTCTTCTTCGCCAGATAGTCTGCGAGCTCCGTCACATCCATCTTCTGGTTGATATAAACAATATTGTCGCCGCGGCGCGGTTTTAAATCTGCGCAGCACTGCATCATAGCCGGAATATCGCGGAGACGCCGTCCATCCGGGCGGTCCCCAAATTTCCTTTTAGCCATACCCTTCCCCCTGACAATGTTTTATACTTTTGTTTTTGCGCTCCCTGCGCATCCGTATAACTTTTTTTGCCGACGGAAGGATTATAACAAGAATATGCATATAAAGCAAGCGATATTCATAAATTTTGGCATTCTATACATTGCTCCGTTAGAACGCTTCGACCGGCATCAGCAGCCAGGAAATAATGCAGATGACCATTCCAAAAATACTCTGTAAACTCATTTTTAAACGTCCCATTTCGTCCTCCGGTTTCTGCCAGTGTTTTGGCATCTCTTTTATGATAACCATTATACGCATATGGTGGGTGAATTTTTGTACTTTCGTTTCAGGCGTTTCGCCCTTTTCTCTCCGAGGTTTTCCGCTTTACGTCGGAGCCTCTAAGAAGATTTCTGCTATTTACACCGGTGCCTCCGGGAATTATTCTGCTATTTACACCGGTGCTTCTGGGAAGCGTTCCGCCTGGAAGAGGTTCCTAAGATGCTCCTCGATCCGTCCGGATTTAAGATCGTTAATGTCAATGACCTCGATTTCCAGTTCGGATGCGCGATGCCGCGTCACATCGAGGCAGTTCCGCGAAGTGACTGCCGCTGCCTTTGCGCCCTTTCCGCCGAAGCGGTCGCGGAGGATGGCGAGCTCGTTTAACGCCACGGTGCTAAGTTCGCTCGTCTTACAGCTGATGAAAAGCGGCGTGATTCCGAAGGTTGCCATAACATCAATCTCGTTCGTTACATTATCACGCGTATGATCGCCGTTCCAGTCGACGATAACGCTCGTTTTTACATCGTCAAACAAGCCGGTGTCCAGACACTTTTTATAAACATAAATCTCGAGTACGCTCCCGATGTCGCGAAGCCAGGTGCGCGTCTGATGATCGGTAAAGCGGAAGGAGACGGTTCTCTCTTTTTCCTGAAGGTCCCCGATAAAACCGATTTTCTGAAGGTCCTTCAGGTAGCCGCTCGGAACGGTGACCCGTCCGCCATTGTCTCCCTTTACAGAGTAACCGGCTTCCACAAATAACGGTATGCTCTTCGGATCGGTTCCTTTTTCGCCCTGCGAGACCTTCTGCATATAGCGGACCGCTTGTGTCCATTGACGCTTATATTTTAAATAAAGCTGAAAGAAGGGTTCCGCCTGGTCCAAATAACGGGAGAGGACCGCATTGTCAACCCGCCCCTGGCGGATCGCGCCGCCCGCCATCAGGAAGCAGTCTTCGACCTTATGCTTCACGTTGCATTCGAGCTTCTCTGCATATTCCGCGTCATGAATCTCGAAAAACCGGTTCTTTCTGCGGCTATAGGTGAATGCCGGAATCTTCGTTTCTTTACAGAGCATTCCGCAGGCGAACAATGCGGCATCCGTCCCGCCGGAGATATCGACTGCGCAATCTTCATACGTCGCCACAATCTCCTTCAGTTCCTCCAAAATCTTTGCCGTGCTGAAACGGTCCGCCGCCCTGAAAATCAGATCGGGCGAGAGCCCAAACCGCTTAAAGTATTCTTTCAGTTTCCCTTGAAGTTCCCGGTCCGCCGCAATTTCCGGCGGGCAGAGGAATACAGTCCGCTCCGGGCGGAACACCTCTGTCGCCAGCACATTTTCAATCGGCCGTTCATCATAAAGCTCAATTAATGTTTTCATTTCTGTCCTATCCTTCAGATGATGCGCCTTCCAGCCGAAAAACCGCCGAAAGATCCGCTCACATGTGAATCTATGGAATAAAAGGGAGCCCCCTCACGGGAACTCCCTTCGCTTCGCATTGCTTCAACGCACTTAATAATTCGTCCATTCGCCCTGATCATAAGTGTCCGTGATATAAATCGCTGCAATCTGGGGATCACTTAATTTCGTGCTGTCAATCGTTATATAAACGGAATTATAGATCGTATGCCAGCCATTCGCCTTTTCCAGATAGAGATACTCTAATGCAGTCTCTTTTCCTGTTCCGAACGCTTCCATACCGATAGACGTCAGTGTCGAAGGAATTGAAACCGTTTTCAGACTCGTACACCGCGCAAATGCTCCATATTCAATCGATGTTACCGCCGATTCGAATCCGATCTTCTCTAAACTCGTGCAGCCTGCGAATGCATAATCGCCGACTGCCTTCGCGCCGATAATGACGCTCTTCAGCGATTCTATCTCGCAGAAGCCCTTCCCCTCGATGCGCGTAACCGGACATTTATTATATTCCGCCGGAATCGTCAGCGTGGTAAGCGGTTCCTTTAAACTCTCGATATATTCACGGTTTGCGGATACGGTATAGGTGGAGGTATCCTCATGGAACGTAAATATGATCGCCGGATAGGTGTCTTCCGAAGGATCAGCCGGGTCTTCCGGATCATCCTCTCCGATTCTCTTCAAAATCTCGTCGATCTGATCTGAAAGCGCCTTTATGGTTTCCTCCAGATCCGCAATCTTAGCCCCGTCTGCTTCCTGCTGCTCCTGAAGGGCTGCAATCTGCTTCTCGAGCTCGGCGATCTGCGCATTCTGCGCATCCGCCAGTTTTTTCCGTTCTTCTGCTTCTGCCTCAATCTGCTCCGCGAGTCTGTCAATCGCGTTCTTCATCTCGGCGAAGCGTTCCGTATTATCCTTCGCATTGTCTTCGAGCGTCTTCTGGAGCAATGCATCGGCTGCGGCCAGCTCATCACACTGTTTTCCGAGGAGTTCGACCGCGTTCGCGAGCGTCTCGTCCGATGCGGAAAGGTCCAGAATCTGCTTCGAGATCGTTCCGATGTTTTCGTCAATAATATCCAAGCGGGAAATGATCCCGTCAAAATTCTCCTGTACCGACTGAAGCGTCTCTTCAACTGCCCGCTTAAACTCGTCGAAATTCGAGAGATGCTCCTGATAAGTCTCTGCTAATTCCTTCAGGTTATCGCTGATCGTCGCGATTCTCTCTTCCTGTTCTTTAAGCGCCTCGCGGTTCGCGGCAATCACTTCCTCATCCGTTTCCGCACGGGACTCCAGTTCCTCAATCAGATCCTGGATCCGTGTGATCAGCGTGTCCTGCTCTTCGTCCTTCACTGCGATTTCAGCGATCTTTTCCGCATACTCTTCGCGGAGCGCATCCAGCGCCTTATCCTGACGGTCAAGCTCTTCCGTGAACTCCGCCACCTTTTCCATTAATCTGTCGGTCAGTTCACTGAGATTCTTCGAAAGCGTTTCGCTCGCGCTATCAATCTTCTCCGTGTTTTCCGCAATCAGCGCCGCGAGCTCGTCATCCTTTGCGAGACATGCTGCCGCTTCTTCGGCAATCTTCTTCGTCAGTTCCTCAGAAAGCGCCGTAATGTCGGCTGTAAGCTTCTTCGAGAGTGAATCTAACGTTTCCGCGGTCAGCGCATCGGCTTCCGCGAGTTCTTTCACTTTATCGGTATACTCCTGCGTAAGATCACGGATCGCTTCTACGTTCGATTCGATCGCCTGCTCATTTAACGCAAGCGATGCGCCCTGCATCGTAAGGATCTGTGAGTTCGCCGCAAGGAGCTGCGTGTTTTCATCTAATGCAAGCCCCTGGGAGAGCAAAGATTCCTGAGTGTTCTCCAGCACGAGGCCATGGTCTTCGAGGCTCAGTTCATGTGCCGCGCTCGCCGTCGTCAGCGTCACTACATCAGAGGAGAACCGGGAATTCAGTGCTTCCAGCTGAGCCTTAATCTCATTGTCAGCTGCGATAAGCTCTTTCATCTTTTCCAGGAAAGCGTCGGTAATATTCGAAACCTGCGGATCTTCGCCTTCCTTCGGATCTTCTTCCTTGACCGCTTCCTTTACCTGCTCGGTAAACTGCTTGTCGAGATCGGCGATCGCCTCCATATTGAAGTCGTCGACCGCATCCAATGCGAGTGCCTTCGCTTCATAGGCGCTGCGGAATTCGTCAAGCGAACTCTTCGCCTGATCGAACTGCTCCTGGAGCGCTGCCTTCTGCGCTTCCATCTCGTCCTTCAGCTTCTGGATCGCTTCCGCATTCGCGTCCGTATCCGCTTCAAGTTCCGCCAGACGGAACGCATAGTCCGCGTTCAATGCAGCCATCCGGTCATTCAGGTTCTGATTCAGCTCATCGACCTTCTCCTGATACGCCGTGTCAATCTTTTCAATGAACTCCGAAACCTTGTCTTCCCCCTCGGCACCGGTCGGGCTCTGTGAATCTGTGATCAGCTCGCAAGACAGCAAAGGTAAACACAGCAGTACAACTGCTGCGAAAACTGCTATCAGTTTTTTGACGAAATTGGTCATTCCCCCTCCAAGCTGCTATCAAACCCCATAATGATATACTCACAGATAATACTTTTATACCACCATTTGTCAAGAAATGCAAACAGAAAATAGATGTCGTACAATCCGTCCGATTATTCAAACTGACTTGCATAAAGCCGATAGTAGAACCCCTTTTCTGCCATCAGTTCTTCATGTGTTCCCTGCTCCTCGACATCGCCCTGATTCAGGACGAGAATATAGTCCGCGTTCTGGATTGTCGACAGCCGGTGCGCTATGACAAAGCAGGTTTTTCCAGCCATCAGGCTGCGCATAGCCTTCTGGACATGCTGCTCTGTATTCGTGTCGACATTCGAGGTCGCTTCGTCGAGAATCAGCATGTTCGTGTCGTAGAGCATGGCGCGGGCGATCGTCAGAAGCTGCTTCTGACCTTTACTGATATTGCCGCCGTCCTCCGTAATGATCGTCTGGTAGCCCTCCGGAAGCCGCATGATGTAATTATGGATATGGGCCGCCTTCGCCGCTTCTACCACCTCTTCCATCGTCGCGTTTTCTTTTCCATAGGCGATATTGTCAAAGATCGTGCCGCGGAAAAGCCAGGTGTCCTGAAGAACCATCGCATAATTCCGTCGGAGCGAATCCATCGTATAAGAGAGGATTCCGTTTCCGTCGACAGAAATCAGGCCCTCCGAAATATCGTAAAACCGCATGAGAAGGCTGATAATCGTCGTTTTTCCGGCGCCTGTCGGGCCGACGATAGCAATGGTCTGGCCGGGCTTCGCCCGGAGCGACAGGTCGTGCAGGATCGTCTTCTCCGGTACATAGCCGAAGCGGACGTGCTCCATTTCAACATCGCCGCGCGCCGTCATCAGTTCGACCGTATCAGGAGCGTCCTCCGGCTCTTCTTTCTCATCAAGCAGCGCGAAGACGCGCTCCGCGGCCGCAAGGGCGCTGTAGATTTCATTGATGATGTTCGCGATCTCATTGATCGGTCCGCTGAATTTCCTGCAGTAAAGGACGAAACTCGAAATCTGTCCAAGGTCCACGATTCCGTTCATATACATGATCGCGCCGCCGAGGCCGATCGCCGCGAGGCCGGCATTATTGACAAATCCGATCGTCGGACCGGTCGTCACGCCGACACGGTCTGCCGCATAATAGGCGTCAGCCGCCGCGTGGTTTACTTCGCTAAACCGCTTACAGGCCGTCTCTTCATGCGCATAAGCGGCAATCGTCTTCTGACCGGTAAACATCTCCTCGACGAAGCCGTTCATATCGCCGTAGGCCGCGCTCCGTTTCGAGTAGCGCGGACGGGAAATCTTTCCGATCAGCCGGGTAAACAGGATCGAAGCCGGTATCGTGAGCACCATACAGAGCACTAATAACGGCGAAATCGTGCACATCAGGATAAAGCTTCCGACAACCGTCACGACGCTCGTGAGAATCTGCACGATATCCGTTGAAAGACTCGTGCTGACGACGTCAATATCGTAGGAAACACGGCTGATGATGTCGCCTGCCTGCCGATGATGGAAGTAACCGACCGGAAGCCGTAAAAGCTTGTTAAACACGTCCTGGCGCATGTTGTTCGCAATGCGTCGGCTGATCTTCGTCATTCCGATATTGACGAGGAAACTCATCAGGTTACTGCCGCAATAAGTCACCAGCATCAGGACGCCGTAACGGACCACCAGCTCCATATCGACGTTCCCTGCGCCTGCGCTCGCGGCCTTGATCGCTTTTCCGGCGAATGACGGGCCGAACAGGTTTCCGACATTGCTCGCAAACGCGCAGATCAAAAGAAGAAGCACAAAAATCCCGTACCGCATCAGATATCGGATCAGTCGGACCAGCGTTCCGCGCGCATCCTTCGGTTTTTCTTTTTTTCCGCCTCTGTCCCCACGTCCGGGCATAACCGCTCCTCCTTTCTTATTCGTTCATTGCACCCATCTGGATGTCATAAATCTCTTTATAGGCCGGGCATGTCTTTAAAAGCTCCGCATGCGTGCCATATCCTTTGCAGCTTCCCTCCTCCATCACCATGATGTGCGTCATGTTCATGACGGAAGAGACGCGCTGCGCGATTAAAATCATCGTGGTGTCCTGAAGATGCTCGGCAATCGCTTTCCGCATAAGCGCATCCGTCTTATAATCCAGTGCGCTCGAACTGTCGTCCAGCACTAAAATCTCCGGTTTCCCTGCCAATGCGCGGGCAACGAGGATCCGCTGCTTCTGTCCGCCGGAGAGGTTCGCGCCCTGAATGCTCGCTTCATAGCCGAAGCCTTCTTCGAGTGTCTCAATGTAGTTCAAAACCTGGGCATCGTCTGCCGCTTCCCGGATCTCGTCATCAGAAACATCGCGGTCAAATCCGATATTTCCGCGAAGCGTATCTTTAAAGATCATATCATTCTGGAAAACCGTTCCGAACCGGCTCCGAAGCTCCGCCTTATCATATCCGCGCACATCTTTTCCGTCGACAAAGACTGCGCCTTCCGTCGCATCGTAAAAGTGCATGAGGAGATTGATGATCGTCGTTTTTCCGCATCCGGTCGGTCCGATGATGCCGAGGCTTTCGCCCTTCTTTAACGTAAAGCTGATATCCTTCAGCGCGTTCTCGCGCGCTCCGCCCGCGAAGCGGTCGTCAGTTTCTGCATTCTCGTGCTGTCCGCCCGCGAAGCGGGCATCGGCTTCTCCCGGATGCTCCTCCGGGCATTCGCCGTCCTCCCCGCTGAACGCGGTATCGTTTTCCGGCCCATGCAGCCGGTTTTCATGTGTCGATTCGGCGGAATACGAGAAGGTGACATGCTCGAACCGGATAAACCCGTCCCCTGACGGCGTCGCGCATGCTTCTTCTGGAATGACATCCTGTCCGGTCTCCGTGTCAATCACTTCGCCCATCCGGTTCGCACTCGCAGACGCCTTGCTCATCGAGACGAAAATCCGGTTGATGGCCATAACGCCCATCGTAATCATATTAAAATACGTGAGGAAGGCGAGGATGACGCCGGGATCAATGAGGCCCGCATCGACGCGCTTCGCGCCGATAAAGACGACCACGCATAAGCCGATGTTCAGAATCAGCTGGATTAACGGGCTCGGAAGCGCCATCGTGATGCCTGCGCGGACATCCGAGTCCCGGAGCTCGTCATTGGCATTTTTAAACCGGTTCATTTCGTACGGGACTTTGCTCAAGGCCTTCACGACACGGATACCGGTGATATTTTCACGCATGATGCGGACTACATTGTCCAGTTTCTCCTGAACCTTATGGAAAAGCGGGATTCCGCGGGAGGAAATTAAGAAAATGATGCTGAACAGGAGCGGGAAGGACGCGATCAGAATCAGCGACAGCTGAACGTCCATCAGGAGCATCATGCAGAGGCCGCCGATGAGGAGCATTGGTGCCCGGATCGAGATTGTCTGAAGCTGCTGGGAGGCCGTCTGGACATTATAGCTGTCGGAGGTCATCCGGCTGATTAAGCTCGGGAGCCCGAAGGCGTCGAACTGTTTTCCGTTTAAATACATCGTTTTTTCGAAGAGCGCCTGCCGGATGTCATAGCTTACATTGTGCGCGTTTTTCACGGCGAGACGGTTTGCGAGAGCATTGCCGCCCCAGGTGATTAACGCCATCACGAACATAAATCCGCCCCAGAGGAGGACCTGGTTCAGGTCCTTTAGCGGCACGATATGGTCAATGATATGTTCGAGGATATAGGGAAGCGAAAGCTCGGAGACCGTTGAGAAGAACTTCACGAGAACAGCGGCAGAAATGCTGCCGCTGTACTTCTTCATAAATCGGAAAATCAGTTTCATGGATGTTCTCCTCCGAGAGTGCCGGAACCCGGCAGGTTTGTCTGCCGAGCAGTGCTTGGCCCTAGGCGGTTCTGCTTGCCGCGGAATAGGGACTTTGTTATAATAGGTTCGGTTCGATGCTCTTTGAGAGCATGAACTCTATTCTGTCACGCAAACCATGATCCGTAAACCGGCAGTTTGCGAAAACTCTTTACAGAAAGGAACGGAAATGGCCGTATCAGAAACGATTTCATTACGCCCTTATCTTCAGATTCAGGATGAAGCCTCTGTCTCATTCGGCGGCAACCAGTGCTGGTTTCCGTTAAAGAAGGGCTTCTTTGACCATATCCGTAACCGTGGCGGCTGCGGACTCGTTTCCGCCTGCGATTTTATCCTGTATGAAAAGAAGCCGAAAGAACCGGTTCCGAAAGACGAGTATATGAATTATCTTCGGCGGATGAGCCGGTTCCGTTATCCGGTCTTTCCGCGCCTCGGGTCCTTTTCCTTTCAGCAGCCGATGTTTGTAAACTACGAATTTTGGAAACAGGGCCGCCCGGAGCGCCTTCATTTTCTCTTTTTGAATACGAAAAAGCGCCGGCTGCAAGTGATTGAGCAGTCGATCCGGGCCGGGCATCCGGTCATTCTAGTCATCGGAACGCGGATTTTACAGCCGTTTTCAAAGAAAGGCGTCGATTTCTATCGGGATAACGGGCAGGGGCTCACGCTTTCTTCCAAAGATGTAATCCGCCATTTCGTGACGATCACCGGCATCCGCTATCCGCTGGCGATAGACGAACCGCTCTGCCTCGAAATCGCGTCCTGGGGAAACCGGTACTATATCCGTTATGACGAGCTTTCCAGGTATATTTCCAAGTATAGCTCCCCGCTCGTTTCTGGAATCTTCTACTTAAAATAACTTTTTATCGGATTTTGAGCCCTTTCTTCCGCGCCCTCCAGTCGGGCATCACACTTTCGACCACCTGGTAAAACCGGGTCGAGTGATCCGCCACGACGAAATGAGCCAGTTCATGCGCCACCACATATTCGATCGATTCCGCCGGTGACCCGATCATCCGCGTATTCAATGTGATCGTCTTCCGTGCCATCGTACACGAACCGTAGCGGCTCTTCATGGCGCGGAACCGGACGGTCGGATATGGAATGTTAAAGCGTCGGAACATCGGATGGATTTCCGCGAGCATCTGAAGATAGATCTCTTTTATCCGGCGAAGAAGCGCCCGTTCAAAGAGGAGCGTCCGCCGTTTTTCGTCCGCCGGGTCCGGCATTCTGATCAGGACTTCCGAATCCCCGAAAAACACCTGTTCACGCGCATCCTTCTCGACCCGGATCGTCTTCTTTTCTCCTAAAAAATAAAAGCAACCGCCATCAGAAATCCCGCTGTCTTCCGTTTCGATGCGGGATTTTTCTGCGTCTTTCAGCCGCTTTAGAATAAAGGGGGTCTTTGAGCGCACAAATGCGTCCGCCGTTTCCGGCAGAATCAGCGCATTGGCGGTCACTTCGACCGTCCCGTCCGGCTTTACCCGAAGATACATATTCTTTATGCGTTTTCGGATGAGCGTATAACGGAGCACGCTTTCCCCGGAAAGAGAAAGCTCCCGCACCGTTTCACTCATCTTCATAAGGCCTGTTTTCTTCCTTAAAATGCCCATTTTCCGTTTTCAAAAACAGTGATCTTTTCTCCGTTCCAACGCGTTCCGGTGATCTTTAAATCCTTCGTTCCGACCATAAAATCGACATGATTGATCGAGGTGTTTCCGCCGTGCGCATGGAGTTCATCCTCCGACATCTCCGCGCCGCCCTGAAGATTCGTCTCGTAGCATGCGCCGAGTGCGAAATGGCATGCGGCATTCTCGTCGTAGAGCGTGTCTAAGAAGAGGATTCCCTGCTCGGCGACCGGCGCCGGATACGGCACCAATGCACACTCGCCGAGGTGCCGGCTGCCTTCATCCGTTTCGAGAATCATCTTCAGCGTTTCCAGCCCTTTTTCCGCCGAGTAGTCAATGACCTCGCCGCGCTTGAACTTCAGCGTAAAATTCTCGATCAGGTTTCCGTTTTCCGAGAGCGGGAGCGATGCGACGAGGGTTCCTTCCGCCATAAGGCGGTCCGGCATCGTAAAGACTTCCTCCGTCGGCATATTCGCAAAGAACGGCGCGCCGTTCACGCGGTCTTTATCCGCGCCGCCTTCCCAGATATGGTTTTTCACGAGACCGACCGTAAAGTCCGTCCCGATGCTGTTTTCGTAATGAAGTGACTTAAACTGCCACTCGGTGAGCTTTTTTGCCTTCTCAGCGAGCTTCTTCGCGTGCTCCATCCAGGCGTCAGCTGCATTGCCGTCGCCGATGCGGACCGTGTTGAAGACCGCGTTCCAAAGCTTCGTCACCGCCACATCCTCCTGAAGCTCCGGAAAGACCTTTTTCGCCCACGCATGCGTCGGAACGCCGGCAATCGTCCACTTGAAGCCCATCGTCGTCTGAAGGTGATAATAATCCTTCAGCGCGGCGTCCGCTGCCACATAATACGCTTTCACTTTCGCCGTATCGACTCCCTTTAAGCTTTCCGGGTCTGAGCCGGTCAGATGGATAAATGCTGCGTCATTCTTCGCAAGCGTATTCCGCTCGAGCGCCGTCCATTCCGGGAAATTTTCAAATACCGACATCGGCGCATACTCATACTCCATCCGGCTGCAGATATCGTCCGTCCACTTCAGGATCACGTCCTCCGCGCCGGCTTCGTACGCTTTCCGGACGACCATCCGACAGAAATCATAGCTTTCCACCGGGCAGGAAACGACTACCTTCTGCCCTTTCCGGACCGCTGCGCCCATCTTTACGATCAATTCTGCATATGCTTCTTTTTTCTCTTCAAAAGTCATATTTCCCCCAAACTGTGGCTTCCTCATTCGAAGTCACTTTCCTGCTTTCCCCTTTGTCGGTTTTTCGCGTTTTCTTTTTATCGGCTTCCCAGCATCTTTTTCAGATACTGGCCGGTATAGCTCTTCTCGATCTGCGCCACCTCTTCCGGCGTACCCTGGCAGACGACTGTTCCGCCGGCATCGCCGCCGTCCGGCCCCATATCGATGATATAGTCTGCCGACTTGATCACGTCAAGATTATGTTCAATGACGATGACGGTGTTTCCGCCGTCCGTCAGCCGTTTCAGGATTTCAATGAGCTTCCGGACATCCTCAAAATGGAGGCCTGTCGTCGGCTCATCTAAGACATAGACCGTCTTCCCGGTCGCGCGCTTCGAGAGCTCGGTCGCCAGCTTGATCCGCTGTGCTTCGCCGCCGGAGAGCTCCGTCGACGGCTGCCCTAACCGGATATAGGAAAGGCCGACATCATAAAGCGTCTGGACCTTATCGCGGATCTGCGGCACATGTTCAAAGAACGAAAGCGCTTCTTCTACCGTCATATTCAAGACGTCGCTGATATTCTTCCCGCGGTACAGGCACTCGAGCGTCTCACGGTTATACCGCTTTCCGCTACAAACCTCGCACGGGACATAGACATCCGACAGGAAATGCATCTGAATCCGGATGATTCCGTCTCCGCCGCAGGCTTCGCACCGGCCGCCCTTCACATTGAAGCTGAAGCGTCCCTTCTGATAGCCGCGCGCACGCGCTTCTGTCGTCTGCGCAAACAGATCGCGGATCAAATCGAAAACACCGGTATAAGTCGCCGGGTTCGACCGCGGCGTGCGCCCGATCGGGCTCTGATCGATCGAAATAATCTTATCCAGTTCCTCCACGCCGTCGATTCCGTCATGATCGCCCGGAATCGTATGCGCCCGGTTCAATGTTTTTTCAAGGCTCTTCGTCAGAATCTCATCGACAAGCGATGATTTTCCGGAGCCGGAAACGCCGGTAACACACGTAAACACGCCGATCGGGAATCGGACGCTGATATTTTTCAGGTTATTCTCCCGCGCTCCGCGGACAGTCAAAAACCGCTCCGTCGTCCGCCGCGTCTTCGGGACTTCAATCTTCCGTTTCCCGGAAAGATACTGGCCAGTCAGCGATTCCGGGCAGTTCATGATGTCTTCTGCCGTTCCGCTTGCAATGACTTCTCCGCCATGCTCGCCTGCGCCAGGTCCGATGTCGACCAGGAAATCCGCCGCGCGCATCGTATCTTCGTCATGCTCGACGACGATCACGGTATTACCGATATCGCGAAGGTCCATCAGCGTCTTCAGGAGTTTATCATTGTCCTTCTGATGAAGGCCGATTGACGGCTCGTCCAGGATATAGGCGACGCCGACGAGGCCGGAGCCGATCTGGGTGGCGAGACGGATTCTTTGCGCTTCGCCGCCGGAAAGCGTGCCGGTCGCGCGCGAAAGCGAAAGGTAATCGAGGCCTACATTGATCAGGAAATGAAGCCGGGCACGGATTTCCTTAAAGATTTCCGCGCCGATCTTCGTCTGCGTTTCGGAGAGTTTCCACCCGTCAATCGTCCGGATCGTATCCCGGATCGGGCGGTCTGTCAGATCAAAAATATTCATATCGCCGACCGTAACGGCGAGGGAGGTCTTTTTAAGCCGTTTCCCGTTACAGTCCATGCACGGCGTAATACGCATAAAGGTCTCATATTCCGCTTTGGCGCGGTCTGAGAATGTTTCACGATAGCGCTGGTTGATGTTCTGAAGGAGGCCCTCGAACTTGATTTTATAGGTTCCATGCCCATGATGGCTCTGGTAGTGGAATTCCACTTCTTCGTCGGAGCCGTACAGAAGGACCTTCTTCACTTCCTCCGGATAATCCTCAAACGGCGTGTCGAGGCTGAAATGGTAATGCTCTGCCAGCCCTTCCAGTGTCTGGTTCATCCAGCTGCCCTTCTGGTTACAGCTCTGCCAGCCCGGGACGACAATGCAGCCCTCGCGGATGGATTTCGATGTGTCCGGAATCATGAGTTCCCAGTCAAACTCCATCTTATAGCCGAGACCTGCGCAAGTCGGGCAAGCGCCGAACGGATTATTAAAGGAGAAGCTTCGGGGCTCGATTTCATCCATCGAAATCTCGCAGTCCGGGCATGCAAATGCAGACGAGAACAGCAGGGTGCGGTCCTCGTCAGGAATATTGATTTCCGCCAGCCCGTCCGCGAGCTCCAGCACGTTTTCCAACGATCCTGCCAGCCGCGATTCAATCCCCGGGCGCACGGTTAAACGGTCGACGATAATTTCGACCGTATGCTTGATATTTTTGTCAAGTTCTATCGTTTCTGTCAGGTCGTACTGGTTTCCGTCCACCAGCACACGGACATAGCCGCTCTTTTTCGCCTGCTCTAAAACCTTTTCGTGGCGTCCTTTCTTTCCGCGTACCACCGGCGCCATCACCTGGAACCGCGTGCCCTCCGGCAGTTTCATCACGGTGTCGGCCATCTGGTCGACCGTCTGGCGGCTGATTTCGCGGCCGCAGTTCGGGCAATGCGGGATTCCGATCCGGGCATATAAAAGACGGAGATAATCATAGATTTCCGTTACAGTGCCGACCGTAGAACGCGGGTTCCGGTTGGTCGACTTCTGGTCGATCGAGATCGCCGGCGGAAGCCCTTCGATCTGCTGCACATTGGGCTTCTCCATCTGGCCTAAGAACTGACGCGCGTAGGAAGACAATGATTCCATATAACGTCTCTGTCCTTCTGCATAAATCGTATCAAAAGCAAGTGATGACTTTCAGGATCCGGAAAGGCCTGTAATAACAATAAACTTATCGCGTGGCAGTTCTATTGAAATATTCTTAAGATTATGCTCCCTTGCACCCTTTATTACAATATTATTCAATTACTCTTCCTTCCTTCCAGTTCCATAATACGGTCTCTGAGTTTTGCAGCCGTCTCAAATTCAAGTTCTGCTGCCGCCTGGAGCATCTGCTGTGTAAGAATCTCAATTTCCCGTACAATATCTTCTTCATTATCGGGACCGGACTGAGCATTATTTTCCTCAATCTTTCTTGAAACAGACAGTACATCACCAATACCTTTTACTATCGACACTGGGATAATTCCATGTTCCTCATTATATTTCATCTGTATTCTGCGCCTTCGTTCGGTCTCATCTATGGTCCTTCTGATGGACCCCGTAATTCTGTCAGCATACATAATAACACGGCCTTCAGCACTCCTTGCAGCACGGCCCACCGTCTGTATCATAGAAGTCTCATTGCGCAGAAACCCTTCTTTATCAGCATCAAGAATTGCCACCAGCTGTACTTCGGGAATATCAAGTCCCTCACGCAGCAGATTAATCCCTACAAGAACATCAAACTCTCCTATTCTAAGACCCCGCACAATGTCTATCCGTTCAAGTGTATCAATATCTGAATGCATAT
>DCGM01000038.1 GCA_002315255.1 Lachnospiraceae bacterium UBA1778
TTTTGATCAGCTCGACTGCATATTCATAGTCTTTTTCAAAATAGTCAGATCCGTAGAAAAGACGGTCCTGCCAGTCGAAACCAAGCCAATGGATATCCTGGACAATCGCGTCGACATATTCAGTATCTTCTTTCGCAGGGTTCGTGTCGTCCATGCGGAGATTATAGATTCCATTGAACTTCTCGGCCATTCCGTAATCGATGCACATTGCTTTACAATGGCCGATATGAAGATATCCGTTCGGTTCCGGCGGGAAACGGGTATGAACGGTCATACCTTCAAACTGTCCGCCTTTGGCAATGTCATCGCGGATAAAGTCATAAATAAAGTTACGATGATCCGGATTCTCTTCCGGTGTGGCGACTGCCGCCTCTCTGATTTCTTCCATATCTGCTCCTTTTTCATCGGATCATAGATCCGTTGTATGTTATAAAACAACCTGTTCAATATCCAGGTTAAACAATCCGTTTAAATTTCTTCTCAAGTTCGGTCTTTGAGATCGAGATCATCGTCGGCCGTCCATGCGGACAGGCGTACGGGTTCTCCATCGTAAGAAGCTCCTGTATCAGATGATCCGCTTCCTCAAAGCTGACTTCATTGTTCCCTTTTATCGCTGCTTTACAGGACATCGACGCGATTTTCGAAAGGATCATTTCCGGCTTCCGCGACGACATGTTTTCCTGCAGATCGCCTAAAAGTTCAACGAAAAGCTCCTTCACGTCCAGGCCGAAAAGGTCGTCCGGAACGGCTGAAATCGCATATTCTCTTCCGCCGAACGAGCTGATCTCATAGCCAAGGTCGGAAAACTCGTTCATAAAGCGGTTCAGCACCAGCTCTTCGCTTCCGTTTAAGGATACCATAATCGGCGGGGATACGAGCTGAGACGCGATTTTCTTTTCCCGAAGCGCCGCCATCTTCCGCTCATAGAGAAGTTTTTCATGGGCTGCATGCTGGTCGAGGATATATAACTGCTGGTCCAGTTCTAACAGCCAGTACGTTTTAAACACCTGACCGATCAACCGGTATTTCTTCATACCTTCGTCGGATATCAAGTGGTGCTTAAAGAGGTCCTGCTGCTCCGGCTTCGCGGAAAGATCTGACACCGTTTTTTCGACGGGTTCGGAGACTGGTTTAACCGGAGGCTCAGAGTCTGGTTTTACATGAGGCTCGAAGACAGGTTTTTCTGGAAGTATTGAATCCGGCCCCGCAGGGGGCTCCTCATATTTTGGACCTCTGTTTAAAGTTCCTGCCTGATACGGCGTTTTTTGATCCGAAATGACGGATACATCGTCGCCATCCGTCCGAGTAAACAGCCGATCCTTAAATGACTGAGATACTGTAGTTTTAGTTTCAGTTTTAGTCTCAGGTTTAGTATCAGTTTCAGTTTCAGTATTAGTTTTAGTTTCAGTATTAGTTTCCGGCTTGGTTTCAGGCTTCGACAGACGCTCCCGCGCAGTCTCAAATGGTTCAACCGGTGAAAAGCGTGGCTCTGGTTTCGCGGGCTTTTTCTCTTCTGAAAGCGAGACATTTGAAATCATTTCTCGCTTTTCTAAAACCGATTTGACAGCATTCTTTAGAAGATCATAGACCTCCGCCTCTTTTCGGAAGCGGACTTCCATCTTTGTCGGATGCACATTGACATCGATGTCCTCGGACGGAAGCTTAATAAACAGGCAGACAAACGGATAACGGTGCTGCATCATAAACGGCGCATACGCGTCCTCAATCGCCTTCATGCAAAGGACGGATTTAACATAACGGCCATTTATAAAGCAGTTTTCGAAGCTCCGGTTTCCCTTCGCGAGAACCGGCGAGCCGATCATTCCGCTCACAAGAAAGCCGTCCTTTGAAAAATCAATCGGGATCACTTCATTCACAGTTTCGCGTCCGAATACGGCGAAAATCAGATCTTTGATTTTTCCATTGCCGGAGGTCGCGAGCTTCGTCTGTCCGTTCTGAATCAGGCGGAATGAAATATTCGGGTGTGACAATGCGATTTTCTCCATAAGGTCGGCTATCGCAGCGCCTTCGGTAATCGCAGTTTTTAAGAATTTCCGGCGGACCGGCGTGTTATAAAAAAGGTCCTTTACGATAAAAGTGGTGCCGTTCGGCGCGCCCATTTCGTCAAACCGGACTTCGTCTCCGCCATCGATTTCAAAGTCCGTTGCCGTAATCTCGTCCGCTCTTTTCGTAATCAGTTCAAGCCGCGTCACGCTCGCGATAGACGGAAGCGCTTCTCCACGGAAGCCTAAACTGCTGATGGAGAAAAGATCATCTGAAGACTGGATTTTACTCGTCGCGTGGCGGCAGAAAGCGACGCGGACCTCCTCTTTCGGGATTCCGCAGCCGTTGTCGGTCACGCGGATTAAGTCGATTCCGCCGTTTTTGATTTCAACGGTCACAGCATTGGCTCCGGCATCAATGGCGTTTTCGACGAGCTCCTTAACGACAGAAGCCGGCCGTTCCACCACTTCACCCGCAGCAATCTGATCAACTGTCAGTTTGTCCAGCACATGAATCGGCATAAAATCCTCATTTTCAGATTCTGTTATTCAGTTTAGACTGAATCCGGTAAAGCGTGTTCATCGCATCGAGCGGCGTCATCGTCTGAAGATTCAGCTCGCGGATCTCGGCGATCACATCGTCATCTTTCACCGTGTCAAACATGGTCAGCTGGTTCTGGTCCACATCGTCCTGCTTTTTCACGCGGCGGGTATTCCCCATACTGACAGCAGCATAGGAAGCGATTTCACGCGCACGGCTTAAGATGTCCGTATCAATCAGCTCTTCTACAAGCTCTTCTGCGCGCTCAAGCACCGGTTTCGGAACGCCAGCCAGTCGGGCCACCTGAATTCCGTAAGACTTATCGGCACCGCCCTTAATAATCTTTCGAAGGAACACGACACGGTCGCCCTGCTCTTTCACCGAGATGCAGTAATTATGTACGCCGGGAATCGCGCCCTCGAGTTCCGTCAGTTCGTGATAATGCGTAGCGAACAGCGTTTTCGCACCTAAAAGCTTCGTGTTTGCAATGTATTCTACCACCGCCCAGGCGATCGAAAGACCGTCGAACGTAGAAGTGCCGCGCCCGATTTCATCTAAGATGATGAGACTCTTGTTTGTCGCATTCCGAAGAATATTCGCGACTTCCGTCATCTCGACCATAAAGGTTGACTGCCCCATCGCAAGATCGTCAGATGCACCGACACGGGTAAAAATCCGGTCACAGATCGAAATATCAGCTTCATCCGCCGGAACGAACGAACCGATCTGCGCCATCAGCGTAAGGAGTGCTGTCTGCCGCATGTAAGTCGATTTTCCGGCCATATTCGGGCCTGTGATGATCGCAATGCGCTGGTCATCAGAATCCAGTTCCGTATCATTTGGCACGAACGGATCTTTTTCAAGCATCTGTTCAACTACCGGATGGCGGCCGTTTTTGATCGTGATGCGGCCTTTTTCATTGATTTTCGGGCGGACATAACGGTTTCGCTCTGCTACGACTGAAAGACTTGCAATCGCGTCAATTTCAGCGACTGCCTGCGCAGATCTCTGAATCCGCTCGACTTCGCCGTAAATCGTATCACGGACCGTCTGGAAAATCTGATTTTCGAGCGCATAGAGCTTATCTTCTGCGCCGAGAATCATATCTTCTAATTCCTGAAGCTTCGGCGTGACATAGCGCTCTGCACCGGTCAGCGTCTGCTTTCTAATATAATCGGCCGGAACCTGGTCTTTAAAGGAATTCGTAACTTCGAGATAATAGCCGAAAACCTTGTTAAACTTGATTTTCAGCGTTTTGATGCCGGTCCGCTCACGCTCCTGCGCTTCGATCTCTGCAAGCCAACCCTTGCCGTCTGTTTTCGCTTTCCGGTAAGAATCGACAGTTTCATTGAAGCCGTCTTTAATGATGCCGCCCTCGTAAACGCCGACCGGCGGATCATCCGTAATCGCTTCATTTATAAGGCCCGCGAGGTCTTCCAGCGGATCGATTTCAGCATAAAGATTCTTTAAAAGTGCCGATTTTGTGCTCTTTAACATCACGAGGATATGCGGGAGCATTTCAATCGAATTCTTAAACGCAATGAGGTCGCGCGGATTTGCGGTACGATAACAGATCCGGCCGAGAAGCCGTTCGAGGTCATAAATCGGATTCAGATACTCGCGGAGTTCTTCGCGGATCAGCGTTTCATTGAGGAGTTCTTCTACTGCGTCCTGTCGGGCGAGAATCGCTTTCCGGTCGAGCAGCGGCTGTTCAATATATCGGCGGAGCGTTCGCGCGCCCATCGCTGTTTTCGTCTTATCGAGAACACCTAAAAGTGTTCCGCGCTTCTGTTTGTCACGCATCGTCTCCGTAAGTTCGAGATTCCGACGGGTCGAACTGTCGAGAAGCATAAACGAACCGGAGGTAAAAACCTGAAGATGAGTGATATGCGCGAGGTCATTTTTTTGAGTGTCTAAAAGAACTGAGAGGAGCGCACCAGCTGCGATGACACCGACTGTGAAAGCTGAAACGCCAAGCGCGTCGAGCGTAGCCGCGTGAAAATGCGTCAAAAGATTCTTTTTCGCGAGATCCTCTTTAAAGAACTTCGGATCAGCATGTGATTGCGAAAAATTCACGCGCTCGCGGAGCATTGGAAAATCAACGCCGGAGATCGACATCTGTTCATTTACGACGATTTCAGACGGCGCAAACCGAACGATAATATCGGTCAGCTGTTCTTTCGTATGGCATTCAGTTAAGAAAAATTCGCCGGTAGTGACATCGCAGAAGGAAATGCCGAACATTGCGCGTTCATACATGACACACATAATGTAACGGTTTTTCGTTTCGTCGAGCGCATTCTGGTCTAATAGCGTTCCGGGGCTGACGACGCGGATTACTTCGCGCTTTACGAGGCCTTTTGCCAGCTTCGGATCTTCCATCTGCTCTGCAATCGCGACTTTATAGCCTTTTTCGACAAGCTTCGAAAGATAAGTATCAACCGCGTGATAAGGCACGCCGCACATCGGTGCGCGCTCGTCGAGACCGCAGTCCTTTCCGGTTAACGTAAGCCCGATTTCACGGGAAGCGATTTCGGCATCTTCATAAAACATCTCATAGAAATCGCCGAGACGGTAAAACAGCATGCAGTCCGGATATTCTTTTTTCGTTTCGAGATATTTCGCCATCATTGGCGTAACAGGCATAATTTAAGCCTCCGTGCATTCGCCGAGATAATAAAACCCGTGAGATTCTTTTAATTTTACATTGACGATCCGGCCGATCATCGCTTCGCAGCCGGGGAAATGGACGACTGTATTATTCGAAAGGCGGCCGCTCACCAGTGTTTGATCCTGATGATTAATTTCTTCCACTAATACCGGAAGCGTTCTTCCGACATCGCGGCCTGACGTTTCCTGTCCAATACTCTGGACGAGTGAAAGCAGCCGGTCGAAGCGGTCCTTCACCTCGGCTTCCGGCACCTGGTTTTCCATCTTCGCGGCCGGCGTTCCGGTCCGCTTCGAATAGATAAACGTAAATGCGGAATCAAAACGGACGCGCCGTACCATATCAAGCGTGTCGCAGAAATCTTCTTCCGTCTCCCCCGGGAAGCCGACAATGATATCGGTCGTAATCGAAATATCCGGCACCGCTTTCCGAAGTTTCTCCACAATTTCGAGATATTTTTCCCGCGTATAATGGCGGTTCATCTCTTTTAAAATGCGGTTAGAGCCTGACTGCATTGGAAGATGGAAATGCGTGCAGACCTTTTTCGACGCGCCCATCGTTTCGATAAGTTCGTCAGACAAGTCCTTCGGATGCGACGTCATGAAACGGATCCGCTCAATGCCGTCGATCTTTTCGACTTCCTTTAACAGCTCCGAAAACGTGACCGGTTGATTAAGATTTTTGCCGTAGGAATTGACATTCTGACCAAGGAGCATGACTTCCTTCACGCCCTCGTCCGCAAGCCTTCGGATTTCAGATAAAATATCCTCCGGTTCACGGCTCCGTTCACGGCCGCGGACATACGGAACGATGCAGTAGCTGCAGAAATTATTACAGCCGTACATAATATTGACGCCGGATTTAAACGGA
The DNA here is from genome assembly GCA_002315255.1 of Lachnospiraceae bacterium UBA1778. Classification (GTDB taxonomy): domain Bacteria; phylum Bacillota; class Clostridia; order Lachnospirales; family Lachnospiraceae; genus UBA1267. The sequence goes on from DCGM01000038.1 coordinate 6,083, forward strand.
TATTTCCGAAGCGCCGGCAGATCTTCCACGATCTCGTCGGTGCCTTCCCAGACATCGATAATCATTCCCTTTTCCTGCGTGCTCCGATATAAAAGCTCCGCAAGTTTGAAGATATTATGAGTACCGAAAACAATTTTGACAAAAGGATATTTTTCGCGGACAGTCTGAACTTCGTCCGGCTCCTGCATCATACAGCCGCAAAGTGCCAGAACCATATGCGGATTCTGCGTTTTTCGGATATAGTTCAGCTGGCCGAGACGGCCATAAACCTTCATGTTCGCATTTTCGCGGACGGTGCAGGTATTATACAGGATAAAATCAGCCTTTTCTTCGTCCGCCTCTTCCTGATAGCCGATTTCCTGTAAGATACCGGCGAACTTTTCGGAATCCTTCGCATTCATCTGGCAGCCGAACGTCTCGATATGATAGGTCAATGCGCGACCGATCTTTTCAGTCTCCGCTTCGACATATTCCTGCATCTTTTGGATATATTCTTTTTGTCTTAAAGATTCTTCGAGATTCTCGAAAGCCATAATGATATCCTTTAGCTTAATTTCTCATGAATCGCTTTTGCAGCGCGTTTTCCGGCCTGCATCGCGAGAATGACAGTAGCTGCGCCGGAAACCGCATCGCCGCCCGCATAGACATTCTCTTTCGAAGTCTTTCCGGTCTCTTCTTCCGCAATGATACAGCCATGACGGTTGATTTCTAATCCTTCCGTCGTCGAAGAGATCATCGGGTTCGGAGAAGTGCCGAGCGCCATAATGACCATGTCACAATCCATGATATATTCTGAACCCGGAATTTCGACCGGTCTTCTACGGCCGGAAGCATCGGGCTCGCCAAGTTCCATTTTAATGATCTTTACGCCGGTCACATTGCCGTTTTCGTCATTCAGAATTTCAGTCGGATTCTGTAAAAGATCGAAGACAATGCCCTCCTCCACCGCATGATGGACTTCCTCCGCACGTGACGGAAGCTCTTCCAGCGAACGGCGATAGACGATATGCGTTTCAGCACCTAAACGGAGCGCGGTACGGGCTGCATCCATTGCGACGTTTCCGCCGCCGACGACAATCACTTTCTTTCCGATATGAATCGGCGTGTCATAATCGTCACGGAAGCCCTTCATCAGGTTCGAACGCGTCAGGAATTCATTAGCTGAGAAAACCTGGTTTCCGCTTTCGCCCGGGATTCCCATAAACTTCGGAAGACCGGCGCCTGAGCCGATAAAGACAGCCGAAAAACCTTCTTTTTCGAGGAGCTCGTCGAGGAGGACCGATTTACCGATAATCACATTTGTTTCGATGGAAACGCCTAATTTCTCGACATTCTCTATCTCTTTAGCGACAACCTCCTCCTTCGGAAGACGGAATTCCGGAATTCCGTAGGATAAAACGCCGCCGGCTTTATGGAGCGCTTCGAAAATCTTCACTTCATAGCCGAGACGAGCGAGATCGCCTGCACAGGTAAGTCCTGCAGGACCGGCACCGATAACTGCGACTTTTTTCCCGTTTGACGGTGCCTTCGCTAAAGAAACATGCCCGTTTGCACGGTTCGTATCCGCCACAAAGCGCTCGAGTTTACCGATCGAAACCGATTCGCCTTTTATGCCGCGGACACACTTGCCTTCGCATTGCGTCTCCTGCGGGCAGACACGGCCGCAGATGGCGGGAAGGCTGGAGGATTCGGCGATAATATCGCCGGCTTTTTCAATATCTTTTTCCGTCAAGGCATGAATAAACGCCGGAATATTGATATTGACCGGGCAGCCATCCATACAGAACGGTTTTTTACAGTTTAAACAGCGTGCGGCTTCTGCTAACGCTTCTTCTTCGTTGTAGCCATAGCAGACTTCCGAAAAATTGGTGGCACGTACCTTCGGGTCCTGTTCGCGGACCGGTACTTTCTTCATCATATCCATCTTCAGTCCCTCCGTTATGAACACTGGCCGCAGCCGCCGTGATGGGTGGCGCCCTCCTGCAATGCAAGTAACGCACGCCCTTCTTCTGTTTTATAGATCCGCTGACGTTTCATCGATTCATCGAAATCGACTAAATGGCCGTCAAATTCCGGGCCGTCGACACACGCGAACTTGATCGAATCGCCGACATGGAGACGGCACGCGCCGCACATTCCGGTTCCGTCGACCATGATCGGGTTCATCGAGACCGTCGTCGGAAGTTCCAGCTTCTTCGTAAGCAGACAGACAAACTTCATCATGATGCACGGACCGATGGCGACACAATGGTCGTAATGATTCCCGCGTGCATAAAGTTCATTGATCATATCGCAGGTGTTTCCATGGAAGCCATAGGAGCCGTCATCCGTACAGACATAGACATTAGCGACTTTCTTCATCTCGTCTTCATAGAAAATCAGGTCTTTATTCCGTGCGCCGATAATGACGTCGACCGAAATCCCATGCTCTTTCATCCATTTCGCCTGCGGATAAACAGGCGCCGTGCCGACACCTCCGGCCACGAATAAAAAGCGGATGTTTTTCAGTTCTTCCGGCGTTTTTTTGACAAACTCGGAAGGATTTCCAAGCGGTCCGACGAAGTCCGTAAAGGAATCGCCCACATTCAGCTCCGCCATCTTATAGGTGGATGCGCCTACCGTCTGGTAGACGATGTCGATCGTCCCGTTCTCCCGGTCATAATCGCAGATGGTAAGCGGAATACGCTCTCCCTCTTCGTGTAATTTCGCGATGATGAACTGGCCCGGCAATGCATTGGCAGAAACGCGCGGCGCATAGACTTTCATAAGAAAAATCTTATCGGCAAGCAGGCGTTTTTCGATAATCTGATACATAACACTCCTTTAAATTCACTGCTCCAAGACTAGCTGCGACAAAGGTCCAGCGGTTAACATTAACGGTGAATAAAAAACAATCGTCAGTTTTTTATTCTTTCCGTCCGAATAGGTGACATCCTCCAGGCGGAAAAGTCCGTCCGAGATCGCATTCTGATCGTCCTGATACTCGAATGCAGCATTTCCATAGCCGTCGTAACGGGCAATTACATTAGTAAGGACAGCGTAGGTGCCGCTGCTATCCGTCTCATACAGCGAAAAAACGATGTTTTCGCCGTCTTCGCGGATAACGGTGACCGAATAAGCGACGGATTCCGCGCCCGCGTTATGGCTCGAATACGAGCCCAGACAGGACGCATCTGCTGCGGAGCCGTTATCGGCGATAAACTTGACAAGTTCAGAATTGCTCGTCAGGTAATAACCGTCTTCGGTCTGATACATGAGATACGGGATTCCGTTATCGAGAATATAAATCTTTCCAGTTATCTTTAAATCACCGGAAAAGACTGTTTTATTTCCTTCCGAAGCGGCTGAATCAAACAGCGGCTTTTTATGAAGGACGATTCCTGCGCCATTTTCACCAGGCTTCAGAATCGAAAGCGTTCCGGATGCCGGAATCGTTTCACCGACTACCGGACAATCGTGCTCGTCTTCGGCGGTGAGCGATCGAATGCCGTTTTTCGACTGGTCTTCTGTCGGATTTTCCGAGAAATCCGTCGGGTTCTCGTCAGCGCCTGTCGGTCCGTCGTCGAGAATGCTCGGCCCGGGCTCATCCTGTTTATCTGTCGGCAAGGGCTCCGTTTCCGCAGGCTGAGTTTCCCGTATTAAGGCTTTTCCGTCCGTAATGATCAGATAAACGAATACGGCTGAAAGAAATACGATCAGGATGCTTAACAGCACAAACGCGACCGTAAATTTCCTGTCTTTAAACATAGAAGACTCCAAATAGGTTTATTTTAAATGCTTAAGCCAGGTAGTGGCCATGTCGATCCAGTTCTGGACGTCTTTTACAATCGAACCTTCGATGTTTGAATTTGCGGTTTCACGGTTCGCCAATGAAATTCCATGGAATGCAGACGAATAAATGTGGCTTTCGCAGAGCACTCCGGCCTTCTTTAATGCGAGCATATAAGAAAGCGTATTACTGATATCGACGGTATCGTCATTCCAAGCGGAGAAAATAAAGGTCGGAGGCGTTTTGCTGTCGACCTGCTTATCTAAAGAAAGCGTGTCGAGGTCCGCGGACTCATTGCCGCCGACTAAAATCTTAATGCACTCGTCCATCTGTCCGTCATCCGTTTGGGATTTGATCAGCGGATAGCCAAGAATCGTCGCATTCGGACGGATTTCATCCTCGCGCGCTTCGAGACAATCAGCTAAAAAGCCTTTATTCCATAAAGTGCTTAACGAAGCTGCGAGATGGCCGCCTGCAGAGAATCCCATAACAGCAATGCGGTTCGGGTCAATGTTCCACTCATCCGCGTGCTTACGGACCGCCTTTACGCCGGCTGCGAGCTCCATCAATGCCATCGGGAAAACCGCCGGTTCGACGCTGTACCAGAGGACAAACGCCTGAATGCCGGCCGCGAGGAACTTCATCGCAATCGCTTCACCTTCGCGGATCGAAGTATACAGATAAGCGCCGCCCGGACAGATGATAACCGCCGGTCTCTTTTTCGGTTCGGCCTGATCATCTAAAAGATAAGCATCCATATACGGCTTATAGCCGGCATGACGCTCATAAGACGGAAGACCTTCGCGCACCGGTTCTCCGGCCACTTTTCCGTCCGGCTTGATTCCGGCCAGTCTGTAATCGACATGAATATTGATTTTACCGAATTTCATAATCGCTTCTCCTTCTCGTTAAAAGCTGTTCAGCCAATTGATGCAAAGGGTGGTCCATTCCGAAACGACCGGTGAGATCTCCGTTTTATTTGTCCCCGTCTCCTCGTTCGCCACGGAAAGACCATGACCGCCTTTATGATAGACATGCGCTTCGCAGCTTACGCCGTTCTCATAGAGCGCATCGATATAATAAAGCGTATTTTCAATCGGAACCGTATGATCGGTCCATGTCGACCAGATGAAGGTCGGCGGCGTAAACGGAGAAACCCGATTTTCTAAAGAAACGAAATCAATGAAATCGTCATCGAGTCCGTTTACGAGATTTTCAATCGAGCCCGCATGTGTATACTTTCCGGAAGTGATTACCGGATAACACAGAATCGAATAATCCGGGCGAATCTCTTCTTTTTCGGAATCAAGGAAATCATTTAAGAAATCCATCTGCCACATGGTTGCCAGAGTCGCGGCGAGATGGCCGCCTGCTGAAAATCCTAATACTGCGATTTCATTCGGGTCAATTCCCCACTCCTCCGCACGGGAACGGACAAAGCGCACCGCCGTCGCAAGTTCCATCAATGAGACCGGGAACACGGCTGGCGCCACGCTGTACCAAAGGACAAAAGCCTGAATGCCGGCCTCTAAAAAGCGGGTGGCTACAGCTTCGCCTTCACGTTTTGAAGTAAATGTATAACCGCCGCCCGGGCAGATGATGACAGCCTTTCTGGGATAGGCTTGAGCGGCTTTATCTAAAAGATAAGCATCTAAACACGGGGTAAAATCCGGAACTTTTTCCCGGTTCGCCCGATGATAATCGACATTAATGGAAAACCGTTTAAACTTCATACTTCCGCTCCTGTCAAATCATAGATCCAATGAATGGAAAGCGCCATCCAGGGAGATACGTCCAAGCGTTTTCCCGAGAATATTTCGAGATTTTCAGACTGAAATCCGATTTCCTCATCGCCTAAGGACTGGCCGTGAGGTCCTTTCCGGAAAATATGGAATTCGCAGTTTACATCATTTTCGCGAAGCGCATGGATGAAACGGAGCGAGTCAGAAACATCGACCGAATCGTCATCCCAAGTGGTCCAGAGGAAGGTCGGCGGCGTATCTTTCGTAACATGCTTGTCCGTACTGATCATCTCTAAAAAGCTGCTGCGGTTTTCATCCGGATAGCCGTTAATCAGCCAGACCTGACGGCCTAAACGGTCGAAATTATCATAGGTGATCCGCGGATAACAAAGGATACAGCCGTTCGGACGGATCTCTTCCGGTTTCGCCTGCAGCGCTTCACAGATAAAAGCCTGATTCCAGTTGACGGCTAACGAAGCACAGAGATGGCCGCCTGCAGAAAAACCGCAGATATAGATCCCGTTCGGATCAATGTTCATCTCGTCCGCATGTTTCCTAAGATATTTAACGGAGGTCGCGAGCTCTAAAAGCGCCATCGGATAAGTCGCGGGCGCCACGCTGTAATGAAGGACAAAGCTTTGCATTCCACCCTCTAAATAACGGATAGCGACCGGCTCTCCCTCATGAGGAGCCAGTCCCGTATAACCGCCGCCGGGACAGACAATAACTGCCTTCCGACGATACGCATTGGCAGAATCATCGAGCAGATAAGCGTCTAAAAAGGCTTCATTTTCATCCGTTTTCTCTAATCCTACTGCAGAATAATCTACATTGAGACGGATCCGCTGATATTTCATGAGTCCAGAGAACCCCCTTTTAATGATATTCTCTTTGTTTATACCATATATGCTACAAATTTACAATAATTGACACTACAAAAAGTGGTCTATATATGATCCTTCAAATAAGTAGTCTATATTTGAGACTTCAAAAAAGCAGTCTGTTCGTTTAACGGAGGTTCAGCATCAAAATGGCCACGATGATGATTAAGATTCCGATCATCTTCCGTTTGCTGCATCTCTCTTTAAAGAAAATGAAGCCGACGACACTGATGAGAAGAAGCGCCGCAATGTTAAAGACCGGATAAACGACGATCGACGGAAGATCGCCGAGCGCGTTTAAGAAGAAACGCGACGAGAAGAAGTTCGGAACGCCTAAAAGCACGCCCCAGAGAAGGTCTTTTATATTAAAGTGCTGTTTCTTTACAATCACGCCTAAAACCGCCATCGAAAAAGCGGTGACGAACAGGATCAGAAGATAGATGTTCTTTAAAGACGGAGCGCCGACTTTGTCGATCACATTTGCAAAAGAATCCGAAACGCCAAATCCGATCAACAGGATGATGAGGAAAAGGCCGCTGGAAATCGTTTTCGCTTTCTCTGATTCTGTGTTCTCTATTCTCTTATCATTATCAGCTGTCGGAGCGTCAGCGGACTCCGGGCTCTTTTCTCCGTTAATGATAATAATCGCAAGGATCGCAAGTCCGCAGCCGATAAACTGAAGAACCGTCGGCTGATCCCATCCAAGCACGACCGAAAGGATTAACGGGACGAGGATTCCAAGTTTCATGAAGGTCGAGGAAAGGACCATTCCGTTTTTCTTAATGCTGATCTGGAGAAGAAGGAGCGTCACAAGGTAGAAAACACCATTGATGAGTCCGATAATGATCGTCAGCGTCCAGTCCGAAGCTGTCGCCGAATCGGAAACTGTAAACGCGCTGCTGCCGCCCTCCAGCCAGACAAAGAGAAACGATAAAAGACCGCAGACCGCATAATTTCCGGCAAGCATCACAAAATTGTTTTTGACGCGCTTGTCAGAAAGGCGCATAACGATCGAAATCGCTGAACTGCAAAAGATTCCGAGAATAAGATTTAACATAGGGAGCACTCCTTTATAGTAATCATAAAAAACACACCGCTAAGCGGTGTGTCAAACCTATGGAGCAGACGGGAGTCGAACCCGTGTCCGAAAACCAATCCGCCAAACTTTCTACCATCATAGCTCATCTATTTCAATTCCCTCAAAGGCACTCCGGTAAGCAGGCGGCCTTTTTTTGGTAGCTTCATAAATCTCTTTCCCGGGCAAAGCTTACCGGAAAAGGTTCCCCGTAGAGTCGAGGCCGGTATCTGTCTGTACGGGAACAGTCAGGCCGACCGCAGCATTAAGCTGCAAGTGCTAAATCGTTGTTAGCGTTTATGTTTAAGTTTCCGTTTTTTAACGTGCTCCGGCACACGGATGGCTTATCTGGGTTCATAATCCCCGTCGAAACCGGTACTACCCCATAACGCAAGTAATTATAACAGAAATCAATGTTTTGTCAATCTTTTCGAATGGTAAGAACATATCCATGTTCACGGACAGTTGAAGGGAAAACGCATATCAAAAAAACAAAGAGAGACTATTGCCGATCAGGCGCATAGTCTCTCTCTGCTTATCGTTTTATTTGACAGAAAAACATTTATATCCTTGTAAATAAGTCTAAGGATTATCTGTCACCTGATTACAGATGATTCACGACTGCTGTTCGTTCTCCGGATGATAAATCATCATTGACGGATAAGCGAACTTGATGTTCTTCTCATCGAATAAGTTCTTAAACCGTTTGTTCATCTTTCTGCGAACCTTACCCTTATCATCCTCTGTGGTATATGCGATGAAGCGAAGGGTAATGCCGCTGTCGCCGAGCTCCTGAACGCCCTTGTAGAAGGGGCCTGCAATAATCTGCGGAATCTCCTCTTTGAATTTCGGAAGTTCCTCTTTAATGACGGATTCTACATAATCGAGGTCTGAATCGTACTCGATCGAAAGCTCGAGGAAAGCGCCGGAAGTGGTCTGCGACATATTGCAGATGCTGCTGATTGCGGAATTGTTAAAGATTCGGATGTTGTTTTCTTTGTCTAAAAGGACAGTGTTTCGGATGCCGACTTCCTTAATCTCACCCTTTATGCCGTTAATGACAACCGCGTCGCCGATCTGGTAAGAACCATCGATTACAAAGAAAATGCCGGCAACGATATCGGCAATAAGTTTGTTACAGCCGAGACCGATGACCATGCCGAGAAGTCCCATGCCAGTAAACAATGAGGAGGTGTCTTCGATAAACAACGTAAGGATTAAAACGATAGCGACTACAATGACGGCAACCTTCACCATACTCATAAGGAGATTCAGGGCGGTTTTCTTCTTCGCATTGTCATTCGCCATTTTTCCGGTGATAAGGCCGATGATGCGGTTGATCTCTAAAGCGAAAATAATATAACAGACACTGTGGATTCCGGCATCTAAATAAACAGATATCAACTGAGCCTGGAGATCCCACTCAAACACCTTGTAGCATACGAAGAACGCCAGAACTACGATTGCTAAAAGATGCGGGAACAATTGTTTGAAACTAACGGTTTTCTTGGTTTTGTTTTCGTCCATGATAATCTCTCCTTAAAACTGAATTCTTTGTATAAGCTGTATAGTGCCTTTGTTTATGTTTAATGTGGTGCCCGGGCCGAGTTCTTCCTGATAGTTCTCTTTCTCGATATCTTCCTGCTTTTTTGATAATATGGTTATTTCGAGCTGATAGTCTGTACCTTCCAGTTTGTCAACCCCTTCCATCGTAATCTCATCGGAAGATGTGATGACTCCGGTCATTACTACATCACCGTTAGGAGAACGCAAACGGTATGTTATCGACTCATACACTTCCTGTTCATCGATATAGGACAGTTTAAAATGATATTTGCCATCAACCAGACAGGTACAATACCCTTCAAGACTATTAATAGCAGAAACCGGATTATCAGTTTTCAGCCTATCGTTATAATAGACTTTAGGAGAACCGTTTTCCTCATACCCGACTACGGAGAGCTTATAGACTCGTTTCTCCGTTAATCCTTCGATGTTTCCCCTAAATCTCATTTCAACAATGTACTTTGTGTTATCCTCGTCATCGCTTTTAGGAGTAACCATCACCTCGCTGCCTTCGTCAGCAGTATTAAGTAGCTTCGAATGGCTCTCTTTACTGTTAGAGACGATCAGATAAAGCCCTGTATCCAGTTCTGACCAGTTTGGCAATGCGTTTTCTTCCGCTTCATATTCCATCACCACAGAAAAATCATAGTCAAGTGATTTTCCGTACATGTTTACCTCATTCGGGGTAACTTTGATATTGGACGCCGAACTTAGAACCAGAAAAGCGGCGGCAATGGCGGCAGCAGCACTGCCGGCGGATGATAGCGCACTGCTTGTGTCTGACGAGGTTTCGGAGTTGCTGCTTTTCTTTTGTTTGGATGCTTTTCCTTTTGAAATCGCTTTCACATTTTTTGTTTTTTCGCTTTCAAAATCACCATAGAGTTTGGCGGCTTCATCCTCGGTCAGGTTTTTCTGCGTTTCCACTTGTGGTTCAACACGTCGGGATTTCGCATGAAATATACCCATGATATTCTCCTTTCCAGTCGTATTTAATCCTCTTTTTCTTTCTTTCTCTTAGCCAGAATGATCAGTCCGACAATGATCAGAAGTGCTAATATGCATAATCCCCAAAGGATGGAGGGATTGGACCTGTAAACAAAATAATAATTGCCGAAGTCAGGCGCTATGAAAGATACTGTTCCGTCTTTGTCATATGTATACTTGATTTTTTCGAAGGAACCATCTGATTTTTCATAGACAAGCACATAATGATATGTACCCCTTGTAAAGTTATCCGGAACATCAAGCGTAATATGATAATCCGGCTCGCCAAAAGCCTCAAAATCAGAAACCGATAACTGATAGGCTGCATAAAGGTCGTATCTGTCATTCTTCATAAACTGACGAAGTCCCTTTATATCAGCATCTTTTGAAATGTCCGATACGAGCCACTGTGAATAGGCTTTGATTCCAGTTGGAACAAACAATACATTCTTTTCATCGTATAACCGGTAAATCATAAGTCCGCGAACCTCTTTAGCCCATGCTTCTTTGACTAAGTCGAGATCTTCATCCGTTTCACACTTTTGAATCATCCCATGAAGAGGTTCAAGGAATTCCTTAAGTTTCGCAGTTGTGGATGCCAGATAATTTCCGTCCAGTTCTATTTTAGATACAAATGCAACACAGTCATTGTAAAAATTCTTACGTTCTCGAATAAGATTGATTCCGTAAATGGTTTCGTCTTGAATTTCGTCCAGTTCTTCGGGATTCTCTAACGTAACATCATCAACCTGCGTTTCGAGGTTTTCAAAAACTACAGAAATAGCGTCTTCATCATCACAGTTTTTAACGATCTTATGGATAGTTTCGACGACTACCTCTTTTTTCTCAATCAGTTCCTCCTCCATCTCAGGGATATTAGGAGTCCATTTTGCGTATAGGGTTTTATCGCCAAAATCAGTATCATTTATCTGGGTTACAGGAGACTCGTCACCATTTTGACTGCTGTACCATCCATCAAAAATGTACAGATCTTTCGTGAGGTTAGCCGGAAAAATGATGGTTGCCCCGTAGGTGTAATAAATCACTTCTTCATAGTCTTCATTCTTTAAAGTGATTTTATAGATTATCTCTTCCCACTTGGCAAAGAATTCCTTGTCTTCGATATCTGTAGCAGAAATCTTTGTGACAGGTTCTCCGGAAAACAGCTCATCCGCATACCAGCCACAGAAATCAGAACCGAGTTTTGTAATCTCCGGAAGAATAACCTCCGTTCCGTACTGATAACTTTCCGGCGCAGTTCCTGTGACGATGCCACCGTTTGTTTCAAACACAATGTTATAGGTAATCGGCTTCCAGACCGCATATAAGGTCTGGATTTCATCCTGGGTATCCTTTAAATTCAGAACTGCTTCTTCATCCGCATATTCAGCTACAGTCGCCTTCGGATCCTTTGCCCAACCGATAAACTCATGCCCGATCCTTTCAAAAGCATTTCTATTTAACACATCTTCAGAATCGTATGTCATTGTCTGGTCCGATACGGTTCCAGAGGTCGCATCATTTCCGTCAAATTTTATGGTATAAGTAATCGGCTTCCAAAGCGCGTATAAGGTTTGAACCTCATCTTCCTTATCTTTCAGGTTCTTTACAGCTTCTTCATCCGTAAAATCAGGTACAGCAGCTTCGGAATCTTTTACCCATCCTTCAAACAGATAGCCGGTCTTTTCAAATGTATTCTTCGAAAGTTGAGATTCGGAATCATATTTTAGAGCCTTTTCTGACATTTGACCGGAGGTTGCACCGTTTCCGTCATAGCTGATAAAATAAACGATAGGCTTCCATATAGCATAGAATGTATGAATGGCGTCCTGTGTATTCTTCAGATTCTTCACAGAGCATTCATCCGAATAATAGGCAATGGTGGCCTTAGAATTGCTCGCCCAACCGGAAAAATAGTAACCGGTCTTTTCAAATGGGTTCTTCGTAAGATTTGCCCCGGAATCATAGGTCATTGTCTGATCCTTTCCTGTTCCGGAGGTCGACGTGTTTCCGTCAAAACGCACTGTATAGGTAATCGGTTTCCAAACCGCATATAAGGTCTGCACAGCATCCTGTGTATCTTTCAGATTTTTTACCGAAGCTTCATCCGAAAAATCCGCCACGGTCGCTTTCGGATCCTTCGCCCAGCCTAAGAAGAGATATCCGGTCCTTTGATAAGAATTAACTGTAAGTGATGCTTCGGAATCATATGTCAAAGTCTGGTCAGAGACGCTTCCGGATGTCGCTTTGTTACCATCAAATTTAACCTTATAAGTAATCGGTTTCCAGACTGCATACAAGTTCTGTATATCGCCATTTGTAGTTTTTAGATTTTTTACCGAAGCTTTATCCGAATAATCCGCTACAGCCGCTTTTGCATTCTTCGCCCATCCGTTAAAACTATAGCCTGTTTTTGTGAAATCATTCTGAGTCAGATTGGACGAAACATCGTAGATCAATTTCTGATCGGACATGCTGCCGCCGGTCCCGCCGTTGATGTCAAAATGTACTTTGTATTCGATATTCAGTGTCTTTGTGGAACTTTTTATAAAAGATAAATTTTTCGGCTCCCATTCAGCGAGCGCGTACATATGGCCATAGAAGGTCCCGCTCGTGATCGTCTGTGACCAGACGTTCGAACCCCACTGTCCGCCGACTGCGAGATCATCCCAGACAGCGCCTAAAGTCGGATGTCCGAAATAAACCATGCCACCGTCAGTCGGGTTATCCGCTGCCCAATAGTAGCCGTTTGCCGAATCCGTGACCTTTCCGGTCTCGTTCGGAAGTGTTTCACCTGCATTCGGCGTTCCGTCCATCCATTTCCATGCTTCGCCGTGGCCAAGCGCTGTTTTCGTAACCGTGCTGGCATAAGGTTCACCGGTGACGGTAACGGTACGGTTTCCTTCCGTTCCGCTGACAGAAATCGATCCGCCTGCCGGAGAAACCGGGACTGCCGGAAGGAAAATCTGGCGTCTCGTGCTTCCGTTGTTATACCAGATATTCACAAGCATCTGGTTCTCATCTTTTGAGTTTACGACTATCGGATAAGATTTATAACCCGGATAACGGGTGGAATCGTTAGTCATCAGGTTAAAAGCCCATTCTAAAGACTGTGCCCATGATTTATCCCCGAAGGAGCTAAACGTATAGAAATGCCCATTAAAATATATATCTCCTTCTTTTACGGTTTCTGCACTTCCTATGACCGTAATCGTTTTCCCGTTCACAGCGTATTGAATCGTGTTCAATGCTGTTTCAGCCGCTTTTCCGGATGTCGCTTCCAGCTGAACAGACTTATAGGCCTTATTTACGACCGGCGAGAAATCAGCTTCAGTCGAACTGATAACTGCATTTCGAAATGTGTAACCTGTTCCACTGACCGATGTAAGCATTAGCGAATCTTCAGCGGCGATGCTAAAGGTTTTCAGATCGCCTTTAACAGTCGTTTTTACTGTTCCCCAGCTCGGCGAGCCAGGAACAGCCGTCTGCTCGCCAAGGATAATGGCTGCTTCTTCTGTTGCGGCATAAGTAGTCCCGGAAAAAGCGGTAATCATAGAGAATGCCAGAACCATTGCAATAAACACAGCGATTATTCGTTTAATCATTAATACTTCTCCTGCTAATGTCATATGTTATCTCATCAATGAGATCTTATTTAATTCAAAAATTTCGAAAAAAAATCCCCCAATGAAAAGAATGCTTTTGAACAAAACATTTCTGTCGAATAAACTAAGACAGTTCTCAACCCGGGATCTGTCTTTATCAAAATAAGTATGCGTTATTCTATAACTGTTTAATAAAGAAAACTGAAAAAGCAGATGGGATCAGAGCGGAATAAAATAGTGATAATAAGTATTTTCAAGACACTATTCTTGAAATGTATTATCTGTGTCGCGTCACAATGATTTATCAATGATTTCAAAAGAATAAACCTGATCTGAAAAAAAGCAGATAAATCATTAAAAAGTTATATATATATATATATATATATTCCTTGTTTTTGTCAAGTTTTACCAAAAAAAACAAGCCGCTCAAAAGGATTTTTTCCTTGAGCGGCTTGATTAAAAAATTATTAAATCAGTAGAAAACAGAACAAAACAGATGCTGTTTAATGAGTATCAAAAAAATCCTTCACGAACTGATAGGTGCAGCTCGTCTTCGCGTGATCCGTCGTAATCAGTTCAAACGCGTTTTTGATTTCTTCATAGGTGGCAGTCGAAACATTGACCTTCTTTTCCGCGATATAGCCGTCACCTTCCCAATAATTCAGGTTATAAAGTCCCCATGAATTATCCCACCAGCCGTAGACTGACATCTTATACGTCCAAAGCGTCCAAGAATAGTGGCGGTCTTCGAAAAGCGAAAGCATCTGGCTCCAGTTCGACTCATTGGCAAATGCGGTAAACTCGCCGATAAAGACAGGAACATCATAATTATGGAAAATCTCGGAAGCATCCTGCCAGGCATAGAAGAAGAGATCCGGAAGCCACGAGTTCACCCAGTTATACCAGTGATAGGAATAAATCACATTCTCCCAACCGTATTTATCAGGATCCGGCAGCGTAGAGAAGCTCCAGCAGCCTTCCATCATCACACAATGCTCATCGCCGGTCGCGCGGATCGCGTCATAAATCCGGTCAAACGCCGGATAACAGTCCTTATCGGTGAACATTGACGCGCCTCGCGGCTCATTTAAAATATCGTATGCGGCAATGATCTCACGGTCCTTATAGTGCTCGCTGACAAACGCCCACAAATCACACGCCGCCTGAATATAGGTGTCATTATACCAAAAATGGATCGTATCGAGCGTCTTATCGTACTCTTCTGCTCCGGAATGCTCATAGCCGTTCTGGGAGCCCGGTGCGCCATGAAGATCGAGGACGATATAAACCCCGTATTCTTCGCACCAGTCCGCGATCCGGTCAATATGCGCGAATGCTTCCTCGCTCTTTAACGAGAAATCCTCGTTTAAAAACATCGTATAGTAGAACGGGATCCGGAGACAGTTCATTCCGAGATCTGCGATCCGTTTAACATCCTCTTTTGTAAACCAGTTCTGATAATAGATTTCGAGAAGCTCATCTACTTGAGCGTCTGAAAGATTCGGGTTCGAACGGAAGGCTTTCTGGAACTGTGCTTCCGAAAGCGTCGGATATTCGCCGTTTACCGGCTCTTCCGTCGCGTACGGCGCCAGCCAGCCTTCTGTGATGAAGGTAGTTCCGGCATTTACGCCCTGTAAGACGACTTCATTCCCGTCGCTGTCATAAAGACCGCGTCCGATCGCCTGAACGAGACCGGTCGTGTTTTCAGCTGTCGCCGGAATTTCCGGAGTTTTCTTTAAAACATGGAGCAAAACCGCCGCGCCGACGAGAAGTACGACAGCGCCGATTAAAGACAGAAGAACTATGCCGATCACTTTAAATACTTTTTTCATTAGAGCCCCTCACTTTCTTTCTGAAAAAATCTCAAAGTATCCGAAATCATCGAACCTCGGGACGGATCAAAAGGACGGAAAGGTCATTGACATTCGTGCCTGTTGGCCCTGTAATGATCAGGTTATTCGCTTCCTTTAACGCAGGATAAGAGTCATTGTTTAAAAGCGACTGATAAACCGTACGGCCGTTCTGACGGAGACGGCTGACAGTATTCCCGTCCACGATTCCGCCTGCGGCGTCCGTCGGTCCATCCGTGCCATCCGAGCCGACACTGAAGAAACAGACGTTTTTCATCCCGTCGAGATAAGCCGAGCAGGACAATGCCATCTCCTGGTTCCGGCCGCCTGTTCCGTTTCCGTTCACATGAACGATCGTCTCGCCGCCCGCGATCAATGCGACCGGCCGCTCGCTATGCTGATACGTTTTTGCGATTGCACCGAAAAATGCGCCCGCTTCTTTTGCTTCACAGGTTAAATCCTTCGTAAGAATCAGCGGATGATAGCCAAGCTTTTCCGCTTCTTTCTTCGCGGCCTCACAAAGATAAGAAAGATCGCCGATAATATGAATCCGGCTGTTCGTAAGCTGCTTCGGTGTTTCATCCGTTAAAGCCTTTAGCGCATCGGCGCTGACACGGATCCGATATTTTTCAATGATGGCGAAAGCTTCTTCACCGCTCGTGAAATCAGGATACGTAGGACCGGAACCGATAACAGACGGATTATTACCGAGAACATCGCTAAGGATAACCGTTTCTACACGCGCCGGTTCGCAAAGCTTCGCGAAACGGCCGCCCTTCACCTTTGACAAGTGCTTCCGAACCGTATTCATCTCTTGAATATCGGCGCCGGAACGAAGAAGAAGGTTCGTGATCGAGTTCATTTCTTCAATCGAAATCGCAGGTTTCTCAAAGAGTGCAGACGCGCCGCCTGAAACCATAAAGAGCACGAAATCGTCAGGCGTCAGATTCTCAACAAGCTGCATGGCCGCTTCCGCGCCTTTTACCGAATTCTCATCCGGCAGAGGATGTCCCGCCTCAATGCAGGTAAAACGGTTCAGCTTCTTTGAGGCATGCTCGTATTTCGTTACGACGAGACCTTCGTCGATACGGTCACCTAATATCTGCGCCGCAGCGCGCGCCATCGAAAAACCGGCTTTTCCGACTGAAATCACAATCAGTCTTCCGGTTTCCGGAATCGGAATCTGTGCCAATGCGCGTTCCACGCTCTTTCCCGGCAGTACTTCTTTAATTGACTCGCGGATTATCTGCGCCGCGTCTTCCCGAATCGTCAAATCTATTCTCCTAGCAGTAAAATATTATCGAAAAAACTGTCTCAAAATCAGCTTTCACGCATCTTCGTTTTCAGCGATGCCTTCAGTTCCTTCGCGTTTTCGAAAGCGGTCTCCGTCACTTCGCCGGTTCCTGAAAGCCGCGCCAGTTCTTCGAGGCTCTCGTTTTCATTGAGCTTCCGGATTTCGGTAACCGTCTCATTTCCGTAAACATTCTTCGCAATCCTGTAATGATGGTCCGCCATCGCGACGATCTGCGGCAGATGGCTGATGACAATCACCTGATGCTTCTCCGCGATTTTCGCCATCTTTAATGCAACCGCGCCGGCAGTCTTTCCGCTGATGCCGGTATCGATTTCATCGAAAATCAATGTGTCGATTTCATCAGTAGCAGCCGTCAATGATTTTATCGCAAGCATAATTCGCGACATTTCGCCGCCGGAAGCGACTTTTGATAGCGGCTTCAGCGGTTCTCCGATATTCGTCGAAATCAGGAAGCGGATTTCATCCGCACCATTCGAGGAATAACGGTTCGTCTCCTCAATCTGCGTTTCAAACCGGACATCATTAAAGTTCAGATTCTGAAGCGAAATGATCATCCGCTGATCGAAATCTGCAGCGAGATGCGCGCGGGCCTCATGTAATAGAGAAGCTGCTTTTACGAGCTTATGCTGCTCTTCCTTCAATTCATTGAAAACAGTTTCACGGTTTTCCGAAAACTTCTGAAGCGCATCCGCTTTATGAATGAATTCCTGATACGATTTTAAGATCTCTTCTTCCGAGCCGCCGTATTTCTTTTTCAGATGCTCGATTAAATCAATCCGAGCATCGAGTTCCTTTAAGCGTTCTTCATCCGGCTCCGCGTCAATGAGCCGGTTCTTCACATCCTTCACGATGTCAGAAAGGACTCCCTGAAGATCATTTAGAGCCTCCGAAAGTTCCTTGACGGAAGGATCGAAAGGCTGGATCTGAGAAGCAGCACGGACAGCGCGAAGAATATTTTCTTCAGTTTCGTCCGTTAAAAGTCCTTCGATTTCGGAAAGGCCTTCCGCGATCTGCTTCTTATGCTGGATCAACGAAAACTCAGCCATAAGCTTCTCTTCTTCGCCCTTCACGATTTTCGCGTCTTCAATCTCTTTGATTTCAAACTGCAGGAAATCAAGTTCGCGGCGGATTTCTTCCGGATCCTCTGAAAACGCTTTGATTTCTTCTTTCTTTTTCCGATAATTCCGATAGGCGGTCTGGTATTGCTCTTTGACCGAACCGATGGATTCTCTTCCGAAATTATCGATTACTTTTGAATGGTTCTCTTCATTTAGAAGCGACTGATGCTCGTGCTGTCCGTGAATGTCAATGAGCAGTGATGATACATCGCGAAGCGTCTTCTGCGTGACGGTTTCTCCGTTAATTTTACAGATTCCGGCTTTGTCCCGGATTTTCCGCGTGATGATGAGCTGCCCGTCATCATAAGGGATATCGAGATTTTTCAAGGTTTCGCGAAGCTCCGGCTCATCCGCCGAGAAAACCAGCTCGACAAAAGCCTCTTCTTCTCCGGTCCGGATCAGGTCCGTATCTGCGCGCGAACCAAGTGCCAGATTGATCGACCCTAAGAGGATCGATTTTCCGGCGCCGGTTTCACCGCTTAAAATATTCAGGCCGCGATCAAAGGAAATCTCGATATCCTTGATCAATGCCAGGTTTTTCACATGCAGATTTGTAAGCATAGGTTCTCCAGTCTGCTATATCTGTGTTTTTTAAGAAGCTGTCAACATTAAGAGTTTCCTGATAAAAGTTCATGCGACGTCGCCACTAATGCTTTCGCATCCGGCAGTAAAACTGCTTCGCATTCTTCCTTCCGATTCTTTAAAAACATCAGATATTCAATGTTTCCCTCGGGTCCTTTTATGGGGGAAAAGGTAAGCCCGCACACGTCAAAACCGATGGAGGAAGCATATTTCATCACATTTTCGCATACTTCAATATGCGTTTCCGCTTCCCTTACAACTCCTTTTTTTCCGACCTTCTCGCGCCCCGCTTCAAACTGCGGTTTAATGAGCGCTGTGATTTCTGCATTGTCCGAAATCAGTCCTTTTACCGGCTCTAAAACCTTCGTAAGAGAGATAAAACTGACATCGATCGAAACAAAATCAATTTTTTCCGGAACTTCATGTTCCGTAATGTACCGGATGTTCGTCTTTTCCAAGTTAACGACACGCGGATCATTCCGGAGTTTCCAATGCAGCTGGCCATAGCCTACATCGACCGCATAAACCTTCGAAGCGCCGTTTTGAAGCATGCAGTCGGTAAAACCGCCTGTCGAGGCACCGACATCCATGCAGATTTTCCCCTCCAGAGAAATGGGGAATTCATGCAACGCTTTTTCCAGTTTAAGCCCGCCGCGGCTGACGTAAGGCAGGTTGTTTCCGCGCACTTCGATCGGCGCGTATAAATCAAACTGAGTTCCCGGCTTGTCTTCCTTCTGCCCGTTCACATAAACGAGCCCTTCCATAATCAATGCTTTCGCACGCTCACGGGAAGGCGCCAGTCCGGAATTAAAGAGTAAAACATCCAGTCTTTCTTTCAAAACCCAGTTCCTTTCAAATAACAAAAAAATCGATCTTTTGCGACAAAAAAAGCTAATATAATCAACTATCAGCCAACGGCAAGCCTAGCTAAAAGTTTTATAGCCTTCCGATTAAGCTTTTATCTGCACCAGGTCATTCTCGATAATTTCCATCACGCCGTCAGCGTCCATCTTTAAAAGATGATAGAGCTCATCCGGATTCCCCTGCGGTACAAAGCGGTCCGGGATTCCGATATTCCGGACAGTTCCGTGATAGCCTTTTTCAGAAAGATGCGCGCTGATCTTTTCGCCGATTCCGCCGAAAATCGCGCCGTCTTCCATCGTGATGAATAACTCAGTATCGTTTGACAGTTCGTCGACCAGCTTCTCATCCCACGGTTTCGCAAACCGCATATTAACGAATGAAGGGCGATAGCCGCGCTGCTTTAACCGTTCTACCGTTTCTAATGCATCATTGAACCGGTCGCCAAACGAAAGCACCGCAATCTTCGAGCCTCTCTCGATCAGTTCCGCTTCACCATAAACGATCGGCTGCGGACGGACCTTATCAAGCCGCTCTTTCGCCTTTCCACGCGGATAACGGACAGCACTCGGACGGTTAAAATCCAGTGTAAACGAAAGCATTTCTTCCATTTCCAGCGCATCGCGCGGAGCCATCACGGTCATATTCGGAATGCCGGAAAGATAAGCTAAATCAAAAGCGCCCTGATGCGTTTCACCATCTCTTCCGACGATTCCCGCCCGGTCAATGCAGAACGTGACAGGAAGATCCTGCATGCAGACATCATGCACAATCTGATCATAACCGCGCTGTAAAAACGAAGAAAAGACTGCAAAATACGGATGTAGTCCGGATGTGGCTAATCCGGCCGCAAACGTGACTGCATGTCCTTCTGCAATTCCGACATCGAAAAAGCGCTCCGGGAAATGAGCCGCGAAATCGGTTAATCCGACATTCTCGGTCATGGCAGCTGTAATCGCGACGATTTTCGGATGGGTGAGCGCCGCATTGTCGATAAAGTTTCCGAAAACAGCTGAATACGAACGGCCGTCTGCAGCTTTTAGCGGAAGCCCGGTCGCGATATCAAACGCGTTCACGCCATGGAACCATTCCGGCTTTTTCTCAGAGGGCTCGTATCCTTTTCCCTTCATGGTCTTCACATGAATGAGGACGCAGCGGTTCAAATCCTTCGCTTTTTGGAGGATTCGCTGCATTTCCGGAATATTATGACCGTCTACCGGACCGAAATATTTGATGCCGATATTTTCAAAAAACATACCGCGTGGCATCAGGATCTCTTTAATACTGTCTTTAAAATTCGAAATCCCTTTGATGAGGCCTGGAAGCTTTCGGAACGCTTGTTTTACGATATCCTTTAAGCGGTTATACCCTTTGCCGGCGCGTAGATTAGTAAGATAGCGGTTTAAGCCGCCTACATTCCTGGAAATCGACATCTCATTGTCGTTTAAAAGGATAATGTAGTTTGATTTTAGCGCGGCAGCATTATTAAGCGCTTCAAAGACTTCACCGCCGGTAAAGGAGCCGTCTCCAATGACTGAAATCACATGATAATCATCTTTCTGAAGGTCACGCGCCATGACCATTCCGAGACCGGCAGAGACCGACGTGGAAGAATGGCCTGTATCAAAAGAATCATACGGCGATTCTTTCCGTTTCGGAAAGCCTGAAATCCCGTTCAGATCCCGAAGATGGTCGAAACCATCTTTCCGCCCAGATAAAATCTTATACGTATAGGACTGGTGTCCGACATCGAAAATGACGCGGTCATGCGGAAAATCGAATACTGAAAAAAGGGCGAGAGTCAGTTCGACCGCGCCCAGATTAGAAGCGAGATGCCCGCCTTTTACAGAAGTTTTTTCAATGATAAACTGCCGGATCTCTTGTGCCAATGAACGGAGCTCGTCCTTATTCATCGCACGGATCTCTTCGGCTGAAGGTACTCTCTCAAGCATTATTTTTCACGCTTTATCAAGGAAAGCAAAAGGCTCTCCAAGAATCTGTTTTCTCCCGTCAATTGATGCAGTTTCGTGATTGCTTCGTTCGAAAAGGCTTCGACGGCCTGCTCTGCCCGTTCTAAGCCATATAAAGAGACGAAAGTCGTCTTCTGATTCTTTTCATCGGAACCGACCGGCCGGCCAAGCGCTTCCTGAGTGGATGTGACATCCAGAATATCGTCACGGATCTGGAAAGCCAGCCCTACGAGACGCGCGATCTTTTCGCACGTTTGGACATCCTCTGCCGATGCGTCCGCTAAAATCGCGCCGCACATCATCGCCGCCTCTAACAGCGCTCCGGTCTTTAACTCATAGATAAAACGGAGAACATCTCCCGTCAATTCTTTTCCGGTAAGCTCGACATCAACTGACTGACCGCCGATCATGCCGGAAATGCCGGCTTTTTGTGCTAAAACGCCCATTGCCTGCGCCACATTGGCAGGGCTGCTCGTATTTTCCGAAAGCCCCTTCGCAGCCGTTTCCAACGCATACATGAGAAGAGCATCGCCCGCGAGCGTGCCCATCGCTTCCCCGTAAACCGCCCAGGTCGATTTCTTTCCGCGGCGGTATTCATCATTGTCCATGCAGGGAAGATCGTCATGAATCAATGAGCTCGCATGAATATATTCAATGCCTGCCATAAACGGCTCAATCACGCGGCTCTTTCCGTCAAACAGTTTAAAGGTTTCGTTCATAAGGATCGGGCGAAGCCGTTTTCCGCCGGAGGACACACCATAATTGACCGCCTGTAAAAGCGTCTTATGGAGCCCTTCCTCCTGTGGGAGATAATATTTTATAATTTCGTCCGCCTCTTCTGTCCGAAGCTTCAGTTCTTCCTCAAATGTCATTTTATGCCCTCAAATCAAGTCTCCGCTCTCTGTCAGCGTTTCCAGCCGCGTTTTCGCTTCGGTCAGCTGTTCGTCCGTCTGTCGGATCAGGCGGATTCCCTGCTCGAATGCCTTTAAGGCTGCGTCAAGCGGAAGATCGTCCTTTTCCAATGTGCTGACAAGCGATTCGATAAATGCTAACTGTTCTTCTACCGTCATTTTCCCATAATCCGGAAAATCATCCTGGCGAAGGATCGGCTCCGTTTTTTGAATATCTTTGTCGTCTGGAATCTCTTTATAATCCTGATCGTTAAGTCCCATCGTTTTCTCCATTATTATCTCGATAAAAACTAATTCTATATCTCCTGGAATTAATCCGTTTTTTACCGGTTCAGTTTTAACAGATGACCTCATTTACTTCGGCTTTAACTTCGCCGCTTTCCATCCGGATCTTTATCTCATCGCCGGGTTTCAGCGCTTTCACATCAGAAACTGCTTTTCCGTTCGATGAAATATAACCGAAGCCGCCTTTCAGTTTCCGAAGCGGCGAAAGACCGTCGAGTTTCCCGGACAAGAGTTTCAGCTTCTGTTCCCGCTTTTCTTCGAGCCGGAAAACAGCTGCTGTCAGTTTTTCCGATAATAGAGAAAGCCTTTCCCGGTTCCGTAAAAGCTGGACTGACGGATGGTTAAACTTAAGTTTTAGCCTCGCTTTTTCCAGTTTCGCGCGTAAGTCAAAAATATGAAGCGAAACCGAGTTCTCCATCCGGTCCGCGTATTGCGTCAATTTCTCTGCAAGCGAATGGTAATCAAAAACCGCAAGCTCCGCAGCTGCTGAAGGCGTCGGCGCACGAAGGTCTGAAACAAAATCAGCGATCGTAAAATCAATCTCATGACCGACAGCTGAAATCACCGGCGTGTCAGCGTCAAAAATAGCCCTTGCGACGCGTTCGTCATTGAACGCCCATAAATCTTCAAGCGAACCGCCGCCGCGCCCTACAATCATAATATCGGGGTGTATCCGGTCCAGCCGTTCGATCGCGCGGACTATGCTCTCCGGCGCGCCATCGCCCTGCACAAGCGCCGGCGAAAGAATGAGGCGCACATACGGGTTCCGGCGTTCGGAAATCTGGAGGATATCCTGTAAGGCTGCGCCGCTCGAGGCTGTCACGATGCCGATTGTGCGCGCATATTTCGGAATCGGCTTTTTATAGGAGGCATCGAACATTCCCATCTCTTCCAGACGCTTTTTCAGTTCGATAAACTTCTGGTAAAGATCGCCCTGACCCTGTTCTTCGATTTCATGCGCATAAAGCTGGTATTTTCCGCCCGCTTCATACACTTCGACCGAACCTGAAATCAGGACTTTCAACCCTTCGCTTAAGCGGCATTTCAGACCGCGGCGCATCCCTGCAAACATGACGCAGGCAATGACTGAATCCTTATCCTTCAGTGAAAAATAGATATGGCCGCTCGGGTGATCCTTCAGGTTCGAAATCTCGCCGGACACCTTTACTTTCCCCAGAAGAAAATCCTGAGAAAACATATTTTTGATGTAATGGTTCAATTGTCCGACTGTATAGACTGAATTCATGTTTTCCCTATTAGATTCCGTTTAGGCGCCTGTTTCATCAGGCTTTCTTCTCCGCAAATTTCGCTAAGACGCCGTTAATAAACTTCGGGGAATCGTCTCCGCCGTAATCCTTCGCGATTTCGACCGCTTCATTGATCGCGACAGACTCCGGAACTTCCGGATCATTCTGGATTTCATAGATCGCGAGGCGGATAATCGAAAGATCGACTTTGCTCATACGGCTGACCTTCCAGCCGTCCGCTTTCGCTTCGATCTGACGGTCAATCTCATCCACATGCGAAAAGATATCGGTCATCCGCTTTTTGACAAATTCGCGGTCTTCCGGGGAAATCTCCTCCTGCTGCTCTAAAAAGAGGAAAACCTGCTTGTCGAGGTCGGGATTCGGATAAAAATTATATTGGTAAAGAAGCTTCATTGAAAGATCGCGAAGCGTTTTCCGTTTCATGCTCATTCTGCCACCCCCACTATCTGAATGTCTGTTTTTACTACTTTCATGCCCGTCATCGCTTCGATTGCGGACTTGACACGGCTCGACACATCTTCGGAAATCTTCGGAAGCGCGACGCTGCCGTCGACTGTCAATGCGACTTTGATCGAAATGGCGCTTTCGTCCTTTTCTGAAACGATTTTAATGCATTTGGAAAGCGTTTTGATGCCGGCGACAGGAACCATATCATGCGTCAGCTTCCGTCCCAATGCATAAACGCCTTTCACTTCGGTTGCGGCTAAGCCGGCAATCGTTAAGAATACTTCATCTGCCACTTCGACAGAACCGATTTTCGGATTCAGATTAGAATTCATCATATCTCCACCTGTTATTCTGTTTATATTTCCTGCCCTTTTCCATCGAGCTTCTTGACAGCTTCATTCAATGAAAGCATCCGTTCGTCGAGCGCATTGATCATCTTCGCGCATTCGGAAAGCTCGTCTTTAATATAGTCGGGAGCATTGCCTTCAAATTTATAGTAAATCTTATGCTCGAGCGACGCCCAGAAATCCATCGCAATCGTGCGTATCTGGATTTCGACCTTCGTCTCCACCGGACCGCCCGAGAGGTAAATCGGAATCGTGACGATCATATGATAGCTCTTATAGCCGTTCGGCTTCGGGTTCTCGATATAATCTTTGATAATCAAAACTTTGATGTCGTTCTGATCACTGATCATGTCCGCCACTTTATAGATATCCGATGTGAACGAGCAGACAATGCGCACGCCCGCGATATCATTGAGATACGTCTGCATCGACTGAAGATTCGGCTCGTGCCCTTCGCGTTTCAGCTTCCGCATGATAGACTGCGGCGTTTTTAAGCGGCTCGTAATATGCTCGATCGGATTATAATTCTGCACCGCGATAAATTCTTCGCGCAGAATCTCGATCTTCGTATTCATCTTTTTAAGCGCCGATGAATAGAGAAACATCAAGGTTTCCCAGTCTTTTACTTCATCAGACCCGATAATGATTTCGTTTGCCAAGGAAAGCCCCCTTAAACATATTCGCCGTCTGTCGTCTGTTTGATGACGCGGTTCAAAATCTTCGAGATGCCGCCGCCGAGGATTCCGCATGCCAGCATTTCAATGACACCGTTCAACCCGACCATTACGACGATAAAAGCGAGGACGGTGACTGCATGGTTCGACGACGCAATCCCCTGAATGTAATCGGTATTCCAGAAACAGAGGACCATCGCCCCCATAAAGAAAATCGTATTTAACAGTGCGCCGCAGATGCCGCCCGCCGCATAACAGATGAGGTTATGTTTGTCAAGCTTCTTAAAGAGCCGGAACAGAACTCCGCAAAGCCATCCCATCAGCATGCGCGTCGGGACGCACATGATGAAGGTCAAAAAAGGACTGATTCCGGAAAGCGCTGTTCCAAACGCATCGAGACCGAAGCACTGTAAAAAACTCGTCATACCGAATACGAAGCCTAAAAACAGGCCGCAAAGAGGGCCGACGGTCATCGCACCGACCACAACCGGAATCGTGATTAATGCAATTTTAAAAAGGCCGATCGGAATATAGCCGATAGGTGTAAAGGCCATCAGAATAATGATTCCGGTAAGGACGCCGGTCTGAACAAGTTTTAAAACTGAATTCTTTGACAATCCCTTTTTCACCTCATAGTACTCCTATTTTCATAGATAGTTTATTATAATATTTTTTAAGGATTTCGTCAACTTAAACGCGCCTATGAAAAAGGCTTGGCAGCACGCTGCCAAGCCTTTAATCTATTCCTTTTAATCAGATTCGATTATTTGAAATAACGGTCTAAGAAGCCCTTGAAAGCTTTGCCGTGGCGAGCTTCATCCTTCGCCATTTCATGAACGGTGTCATGGATCGCGTCAAGGTTTAAAGCTTTCGCACGTTTTGCGAGATCCAGCTTACCAGCGGTTGCGCCGTTTTCAGCTTCGACACGGACAGTCAGGTTCTGTTTCGTAGAATCAGAAACGACTTCACCTAAAAGCTCAGCAAACTTCGCTGCATGCTCTGCCTCTTCAAAAGCAGCCTTCTCATAGTACATGCCGATCTCTGCGAGACCCTCACGGAAAGCCGCGCGGCTCATTGCGAGATACATACCGACTTCGCAGCACTCGCCGTTGAA
>DCGM01000066.1:0-655 GCA_002315255.1 Lachnospiraceae bacterium UBA1778
TTTCAGTTGCCGGATTTCGGGATAAGGATAAGATCCGCCATTATGCCGAGAAACGCGGGCATATCGCATGCATTGTCATCTTTTTCCTGTTAGCGGCAGTATTTGTTTACGGGTTGATCACATGGCTTAACTAGTCACATGGTTTGATTAGTCATATGGTTTGATTAGTCACATGGTTAAACCGGTCACATGGTTGATAAAGTCACAGGACTTCATTATTTACGGGGATAAATAAATCATTTGGGGTCTATTTCCAAGTGGTTTAGTAAGGGGTTGGAATGAGAAGCAGGCTGCTTCAGCTCACGAAGGGGAATGTCGAGTACATTGCGCCGGACATCGAGCTGGATACCGAAAAACTCACAGGCACGCTGGGTGCGGGGAAACGCCACGAGATCGATGTGAACATCATATCGAAGAATGGCGTTCCGATGCGTCTCTTTTTCTATGCCGACGACTCCCGGATCGCTGTTTCCCAGCCGCTTTCTGTCGGACGGTTCGGAAAGCTCAGCGTCTACATCAATACCTTCGGCGCAGACCTTTATGAACGCATCAGCGGCGAAATCCGCATCCTTTATAACGGCGGAGAACGTGCGCTTCCTTACGATTTTACAGTCGGCTTTGAAGAAGAAGCATTACAGGACATCCGGATTCTGAC
>DCGM01000066.1:686-13177 GCA_002315255.1 Lachnospiraceae bacterium UBA1778
GCGGAAGATTTCGCGGATTTTGCGGACGCGCATCCGAAGGAAGCCGTCTCGCTTTTCGGCAATGAAGACTTCCGCCGCCTTCCGTTCATGCGGGAAATCAGCTACGTAGGTCTTTATAAGGCTTATCTTTCCGGAAAGTCTGAAGACTTCGGAATGAGCGAGTTCATCTATGCGGCCGGACTTCGGAAAAAGCCTTTAGAGAAGGTGAAAGCTGCAGCCACAGCGAATGCGAAGCCCGCGATTTCATTGGGCGACCAGCTGCGCAGTCTTCCAAAGGTAGTCTTTACCGACCGGGCGCGCGCGAAAGAGATCGAATGCCGCGCGTATACGCTTTATCTTCACTATAACCGGCTTCTCGCGAGCGGAGACCCGGAGAATCCGGAATTCTTCCGTGATCTGTCGCTTCTTCTTCAGGATGCGCCTGAAAACCCGCTCACGGTCTTCCTGGCTGCATTTGCTTATCTGAAGGCCGGAAATCCGAACGAAGCGGCTGAATGTCTTAATTCTGTTTCGAACACCGTCCAGCGCGACCGAAATGAAAAGAAGGACTGCTACGCAGTATTCCTTTATCTTTCCGCGCTTCTTTCAAATGACAATGAACGTCTCGACGGCGCACGCCGCCTGATTCACCGCTTTTATCTCGAGGGCACGTTTACGAACCTGCTCATATTGGCGGAATTTCTTACGAATCCGGACTATCAGATGCACCGGAAGGCGATTGATTTCTTACGTCTTAATTACCTGAAGGGCTTTAAGAATGCGCTCTGCTTCCAACGGACCGCCTATCTTTGGGCGCAGGAAAAGCCGGTTATCACCTTGCTCACTGAGTATGAGCTTCTCGTGCTGGTTTACGGCATGCGCCACGAAATCCTGACAGAGCAGCGCGTATTCGAGGTCCTGTCGCATGAATTGAAGGACAGCCGCCAGAAAGCGCTTTATCTTCAGGTTTTAAAACTCGGCTGGCGGAAGTACGGATCAGACCCGTTCCTTCAGTCGCTCGTCAATGTCTATATCCAGCAGAACTGCATTGGACCGCTTTACTTTAAGTGGTATCGTGCGGCGGTCGAGCGGAATATGACCGTGCCGAACCTTTGCAGCTTTTATCTGAAATCGCGGCCGGAAGATTTTACTGATAAGCTTCCGGAAATGGTTGTCCGATACTATGGCTTCAATGGTGTTCCGGAGGAAGAACGGAATTTCCTCTTTGAAAATGTCCTGGAATTTTATCGGAATGACCCGGGCATCTTCGAGCTTTATGAAGAGAAAATCCGCGCATTCGCATTTGACCGCCTGAAGGCCGAGGATTATGACCTTAATTATCTTCCGGCGTTCAATTATTTACTCGAATCGTTCGACGACCACAGCGATAACGTCCGCCTGGTCCGCCGCCTGTTCAGTCTTTATCAGGTGCGGACTTCCGAAGAGAACGTCGCGTCGCTCGCCGTCTATTATCCGGAGCTGAACCGCGTCGACCATTTCCCGGTCCGCCATTTTGAAGCGCTGATTCCGGTCGAAACCGACAATGCAGTGATCGCCTGTGTCGATGAAAACGGCGTCCGCTTCTATGATCCGAATCTTAAGCGGAACCGTGCATGCTTCCATCCGGAACTTGAAGAAGAGATCCGGAAACGCCCGTCCGAGTCGCTCGCAGAGCGTGTCCGCATTGCGGATGAAGAGATTGCGAAGGACGCGCGGAACAGCCAGGTGTTCTTAGAACTGATGGCGCTGTTAAAGGAAAAGCCGCTGACTCCGTTTATCAAGGCGCGGTTCTACGAGGCGCTGATCGGTTTCGCATTGGAGAATCCGATGAAGGGCACCGACTGGGCTGAAGTCTTTTCTGCGGTCGATGCCGGGCTGATTTCGAAAGAAAGCCGGAAAGATCTCTGCCATGTGCTGATCGGATGCGGGCATTGTCTCGAGACGATGCGCCTGCTCCGCGATTACGGGGATCCGGGGCTTGCGAAAGACGACCTCGTCAACCTGATCCGCTATTATGACCATCCGACGCAGGAGGAAGCGCTTCTTCTTTCCGGAATCTGTTACGGATATTATCTTCGTAACGATGCTTCGGATGAGATGCTTGCCTTTTTAGCATGCATGTTTGTCGGTCTTTCGAGCGAAATGACGGCGCTTTCGAACACGCTTCATAAGACGAATCTTCCGAACGGCGGACTGTATGCGCGGACGATGAAGGTCAGCCTTTATGTCGACAATGATACGGACACCGACCGGGTATTCGGCTGGTATTCTACACTCCCGACGAAGGAGCAGGATGCGGAGTTAAACCGCGCCTATATCGTCTATCGGAGTTTCCGGTATTTCCGCTTCGGAAAGAAGCTCCCGGAGAGCGTTTCGGAACTTTTAAAGAAAGAAGCGGCGACGCTTCCCGATATTTGCATCTATGCGTGCCTCCTCGATCTCTCCGCGCATGCGGATTCTTTAGAGGAGCAGGAAAAACGGGTGGCCGAAGAATTGCTCGGAATCGCGGTCGAACGGAATGTGGTGCTCGGCTGTATGACGAAGCTCGCGAATGCGGTCAAGTTCCCGGCAGAGCTGGAGGGCTGTGTTTTTGTCGAATTCCGCGATCCTTCTGCGAAGCACGCGCTCCTGAACATCCGCATGACGCCGGACGGAAAAGAGTATAAAAAAGAAATGCAGATGCCGGTCCCCGGTGTCTTTACGAAATCGCTGGTGCTGTTTAAGGATGAAGGCGCAGAAGTGACTGCGACGATGTTCTATCCGGACGGCAGCCAGAAGGAACTGAAGAGCGTGACGCTCACGTCGATGGATGCGGCGGTGCGCCGGGGCTCCCAGTATGACGCATTGAACCGGCTCAGTCGGAAATGCCGGGAGTATGATCTCCATGATACCGCCTCTGAAATGAGCGCCTTCTTAAAGAAGAAAGCGCTGATCGATTCCGTTTTCGGCGGGAACTGGAAAGACTAAAAAGTTACGCGCGGAAAAGGCGCAGAAACGATGCGCGTAAAAAACGCGCTGAAGTAAAAGGGATAGTTTATGGAAAAGAACGGGCTGATAATCGGATATGATCTTTGCAAAGATTTCTGCCGGATTTCCTGCTTCCGTGATGGGGAAGCAGAGCCGGAGGACTTTGCTTTTTCCGATAATGAAAATCCGTATATTCTCCATAATTCTATCTGTAAAAAGAAAGGCGCTGACCAATGGTTCGTCGGTGCGCAGGCGTACGAAGCCGCATTGATGGGCAGCGGCGCCGTCGTCGACAAGCTGTTAAAAATCGTCGAAATGAACGGCTTCTCCACGCTGGAAGGAAAGCGCTATTCGGCGGAGGACCTTCTCTATTATTTTATCCGGGAATCGTTAAGCGGCCTTTTAAAGAGCCGCGGGACGAACGAGATCGCCTCGATCGTCTTCACGCTTCAGGAACCGGAGCCGCGGGTAATTGACGCGCTTAATGCGAGCACGAAGCGCCTCGGCCTTCCCGAGGGGACGGTCCATGTGATCAGCCATACGGAAAGCTTTCTCTATTTCGCCATCTCCCAGAAACGGGAGCTCTGGACGAATCTTTCCGTTCTTTATGACCTTTCCGCAAACGGTCTCCACTATTATGAGATGGAGACGCTTCGCGGCATGACGCCCAATGTGGCGCGCGCGAAGTGCAGCTTCCTCGAGGACGGCTTCTCGCCGGCGATCCTTTCTTCCTCGTCAGGACAGCGGCTTGCAGACAATATCATGACGAGCTGCATCGACCGGATGCTCTCAAAAAAAGTAGTTTCATCGGTTTATCTCTCCGGAAACGGCATGGAAAAATGCCAGGAATGGGGACCGAGCTTTATAAAGCTTCTTTGCCAGCGGCGGCGGGTGTTCTACATTGAAAATCTGTTCGCGAAGGGTGCGGCCTATGCGGCTGCCGACCGGCTGAATCCGGTCTCCGCGTATCCGTTCCGCTTTATGTGTAAAGGGCACATCGACGTCGACATCTGTTTATCCGTGATGCGCGGCTCGAACCGGCAGAATCTCTGCGTGGCGGCGGGCGGCGAGAACTGGTTCGACGTCCATACAGAGATTGATTTTATCGTCGATGAGGAAGACGCGGTCCGCTTTACGGTCCGGCGTCTCAATGATAAGACGGACGGCGAGATCATTGTGCCGTTAGATGAGTTTAAAAAGCTCGGAAGGCGCGAAAACCGTTATCACCTGTCCGCGAAATTTATTAGCGAGGAGATTTTTTCGGTCACTGTCACAGACAAAGGCTTCGGTGATTTTTATCCCGCAAGCGATGTGGTGGTGAACCGTTCATTCCGTATCGGTAAAGAGGAGTAATTGTGGGAAGACTGCTGTTATGTGGAAAAGAAGCACAGCATCCGTATGTGGTGGAGGACCTGGATCTTCGGATCCGCTCCGCCGAAGAACTGTGCTATTATATCTACCACAACGTCGCCCTTTTGCCGGACGGCTTCTTCGACGAGCGCCTCTTACGCTTCCTCGAGGAAGAGCTTGAAATGAAGGAGACTGCGGAGAAAATCCGGCGTTTCTGCCATTCGGAATCGGATGAAGACAATACTCTTTATATGCTTCTTTCGGAGAACGGTTTCTACCGTCCGGAGGAGATGGAAGAGTTCCGAGCCCGTCTGGCCATGAGACGGCGGAGAAACGGACCTGAGAAAACGAAAGACCGCGGCGACGCATTGGTTTTCCAGGAGCGTTACAGGAGCGCGCTTCGCGCTTTCCGGTCGTTAAAAGACCGGCAGGGCGATGCACGGATCACGCAGGATTTCTACGTCAGTGTACTCAACTCCATGGCGGATTGCTATGGATGTCTCGGTGAATTCGACAAAGCATACGAATGTCTGGTGATGGTCTATGAAGAGACCCGATCGATGGAAATATTGAAGAAGATGTATGAAGTCTGCAATCTTTCCGATATCGCGTTCCCGGACTGCTATGCGAACCGTATTCCGTCAGAAACGATGCGCCGTTGGGAGCGCAGCTTCCAGACGAAGGTTGCGGTAGCCGAACAGCGGGCTCAAGAGAACCCTGTCATGGAGTGTTTTTTACATGATCCCGAGAAAGCGCGCGAAGAGCTTTGCGCTTTTGCGGATGCAGAGAAAGAAAAGTACCGTAAGATGTTGGAGTGATGAAACTGAAATAGCAGCCGTTATTTTGGCGGCCTCGCGCTTTATCCTCCCCTTATCCGGTGCTACAATTATACAGACAATGAGGGAATGACATGAAAGAATTAACGAAAACCTATGACCCGCGTGAGATCGAGCCGCGCCTTTATGAAAAATGGGAAAGCCAGGGCTATTTTCACGCAAAAGTGAATCCTGAAAAGAAAGCATATTCCATCGTGATGCCGCCGCCGAACATTACCGGCCAGCTCCACATGGGACATGCGATGGACAATGCATTGCAGGACATCCTGATCCGCTTCAAACGGATGCAGGGATATGAAACATTATGGCAGCCGGGCACGGACCATGCGTCGATCGCGACCGAAGCGAGAGTCGTGGAAACGATGCGTAAGGAAGGCCTGACGAAGGAAATGATCGGCCGCGAAAAGTTCTTAGAGCGCACATGGGCGTGGAAAGAAGAGTACGGCGGACGCATTGACCAGCAGTTACGGAAACTCGGCTCCTCCTGTGACTGGGAGCGCGAACGCTTCACGATGGACGAGGGCTGCTCGGAGGCTGTGAAGGAAGTCTTCTGTAACCTTTACAATCAGGGCCTCATCTACCGCGGAAACCGGATGGTCAACTGGTGTACCTACTGTAACACCTCCATCTCGGACGCCGAAGTGGAATACGAAGAGAAAGACGGTAATTTCTATCATCTTTTATATCCGGTCAAGGAAACCGGCGAAAAGCTGGAGCTTGCGACGACGCGTCCGGAAACGATGCTCGGTGATACGGCAGTCGCTGTCAACCCGGAAGACCCGCGTTACGCACACCTTCATGGCTGCCACGTGATCCTTCCGATTCTGAACAAAGAAATCCCGATCGTCTGCGACGAGCATGCGGATATGGAAAAGGGAACCGGCGTCGTAAAGATTACGCCGGCGCATGACCCGAATGACTTCGAAGTCGGAAACCGCCATAATCTGGAGCGTGTCCGCATCCTGACCTATGACGGAAAGATGACCGGAAAAGAAGACCACGACGCGCAGGAAGAATACCTTCATTCCGGAAAAGCGGCCGAAGGCGAACCGACCGTCCTTGATTGCGGCAAATATGCCGGCATGACGGAACTGGAAGCGCGGAAAGCGATCCTCGAGGACCTCGAAGCGATCGGCGCATTGAAATATGTCGAACCGTTAAAGCATGAGGTCGGCACCTGCTACCGCTGCAAACGCGTCATCGAGCCGATGGTTTCGAAGCAGTGGTTTGTGAAGATGGTTCCGCTCGCGAAGCCGGCGATCCAGGCAGTCGAAGACGGAAGAATCCGCTTCGTGCCGGAGCGCTTCACGAAGACGTATCTTAACTGGATGAACAACACCCGTGACTGGTGCATCTCGCGCCAACTCTGGTGGGGCCATCAGATTCCGGCCTGGTACTGTGACGAATGCGGCGAGACGATCGTCGGTAAAGATGCACCTAAATGCTGCCCGAAGTGCGGAAGCACGCATCTTACGCAGGATCCGGACACCTTAGACACCTGGTTCTCCTCCGCACTCTGGCCGTTCTCGACGCTCGGCTGGCCGAAGGAAACACCGGAATATAAATATTTCTACCCGACGAATACATTGGTGACCGGTTACGACATCATCGGCTTCTGGGTGAGCCGGATGATCTTCTCCGGACTCGCTTATACCGGAAACATCCCGTTCGATACGGTTTACATCCACGGCCTCGTGCGTGATTCACAGGGACGGAAGATGAGTAAATCCTTAGGAAACGGCATTGATCCGCTGGAAATCATCGAGCAGTACGGCGCAGACGCGCTCCGCATGATGCTTTTAACCG
Organism: Lachnospiraceae bacterium UBA1778; assembly: GCA_002315255.1. Lineage (GTDB taxonomy): Bacteria > Bacillota > Clostridia > Lachnospirales > Lachnospiraceae > UBA1267. The sequence goes on from DCGM01000066.1 coordinate 7,625, forward strand.
GAAATGCGCCCGGCAATGACATGCGCTTCTACATCGAGCGTGTCGAAGCTTCCCGGAACTTCGCAAATAAGATTTGGAACGCTTCCCGCTTCATCATGATGAACATGGAGAAATGCCCGGTGCCGGAGGCGATGCCTTCGAACCTGACGCAGGCTGACAAGTGGATCCTTTCCCGTGCCAATGAGACGGCTCGCGACGTGACCGAGAACATGGAGCGCTTCGAGCTCGGCATTGCGCTTCAGAAGGTCTACGACTTCGCATGGGACGAGTTCTGCGACTGGTACATTGAAATGGTGAAGCCGCGTCTTTACAATGATGCGGACGAAACGAAGAGCGCAGCGATGTGGACGCTGAACCACGTGCTGACGGATATCTTGAAACTCCTTCATCCGTATATCCCGTTCGTCACAGAAGAGATCTTCACGAATCTCCAGGATAAGGAAGAGACGCTGATGACCTCCGCATGGCCGGTTTACACGGAAGAGTTTAACTTTGCAGAGGACGAGAAGGCGGTTGAGACGATCAAGGATGCGGTCCGCGCGATCCGTTCGGTCCGTACCGAAATGAATGTCGCACCGTCGAAGAAGGCGAAGGTATTCGTCGTTTCCGAGAATGCGGAAAACCGCCGCATCTTCGAAACTTCACGGAACTTCTTCGCGACGCTCGGCTTCGCATCAGAGGTTATTATCCAGACCGATAAGACCGGTATCGACCAGCAGGCAGTCTCCGCTGTTACGGCCGACTGCGTCATCTATATGCCGCTGTCCGATCTGATCGACATCGAGAAGGAAAAAGAACGTCTGAACCGCGAAAAGAACCGCCTTCAGGGCGAGCTTCAGCGGTCCGAAGGAATGCTTTCGAACGAGAACTTCTTAAGCCGCGCGCCGGAACAGAAGATTCAGGAAGAAAAAGAAAAGAAGGAAAAGTATTTACAGATGCTCGCTTCGATCGAGGAGCGCTTAAACGCATTGGAGTAAAGGAATTATGAGCCAGATCGACTTTGACAGAATCCAAAATCAGATTAATAATGCGACAGACGGCCTGAACCGTGTGATTGACAATGCGACCGGCAGTGTCAATAAAGCCATTAACCGGGCAGCGGATTCTGTCAATGGCGCGATTAACGGGGCCTCCCGCTTTATGAACGGAACGGTAAATCCGTCCGGCGGAACGCCTTCCAGCATGTACGGAAGAACGCCTACCTCGCATCTCGACCAGTCGGCGGCGGAAGCGCGCCGGAAGGTCCTTCAGAAGAGCGTCCAGAAAAAGCAGGTCCTTTATAAGAAAGTGGACAATGAGAAGGCCGGCGCCGTGATGAAAGCTGTTATGGGCTTCACCTTGGTCGGCGCAGGAGCGGTTATCGGAATCGGCGCGATTTCGACCGGCTTTTTCTTCTCGGCGATCATTGCAGGGCTTCTCGTCGCGGCCGGCATCCCGATCGGCGTCAGCGGCTCAAAGGACCAGAGCCGGATCGACCGGTTTAAGGACTATGTGAAAAGCCTCGGAAATAAGACGGTCATTGAGTTCCAGCAGCTTGCGGACCTTACCGGAAAGTCGATGAAATATGTCACGAAGGATGTCCGTCAGATGATCAATGACCGGATGTTCACGCAGGGACATATCACGGAGGACGGAAAGAGTCTGATCGTTTCGGACGAGACGTACGGACATTATCTCGAAGCGAAGCGGAGCCAGGAGGAGCAGATTCAGGAGACAGAAGAGAAGAACCGGGAACTGATCGACAGCGGCCTCTCGAAAGAGGGCATTGAAATCGTCCGTCAGGGTGAGGATTATATCGCGAAAATCCATTATGCGAATGACGAGCTTCCGGGCGAAGTCATCTCGGAAAAACTTCAGATTCTCGAGGACACGATCGCCAGAATCCTTAAGGAACTTAAGCATCAGCCGGATAAGGCGTTTGAGCTTCGGAAGCTGATGAACTATTACCTGCCGACTACGTGGAAGCTTCTCGAATCGTATATGTCGATTGAAAAAGAGACCGTAAAGACGGAGCAGATGATCAATACGGAGTTCGAGATTGAGAATACGATCGATAAGATCAACTTCGCCTTCCGCCAGATGCTCGACCAGCTCTTTATGAGCCACGCGATTGATGTTTCCACGGATATTTCTGTTCTGAACTCGATGCTTCAGCGCGACAACCTCGTCGAGAAGGACTTTAAGCAGGAGCAGTAAACGCCGGCGGAAGGACTTTAAGCAGGAGCAGAAATTGCCCGGCGGACTGTAAGAGTATTAGGAAGAAGCTGAAACGCGGCGGGCAGAACATTGTGCATGATAGGTATGCAACCTAGTTTACCAAATATATAATAATCAAAGGAGAACAAAGTCATGGCTGACAACGAAAACACGATTCATCTGGGGGATGATAACGGAACGACGATCCATCTGGGCGATAATCCGGTGGAAACCGTTGAGAAGGTCGTAGAAGCAACGCCGTTAAAGTTTGATGTGGACGATTCGATGCTGAATGAAGCGGAGAAGGCTGAAATTGCCAAATATGCCGAGACCATTGACATTCACAGCACGGAAGTCATCGTCAACTATGGCGCGGGCGTCCAGAAAAAAATGGCGGATTTCTCTTCGCAGACGTTAAACAGCGTCCGTACGAAGGATATCGGTGAAGTCGGAAACCTCCTTTCAGGCGTCGTCGCCCAGGTAAAGGGCTTTGACGAGTCTACGGAAAAGAAGGGCTTCTTAGGCCTCTTCAAGAAAGCTGCCAATAAGGTTCAGATGATCCAGGCCCGCTATGATCAGGCGGAAACGAACATCACGAAGATCTGCAATGAGCTCGAGTCTCACCAGGTCGCATTGTTAAAGGACGTCGCTACCTTCGATAAGATGTATGATATGAACCTGACCTCCTATAAGGAGATTACGATGTACATCCTCGCCGGCAAAAAGCGCCTCGATGAAGTACGCGCAGGCGAACTGAAGGAACTGCAGGAAGCGGCAGCGAAGAGCGGAAAGACCGAAGACGCGCAGAAGGCGAAGGACCTGGCAGACCAGTGCGACCGCTTCGAGAAGAAGCTGTACGACCTGAACCTGACCCGCACGATCTCGCAGCAGACGGCTCCGCAGATCCGTCTTTTACAGCATTCGGATACGCAGATGGCAGAGAAGATACAGTCGGTCCTCGTCAATACGATTCCGCTTTGGAAGAACCAGATGGTCATTGCGATCGGCATCCAGCATTCGCAGCAGGCGATCGCAGCAGAATCTGCTGTCACGCAGGCGACGAACGAGCTTTTACAGCAGAATGCGCAGACGCTTCATATGGCGTCTATCGAAACTGCAAAGGCGAACGAGAGGGGCATTGTGGATTTAGAAACCTTAAAGAAGACGAACGAACAGCTCATTGCGACGCTCGAAGACGTCCGCAAGATCCAGACCGAAGGCAAGGCAGCCCGCGCATCGGCAGAACTCGAACTCCAGCGGATGGAAGGCGAATTAAAGCAGAAGCTGATCGAAATGAGCACGAAATAAGAAAAACACTTGCATTATGCATAAACCTATGCTATAGTCATATGGTTGAAAATACGGATATTCCGCTGTACCGGTACTCGATTTTGTCGCGGCATGTAGGAGGAAAGTAGTAAGAATATCTAAGCTAAGGAGGATTTCGATATGAACGAGATCATTAAAAAGATTGAAGATGCACAGTTAAAGGCTTCTGTGGACGCGTTCAACGTAGGTGATACCGTCCGCGTACATGCGAAGATCGTTGAAGGCAACCGCGAGCGTGTTCAGATCTTCGAGGGTACTGTTGTGAAGCGTCAGAACGGCGGCGTTCGCGAGACATTTACGGTTCGTAAGATCTCCAGCGGTGTCGGCGTTGAAAAGACTTGGCCTTTACATTCTCCGAAGGTAGAGAAGATCGAAGTTATCCGCTTCGGTAAAGTCCGTCGTGCAAAACTGAACTATCTGAGACAGAGAACAGGCAAAGCTGCGAAGGTCAAAGAGCTGGTACGGTAATCAAAGGAAAGCGCTGCAGCGATGCGGCGCTTTTTCTTTCATCCATGCATGAATTTACCATGCGTGAATATTTCCATGTGAATTTTACCATGCGGTATTTTACCATGCGTGAATGGCCTATACATGAAATGGTGGGGATATGGCGAATCGAATCTATCTGAACGAAGAAGGGAATACCGCTGGCCGCGTGGCAGGAATCGTCGCGGAGTTTGCGTTAGTTGTGGCGCTTGCGCTTTTTGTGGCCAATTACGGCTTTTTTGCCGTTTCACATAACAGTAAGTCGATGGAGCCCGAGATTCCTGCCGAATCGACGGTTTTCGTATCCCGGGTTGCCTATGTGGCCGAAGAGCCGAAGCGTTTTGACGTCATCGCCTTTGACCGCCCGGGTACAGAGACCGGAACAGCGACGCTTGTGCGGCGCGTCATCGGCCTTCCGGGCGAACTTGTGAAGATTGAAAACGGTCTCGTCTATATAAACGGCAGGCTGTTAGATATTTCGGCGTATTTTTCCGAAATCACCTCCGATGGCATTGCCCGTGAAGGAATCCGCCTGAAGGAGGACGAGTATTTTGTGCTGGGAGACACGCCGGCGAACTCGGAGGACAGCCGTTCTTCCACGATTGGCGCGGTGCGTAAGAAGGATATTATCGGAAAAGCCTGGCTTCAGGCGGTTTCTGTGACGGATTTCCGTTTTATTCAGTAAAGGAGAGCAGAAGATGGTAAGAACGTCTTTAGAGGAACTGATTTCGGTTACGGGCGGAAGACTCCTGTGCGGAGACCCTTCTGTATTCGTGGATTCTGTCGTGACGGACTCGCGTGAAGGCCGCGCGGATGCACTCTATATTCCGATCATCGGCGCGACGAACGACGGGCACGTTTTTATCGGCAATGCATTGGAGAACGGATGCAGCGGCACGCTTGTTTCCGATGAGAAGTATTATGAGGAGTATCGGAAAAGTCATTCCAATGATTATTCCGAAGATGCTTCCGGAAATCATCCAAAGAGTGCGTCGGAAAACGATCTCGGGAATGACCGTTTCTTCCTTCTCGTAGATGATACGGAAAAAGCGTTCCATGAAATCGCGAAAAGCGCGCGGAAGAAGCTTTCCCTAAAGGCGGTCGGCGTGACCGGCTCTGTCGGAAAGACGACTACCCGCGAGATGATTGCGGCAGCGCTTTCAGGCTCATTTGCGACAGAAAAAACCGGAAAAAACTATAATAACCGCTTCGGGCTTCCGCTGACGCTCTGCCAGCTTCCGGAAGACGCTGAACTGGCAGTGCTGGAGCTGGGAATGAACGTCCGCGGCGAGCTCGGCACGATTTCTGCGCTTTGCGATCTCGACTGCGCGGTTATTACGAATATCGGCGTCGCTCATATCGAATATTACGGAACGCAGGATGAAATCACGAAAGAAAAGCTGACGGTCACCCGCGGATTTGACGGAAATCCGGAAGAGAAGGCATTGATTCTAAACGCGGATGATCCGTATCTTATGAAATATAAGAACCGCACCGGTTTCCCGGTCATCCTCTACGGAACGGACGAAGAGGCTGCTTACC
>DCGM01000091.1 GCA_002315255.1 Lachnospiraceae bacterium UBA1778
GGACTCCCGCTCGGGCAGAGCTGCCGGCATGAAGCAGGGGTCAGCCGCCGAGGTGCAGAACCTGGAGAAGGAAGACCCAGCAAAGGCCGTAATAGGTGATAACCGCCACGAGGTCGTTCGACGTCGTGATCAGTGGACCGGAGGCCACCGCAGGGTCAATCTTCAGCTTGTGGAGAAGCATTGGTACAAGCGCGCCAAGCATAGTCGAAATCATCGTGGCGAGAAGCAGCGCCGCTCCGACACAGCCGGAAATGGCAAATGCCTGTCCCGCCGGATAGCCCTTCAAAAGAACGATGTAAAGACCGACAAAGGTAAAGCCGATCAGGCCCAAAATGCCGCCGTTGCAAAGACCGATCCGAAGCTCCTTTAAGACAAACTTAAGTTTATCCTTTCCGGTAAGCTGTTCATCCATCAGAACACGAATCGTGACAGCCAGGGTCTGCGTTCCGGAGTTTCCGGCCATTCCGAGAATCAGGGACTGGAAGCAGACCACAACAGCGATTTCCTGCACAACGGTCTCGAACAGGCCGACGACTGTAGAAACCACCAGTCCGAGTGCAAGCAGGATCAGAAGCCACGGAAGCCGCTTCCGGATGCTCGCAAACAGCGGCTCGTGCAGATCTTCCTCTGCCGTTAAACCTGCGAATTTAGCGTAATCTTCGCCCATCTCATCATCGACAGATTCGACGATGTCGAACGCCGTGATGACACCGATAATGTGTTCTTCTTCATCGAGAACCGGGATGGAATCCTCGGAATAATCACGGATTCGCGGCATCTCCTCCGCAATCTTCGCGTGCGGATAGACATACGGATAAGAGGTTGAAATAATCGTTTCAAGATCGATTCCTTCGCGCGCAATGATCAGGTCCTTCAGCTCAATGGCGCCGTAATACCGTCCCTCTTCATCCTCAACATAAATGGTCGAAATATTGTCGTTCTCATCCGCCTGACGGATGAGTTCCTTCATCGCCTGCTTTACCGAAGAGCCGCGCTTGATCACGATAAAGTTAGTGGTCATAAGGCTTCCCATCTCATCGTCATCATACGATTTGATGAGCTGGATATCCTCGACCGCATCGCTTTCCATGTGCTCGACGATTTCTTCCCGATAATCGTCTGACAGCGATTCCAATGCGTCGACTGCATCATCGGCATCCATCTCTTCGAGGATGTCCGCGGATTTCTCGACACCGATCTCATGGAAATATTCTTCGACATTCTCGAGGTACGAGAAGATGTCGGAAACGCGCTCGAGACCGAGTGCTTTATAGAGCGACTGACGCTCTTCCGGAGTCAGCTCCGACAGGCATTTCGCGATATCCGCATCATGGTAATCGGCCAGCTTGTCTGCGCGTTCAGAAGGAGGCAGCTCCGATCGCATGATCTGTAAAATTTCTTCCTGAATGTCATTCTCAATATCAAGAACTTCTTCTGACATAAGGTGCCTCCTTTCACTTTTTTTATATTTTTAACTGAAAGCGACACTTTCATGCGCTTACAGTTATTCGCTCATTGCATACTGACGAGCTGGATGTACCGCTCGTTTTTCGCTTTTTTATCCGCGGGGTTCGCGCCGAAATAACGCACGATATCGCGGATCGTATCATTGGTTAAATAGTGGTCCTCATACTCGAGGTCAATGACCTTAAACGACAGGTACTCGTGCGCGGATTCAATATAAACTTCCACCCACGACACCGGAATGTCGTTTAAAAAGATCGGAATATTATACACATGAAGGTGAACCGTAAAGAGCTTCGCCGGCACTGTCGCCGCTTCCTTCCACCGTCGGTTCTGGTTTTCTCGCCACTGTTCATAGTCCGGGTCCGTATCTGATACCGGAGGGTGCTTCGGTTTCCGCATCTCCGCCGTCGGAATCAGTTCCGGCGCATGGAGAAAAACGAGGTGCGCCTTTACATCCGAAAATGCTTTCCGGAAGCGTGCGTCATCCGGCGTCAGTTCCTCGACACCGTATTTTTCTTCAATATAGGCACGAAGCTCTGCCGGCGTATGCGACTGCAGCACAAGCTCCTTTTCTTTCTTCTTTTCTGCTTTTTTTGCCTGGCGGACCTGCTTGCCATAGCGGCCGTCAGCGCCGGCGCTCTTTAAGTTCGCGCCGTGTACCGTCACATTGACTTTTCTTTTTCCCAGCCCAAATAAGCCCATTTTTACTCCATCACTGATAATGTAATTCCACCAGCCGCCCGGTCTCGCGATACCCAATCTTCTCGTACATCCGGATCGCCGGCTCATCGTCCGCGTATACATTGAGGCAGGCGCCGACAGCGCCTTCCTTCCGAAGCATCTGATGCACCGCTAAAAGCAGCCCCGACGTGATTCCCTGTCTTCGGAAATCCGTCCGGCAGAAGACATTTTCCGTCGCGGACCATCCGTCCTTTTCCGGCCACACGGTCACGCACGCGATCATTCGGTCTTTTGATTTTACTCCAAAAACCCGCGCTTGGCAATGAAAAATTCGGAACCGCATTTCATTCGGACTGTCAGGAATTCCGAAGCCTTCCGCGTTCGCATTCAGGTATTCTTCCATCTCGCTTTCACGAAGAAGATCGAGCATTTCAAACGGCTCAGAAGCGGTCTTCTCCGGTTCAAACGCCTTCCGCATCTTCAGCATCTCGTTCTTTTCGGAGAATCCGCAGTCATTCAAAAACTCGAGAAGTGCCGTATCGCTCTTCTTACACCACATACGAAGGGTTCCGTACTTTTCAGGTTCTTCCTCATGAAGAGAATCAAAGCAGTCCATCAGATGGTTCATTAATCCGACGGCCGCATCGACGCCGCGGCTGTCCCGCACATCCACGTCAAACTCCAGCGAAACATAAGTATCCGCAGGGTTCCGCATTAAGACGCCGAGTCCGAGGAGCTCGGCCTTTTTCGGCGCATTGGCGGCCAAAAGCCCGGTCTTTTTCTCGGAAGCAAATGCAAAGAGCGCACTCTCCGGGATCACATCCTGATGAAAGCGGATTTCTTTCAAGATGTGCGGAGAAAGCTGCCCGGTCTGCTGGAAAACCGCTTCTTTTTCCGTTTCTTTCAGTTCTTTATACGATAAGATCCGAATCATTGATACCTGCTCCACGTGCCAGCACGCTGCATGGCGCGCCAAAGTTTAACGGGCTGAAGTCGAGCTGCGAAATCTTTCCGCCCGCTTCTTCGACGATAGCCGCCGCTGCCGCATAATCCCACGGCTGAAGGCGTGATTCGAAGCAGACCTCTCCGCGTCCTGCGGCGAGATCGCATAAATCAATCGCGACGGAGCCGGAACGGCGGAAGTCGAAACCGCGCTCAAAGAACGCCTTCGAATAGCGATATGTCACGTCATAGAGTTCTGTGTAATACGAGCCGGTGCCAAGATAGATAATCGCCTCTGACATCGACCGGTCAGACACATGTATCCGCTCGCCGTTTAAAAAAGCGCCTTGCCCGCGCTCCGCTTTGAACATTTCATCGCGGTAGGGGTTATAAATCATCCCGATATACGGCTTTCCGTCCTTTAATAAGCCGACAGAAACCGCACTTGCCTTCTGGTCGCGGATAAAATTCATCGTTCCGTCGATCGGGTCTACGATAAAGCTGTAGCCGTCGCGGATCTGCGCATGCACATCCTCTTCTTCGCCGACGAAAACCGCTTCCGGGAGGAGGTCCATCAGTCCCTTCCGAAGTTCTTCCTGATTCAGTTTGTCATAATAGGTTACAAAATTTCCGACGCCTTCCTTCGCCTCAACCCTTTTCTCGCTCCGGTCAGCATCTAAAATCCGTTTTCCACAAGCGCGCATCACTTTCTCGATGCCGTTCATCAATTCCTGTCCGTTCATCCTACATACTCTCCATGCCGATCTCCTGAGCATAATTTTTCTCCCGGTTTCCGGCTTCCTTCGAAAAACTTTCCTGCTTCACGGATTCCTTCGAACCCCTTCCAGCCTCACGTTTTCCTTTGAAAAACCTTCCTGCTTCATTGATTCCTTAAAAGCAGGTCTTTATCGTTTTATCTAAAATACTTCATCTCGATCAGATGTCCGCCGATCGCGATTCCTGTCAGAATAAGAAGCGTTACGACGACTACGATAATGATCTGGATAAGGCGCTTTTTCTCCTGATCGCTCAAAGGTCTTTTCTCTTTCTTCATAATGCCTCTCCTCTAAATAATATCCGAAAGATTCCGATTCTTACTTGATCAGCCCGACTCTCTTCCATACCCCGCTGAAATAGTAAACGCCCGCGGCGATCGCTGTAATATAAGTGGCCAATGAAAATCCTAAGAAATAGCCGTACGGCCCCCAGCCGAAGACTGATCCCAGCAGCCACGACAGGAAAATCCGTCCGGCGATCGCGTCGACAAATGCAATGATTAAGCTGAACACGGCACGGCCCTGCGCATGGACGAGAGCATTGCACGGAACCATCAGCACACGTGACGGAAGTTCAATGATAATCGTGAACATTCCCATCACCGCGTAAGCGAGCACCGCTTCTTCCTGCGTAAAGAGGCGGAAGCAAAGTTCCGGTGCGAGGAAGAACAGAAGGCCGAAGGCGGTACTGATGATCGCGGTAAAGAGAAGTCCCCAGCGTACAGTCGACCGGACGCGGTCAAGTTTCTGCGCGCCCAGGTTCTGCCCAAGCATACTGGTGATGCCGAGCTGCAGGCCCTGCGTTAAGATGCCCGGAAGATTCCGAAGCTTCTGCATGGCCGCAAAAACGGCGCTGATGACGACGCCCTGGAGATTCACAAGCCGGCTCACGAAGAGGAAGGAAATCTGGATTGCGGTCGATTGGATCGCCATCGGCATTCCGATCCGCATCATGGTCGCGGAGGTTTTCCCGACAAAACGGAGATGGCGGACGTCAAACCGGAAGCCGATCTCCTGCCAGTGCTTCATTAAGAAGACAAAACTGAAGATGACAGAAACCGCCTGCCCGATAATCGTCGCCCAGGCCGCTCCTGCGACTCCCCATCTGAAAACCAGAACAAACAGAAGGTCTAATACGAGATTTAAGCCGGAGGCAATGATCACGAAGAGGGTCGGATGCTTACTGTCGCCGCAGCCCCGCAAAATCGCGCTCAGCATATTATAAAGACCGGTAAAGATAAAGCAGCTGCCGCAGATCAGAAGATAGTCCCTCGCATAGGCGAACGCTTCATCCGGTGTCTCCATCAGTCTTAAAATCGGATTGGCAAAAATCACGCAGGCCGCGCCTAAAATCACAGAAATCGCCACCATGAGATAAGTGAGCGTGCCTGCGACATCCTCGATTCTTTCCGCTTCGCCTGCGCCCTTATACTGCGCAACGAGGATCTGCCCCGCATTGGAAAAGCCGACGCAGAACATCGTAAGAAGCTGCATGATCTGCGAGCCGGTGCCGACAGCGGAAAGGCCCGGCGAGCCCATTGCCTGTCCGACGACGATTGTATCCACGGTCGAATAAAGCGTCTGAAGAAGGGTGCTTAGCATAAACGGCCACGAAAACCGTAATAGCGTTTTAGGCACCGAGCCGCGGGTCAGGTCAATAACCGCGCCCTTCGCCTCGTTCTTTTCGATTGTCTCCGGCAGATGCTTCTCCTGTGTGTTTTCCATTGAGTCCGGCAGATGCTTTTCCCGTGTGTTTTCCATTGAGTCCATATATAAAATATTCCTTGCAAAGCGCCAAAAACCGGCGCATTCTTAATCTGTTTTCCGCTTTACCAAAGCCGCCATTCGCCATTTCGGAGGTCTTCTCCTGCTTCCAGCATATCGCCGACTAAGCGGAAAAACTCGTCGTGCACGCGCTCTATCACCGTCTTCGGCGGATAACCGCCCTCGCGATGCCGGCGGATCACATATTCATAACGGTCGCAGGCCTGCTGAACCGCATCATCCCAGGAGATATACAATTCCTTCGCAGCATTTTCGCCCACAAGGCGCATCCCCTCCCGGTTCTGAATAAGCTGATAAAGCTTTACTGCGAGTGATGACGGACTTTCTGTTACGAGATAGCCGTTCTGGCCGTCTGTGACTCCTTCTGCGGCACAGCTCCCCGCGACAAGCACGGAGGGAACGCCGCTCGCGGCCGCTTCGCGGACGACAAGCCCGTTCGTGTCAAATACGGACGGGAAGACGAGCGCATCCGCGCGCCGATACCAGCCGCGCAGGAGATTCCGGTCGCTGACAGCACCTGTAAAGATAACCTTCTCCGCGATTCCGAGCTGCACCGCGAGTTTCTTCATTTCTTCCAGATTTTCGCCTTTTCCGATAAACACCATCCGGAAATCGACTCCCTGCGAATGAAGTCCCTCCAGCGCTTCTAAAATCAGCCGCTGCCCTTTATAAAATATCATTCTTCCGACAAACAGGAAGACCGGCACGTTTTCCGGCAGGTCATATCCGTTTACAGCTTTTTGCATGGTATCTACATCCACAATGCCGATCGGCATGTCGCACCCGTTCGGCATCACAAAGAAATCGCCCTTATAGCCTAAAGACTTCAGGTTTTCGCCTGCGCCCCGGCTGACAGTCCAGACTTCATCCGACATGCTGATCGCATCCACCATCAGGCGGATCGCATTCTCCTGAATCAGCTTTCCGTGGAGTTCCCGGCGGATCTCATCGTCAAATTTCGTGTGATAGGTAAATACAAGCGGCACATTGAGCACCGGCGCAAGTTCCATTCCGAGAATCTGCGAAACGGTCGGGCAATGCGAATGGATAATATCCGGTTTTATGGGCCGAAGCTTCTCAGCCACTTTCGGCATAAAGGGGAGGCCGGTCACGTACCCCAAGCGGTCACGTGTGTCGAGACTCGGATAACGCAATACTTCATACGGAAGCCCGCTGTCATCCGCGTCCGGCCATTGTGGCGTCAGGACCGTGACATTTCCATCGCCCAATGCGAGCCGGTCCGCATAATTCTTTACTACATTTGAGACGCCATCGAGCGCCGGCGGAAATGAATCCGACAGAAGCGCTACCTTTAATCCGTCCATTTTATTCCACCCGGATGGAGCCAATCACCTGATCTTCATACGGCTTGTCGCTCCAGTCCCGCGGCGCGGTCACGATCAGATCGGCCGTCTTCATTCCTTCCGTCACCTTTCCGAATGCGGCATAGCTGCCGTCGAGATGCGGCGCATCTTCTACCATGATAAAGAACTGAGAGCCTGCAGAGTTCGGGCTCATCGAGCGCGCCATCGAAAGGACGCCGCGCGTATGCTTTAAGTCATTCTTCACGCCGTTCTTCGAGAACTCTCCCTTAATCGTCCAGCCCGGTCCGCCTGTGCCGGTGCCGTAGGGGCAGCCGCCCTGGATCATGAATCCCGGGATGACGCGGTGAAAGATCAGTCCGTCGTAGAAGCCGCTGTTTGCCAGTTTTTCAAAGTTTTCGACCGAAATCGGCGCAATCTCCTCGTAGAGCTCGCCCTTCATCGTATAGCCGTTTTCCATTGTAATCGTAAATTTTTTCATTTTTTTCCTTTCTCCTTGCGGGCGTTTTCCGCCTGTAGGACATATTATCTGATTTCATGTAAAAACTGCTGTTCGCCGACCGCTCAGATCACCTGGAACAGATAAAACTTGAGATAATCTGTCTCCGGCACATTCCAGAGAATCGGATGGTCCGGCCCCTGCTGACGCGCTTCAATCTGCTTTAACTCGACTCCCGCATCCCTCGCCGCGCTCTTTAACATCCGGACGAACTGGTCCTGCGGCATAAAATGGCTGCAGGATGCTGTCGCGAAATAACCGCCGCGCGGAAGGAGCTTCAATGCGCGGAAATTGATCTCTTTATAGCCTTTTTCCGCATGATCGACCGTCTTTCGCGATTTCGTAAACGCCGGCGGATCCAGGATGATAAAGTCATACGGATGGCCGCCTTTTTCAATGAGCTCGGGCAGCAGGTCAAACACATCTGCGGTCACAAACTCCATACGGTCTGCGAGCCCGTTCCGTTCTGCGTTCCGTTTCGCCATCCCGATCGCGTTTTCTGAAATATCAACCGCTGTAACCGAAAGCGCCCCGCCCTTCGCGGCATTCATTGCGAAGGAACCGGTATGCGTAAAGCAGTCTAACACCTTTCGGCCCTTCGCAAGCTTCATCACGGCGAGCCGGTTATATTTCTGGTCTAAGAAGAAGCCGGTCTTCTGGCCGTTCTCGACATCGACAGAGTAATAGATTCCGTTTTCGCAGATTTCAGTCTCCGCGCTCGCGGGAATCTCTTTTCCGGGAAGCGCAAACCAGCCTTTTCCTTCTTCGAGTCCCTCGAGTTTCCGGATGGCTACGTCGTTCCGTTCAAAGAGTCCGCGGATAACAGCGCCGTCCGCTTCGAGTTCTTCTATGATGATCGGGAAAAGCATCGATTTGATCCGCTCAATGCCAACCGAGAGGACCTGCGTGACGACGAGGTCATTGAACCGGTCGACGGTGAGCCCCGGGAATCCGTCCGCTTCACCGAAAATCAGCCGGCAGCAACGGTAGTCTTCTTCGCCCATAACGGCCTTCCGATAGTCGAGCGCATAGCGCACGCGCCGACGCCAGAAGCTCGCGTCAAACGTATCATTCGCATTCTTTGAAAGGAGGCGGATCCGGATTTTGCTCTTTTCGCTGTAAAAGCCGGTGCCGAGGTATTTTCCGTTTTCGGAAACCGCATCGATCAGGCAGCCGTTTTCCATTGAAAGGCTTTCCACCCGGATCACCTCCGCTTCATAAATCCACGGATGCCCGTCTTCTACCCAGCGCGTCCCTTTTTTCGTAATAATTGCCTTTGGAAACTGTCGCTCCTGTTTCATTCCATACTCCCTTTCGCCGCGCGTTTACTGCAGCCCGCAAGCATAATCAGCACCTGGGACGGCAGATAGAAAATCCAGATCAGGCTGCTCAGTAAAACCTGAAGGCTATAGGGGATTCCCAAAAGGCCTCCTACTCCGTTCGCCGCAACGCAGATATCGCATAAGATAAATAAAAAGAATCCCGGAATCAGCGGCCAGTAAAGCGGTGTCTTCACCGTGACGCAAATTCCGTCTATCAGATTAAAAATCAGGTTGACTCCATAGATGGCGCCGACATAGATAAGATAGTCCATCTTCAGCACAATGCATGCCACTACGGCCCCTGCTATAAGGGCAAGCCGATGGATCAGCGACGGAAGGAAAATCTTCCGGTTCACGGTCCAGATCCGGAGGAAATGGAAGACCTGCGCGCCGATAAAGATGGTGACGGCGATTTCATAATACCCGCCGAGAATCACGAGGAAAAAATCCGCGCCCAATGTAAAGACGAACGCAATGAACCGGAAAACCGATTCCGTATCCCGGTGTTTCGCAAGCATTAAAGCCGATGTAAGGAAGCAAAGCACCATCGCGCTGTAGGTGATCAGCACCGACGCCGAATAGGAAAGATCCGCACATGCGATATGGAAAAAGAGAATCGCTTCCATAACCACATAGAAAAGCATCCAGGTGCAGTAAAACACCTGCTTCCACTTCCCGTTTCCGGCAGTCGGACGATGGGCCGTTTCGTCCATCTTCTCTTTATTTTCTACAGTTTCATCTTTATTTTCTACAGTTTCAGTTTCAACTGTCATAAAAGCGGCTCCCGTTTCTTTGTGGGACGAACTTTCGCCCATTCCACGCAATAATCGTTTTATTATTATACCATAAGAACCCGATTTTAACACCCTTGATTTTCAAATAAACCGCTTATGGGCGCCGGCCTGATCTGTCCATCTGCCATTCTTCTTTCTCTTCGCAGAAGCACATTGTTCCCGCGTCAGCATCTGATAATCCGCCAATGACTTTATGACAAAAAAATGCTATAATATATAAAATCATCGTTCAGATTATCGTTCAGAAAGGATCCTTATGAAACCAGTCATCAAACAGGAAAATGTCGAGACGCTTTTCGACTCCCGATATATCAAGATTTACGACCTCCAGTATGCGGAGGGCGCGCATTACTTTAACGCGAGCCGCCGTGAAAAAGAGAACCTCGCAGCTATTAAGACGGATGAAGAATTCCGGAGCGATTTTCCGGATGCCGTGACGATCATTGTCATCCTCCGTTCGGACAATGCGCCGGATCGTCTCCTTCTTTCGATGGAGTACCGCTATCCCGCAGGCCGTTATCTCTTAAGCCCGCCGGCGGGACTTCTCGACCCGGAGGACCGGGCTTTCGGGAAAGACGCAGAGATCGTTGCGGCAAAACGTGAGGTGTTCGAAGAAACCGGCCTCGAAATTACGGAGGAGGATTCCATCCGGGTTTTCAACCCGCTTCTCCTTTCAAGCCCCGGCATGACGGACGAGAGTAACGGTATCGTGCTCGCGGTCTGCCATCGCAATGACCTCTCCTTCTTATCGCATGCCGGTGCAGTCGGCACAGAAAACTTCGGCGAGTTTAAGCTTCTCACACGCGAGGACGCAAAAAAAGCCCTAAAAGACGGCCGCGACGAAAACGGCAACTATTATTCCGTTTATACCGCTCTCGCGCTTTTAACCTTCGTTTCCGGCCTCTACGAAGCCCTCTGACGCACCCCGCCAGGCAGCTGCTCTGTCTGTTCGCAGGCGTCTGAGCGCATACCCGCTTATTCTTAAGGCGATTTAGCGAAGTTCCCGCCACGAGCTTACCCGCAGCTGATGAGCAGCTGTTCTGTCTGTACGCAGGCGGCTGAGCGCATACCCGCCTATTCTTAAGGCCGATTTAGCGAGG
>DCGM01000101.1 GCA_002315255.1 Lachnospiraceae bacterium UBA1778
CGTCTGCAAAGTGCGGAGACCATAAAGGTATATAAGAAGCGTCTGGCAAAGGCAGAGAAGCGTATTGGGGAGCTTGACCGCCTGTTTATCAAGATCTACGAGGACAATGCCAAGGGCAGTCTGAGCGACGAACGGTTTGCCATGATGAGCAAGACCTACGAGGACGAGCAGACGCAGCTTAAAGCTGAAATCGCAAATCTGCAAAAAGAAGTCGAAGTACAGGAACGACAGATAGAAAACCTGGAACAGTTTATTCAGCGGGTACGCGGATACACTACACTGACGGAGCTTACGCCGTACGCTCTCAGAGAGCTTGTAAAAGCAATCTACGTGGAAGCACCCGACAAGTCTGGCGGAAAGAGGAAACAGAAGGTACATATCGAATATGACCTCGTTGGCTTCATTCCCGTGGATGAACTGATAAAAGCAGAACAGGCATGACCGAAATCATGCCTGTTCCAAGAAAATCGCATATTACTGTTTTACGACCACCGAGCTTCCGGCAGGGCTTTTATCGATTCTTTTTACAAATATAGCATGTCTTATTTTTTACAAACCATATCGATAATCACATCTGTGTATCGTCATACTGCGGGAGCATACCGAATCCGCCATTTGCGACGACCGCTTTCCCTTCAGAATCCAGAAGCGGTGTGATGCCGCCGCCATACCCGCATTTCCAGCAAAGATATTGTACACCGGTCTCTTTGTCCAGAAGAATCATGCGGATTCCGTCATCCCGAAAATCGCTTCCCTCTTTTAACACAACCTCAAATCGAGTCTCTTTTTTAGCCATTTCTTACTCCTTTCAAACTCAGTTTTCTGTTTATCCGATGAGCAGATTTTTATTTTCGTCCTTCCTGTGCGCGGATGAGCTCCTTAAAGTAATCGACAGCCGGCGGGAGCGTGCCCTGCTCAATGTTCTCATTGAGACCGTGCATTCCCTTCAGCTGCTCCGGCCCGAAGTTGACCGGCGAGAAGCGGACACAGCTGTCGCAGATATCGTTAAAGAAACGCGAGTCGGTGCCGCCGGTGACTACATACGGCATAATGCCGACGCCCGGGAAAATCTTATGGATCGTGTCCACCGTGATACGATAAGGCTCGCCGTTCAGATCGAGCGCCTTCGTGTGCGGAGTCGCATAAATCACCTCGGTTTCGAGGCCGAATTTCGCCGCAAAATCGGCGATTTTTTTATTGGAGGCCTCGCGCGGCTCGTGCGGGATATAACGGAGGTTTCCGGTGACATAGGCTTCCTGCGGGATTACATTGTAGCCGTCGGAGCCCTTCTGCATCGTGAACGCGATCGTCGTCTGGAGCATGGCCGCAGCCTCCGCTGAAATCGCGGGCATCAGGTCCTTCACGATCGGACCGAGCAGCCAGAGATTACACATAATATAGCGGAGCGCAGGCTTTTTACAGTAGGGCGCGAGCGAGAGGAAGGTCGCATTGACTTCCTTCGAAATCTTCCGCGTGAACGGCGATTTCTTTTCGACTGCCGCTTCGAACTTCGCGAGCCTCACGATCGGCGTGTTCTTCGGCGGAGTGGAAGAGTGGCCGCCGTGCGAGCGGGCAATGAACTTAAGATCGCCGTAGCCTTTCTCGAAAAGACCGATCGCCGCGAAGTTTCCTTTCACTCCGGCCACCGGATTCTGGACGAGCGAGCCGCCCTCATCGCAGAGCATAAAGAGGCGGATGCCGCGTTCCTTAAAGTAGTTCACGATTTTCGGCGCGCCGTCGCCGCCGATTTCCTCGGTGCAGCTCGAGCCTAAATAGACGTCGCACTCCGGCACATAGCCTTCTTTTAAGAGCTCTTCCGCCGCCTGGTAGAAGGTCATGACGCCGCATTTGATGTCGGCTGCGCCGCGGCCCCAGATTTTTCCATCCGCGATCGTGCCGGAGAACGGCGGATATTTCCATTCGCCTTCCGCCGGGACGACGTCCTGGTGCGAGATTAAAATGATCGGCTGAAGGTCCGGGTTCTTACCTTTCCATTTCATCAGAAGATTGCCGTCAATCTCGATCTTTTCAAGCTTCAGAAAGACGGTCGGGAAGAGCGATTCCAGCACCTTGTGGAAGCCGCGGAACTTCTCCGGGTCCGGCGCTCCGCGGTAGGAGACCGTTTCATACTGAACCATTTTAGAAAGCTTTTCGGAATATTCGTCGATTCGCGCCTGGTCCGTCGAAAGCTCGAAATAAGTTTCCTTCGTGCCGATCGACCACATACGGATAAGGCCGATTAAAAAGAGCACGAAAAGAATCGCTAAGATGCCGAGCAGCACATAAAGCACATAAAGAAAGAAGTCCATAGATCCCTCCTGATTTCCCTGATCCTATGAGTGCGGAGAAGCTCAGAGGATCAGTTTCTGATGAGCTCCGAAGGCCTCAGATTTAAAGACAGGGACGAGACCTCGGAAGTAAAATGTTGTTATAAGTATAAAGTAAAAACGGGCTGAAAGCAAGGAAATCGCGCGAAACAGGCGCAGAATATGTAATATTATTCGTATTCCGGCTCCGTTCTTCAGGAAATTTTAGATAACTATGAAAAAAGTGCTTTTCGCCGCTCTCTTTTTGATGTATAATCACCGCATATTATACATTATGATTTTCGGTTATGATTCGCCGGAAAAAGAAGGAGGCGCGCTATGAGCAAGCGGACAGACCAGATTGTCAAACTGCCTGAGAAACTCGGGTATACGGCATTCTCTACATCACTGAACATCGCTTTTAACTTTAAAAGCCTGTATTATCTCTATTTCCTGACAAACGTCCTCCGGATTCCGGTGGGGACTGCGGGCCTGATGATGCTTCTCGGAACGATCTGGGACGCAGTCAATGACCCGCTGATCGGCGTCTGGACGGCGAACCATACCTTTAAGAACGGCGAACGGATCCGTCCGCTGGCATTAGTCTGCGGTCTTCCGTGGGCGATCACATTGGTGCTTCTCTTCACGAATTTCGGCACCTCGACCACCTGGTCCGTCATCCTCGGAATCCTGATTTACTTCATTTTCGAAGGATTATACACGTTCCTCTGCATGCCGTACAACTCGTCGGCATCGCTCGCGAGCCATAGCGACGAGGACCGGAAATCGATCAATGCGTTCCGTTCGCTCGGCGGCTGCTTAGGCTCCGGCATCGGCTCTGTCGCAGTTGTTCCGCTTGTTAAATTATTCGGCGGCCTCTCCAGCGGCAGTAAGATCATCGGACCGGAAGACGCTCCGGCGCTTTTCTATACGGCGCTTCTGATGGGCGGCATCGCTGTAGCGGGCTCATTGATACATTATTTCACCTCTCACGAGCGGATCCGTCCGGACGTCGAGAAGGAAGAAAAAGTCAATCTTTTCCAGGCGTACCGCATGCTCTTCAAGTGCAAGTCCTGGATCCTCGATATGCTTTATGTAGTCTGCTACGGCGTCAGCACGGCGATGATCATGCAGAACGTCAACTATTATGCGGCTTATATTTTAGGCGATTCCTCGAAGGCGACGCCGATTCTCGCAGTCTATCTCGTGGTCGCAATCATTATTTCGCTCACGACGCCGTACATTGACCGGCTCCTCGGCCGTAAGAAGACGATGCTTCTCGGCGCGGCAGTGCTGATTCTCGGAAAGATTCCGTTCCTCATTAACCCGTATTCGATGCCGAGCATCTATATCAATTCCTTCACGGTCGCCATCGGCGGCACGATCGCGTTCGTCATGTTCAATACGAACCGTAACAATGTGGCGGATATTATCGAATGGCAGAACGGACGCCGTATCGACTCCATGATCGGCGCGGGCGAAAACCTTTTGAGCAAATCGGCGGAAGCCCTGACGATCTACGGCATGACATTCTTCTTATCGCTGGCAGGCTTCGACGCGGAGCTTACGGTTCAGACGCAGGCGACGCTTGATACGATCAATACCTTCCTCGGCTGGGCGCCGTTCGGTGTCGCAATCGCGATGTTTATCGTCCTTTTCATCATGGACATTGAGAAAGAAATGAAGCAGTGGCGGCCTTCAGAGCAGCCGGCGCTGGAAGGAACGAAGGAGGGCGAATAATGGAATATGTCCTTTATGCAGTCCTCGCGCTGGTAGTCATTTTCTTAGCGGTAGTCCTGATCCGGACGGCAATGTTTGTTCCGAAGAAGGAAGAAGAACGGAAGATTGAAAAAGTAGAATTTGATGCGGATGCCGCGATTTTGGCACTTCAGGAGCTCGTCCGCTGTAAGACGGTTTCCTTCTATGACCACTCGAAAGAGGACGACGCGGAATTTGAAAAGCTGATCAGCCTTCTTCCGAAGCTTTATCCGAATGTAGTAAAAACCTGTGAGTTTCAGCGTTTCCCGGACCGCGGCCTTCTCTTTAAGTGGAAGGGCACGGAGGAGACGAAGGAAGCAGCCGTTTTAATGGCGCATTATGATGTAGTCCCGATCGAGGAGTCGCTCTGGACGAAGCCCGCGTTCGACGCATTGATCGAGGACGGAATCCTCTGGGGACGCGGAACGCTTGATACGAAGAATACGTTAAACGGTATCCTTTCGGCAGCGGAAAACCTGATCAAGCAGGGATTCGCACCGAAGCAGGATGTTTATTTCGCCTTCTCCGGCGGCGAAGAGGTGAGCGGAAAGGGCGCTATCCATATCGTCGATTATTTCCACGAGAACGGTATCAAGCTCTCAATGGTAGTCGATGAGGGCGGCGCAGTCTGCGATAAGATCTTCCCGGGCGTCAAGGAATCGGTCGGTATGGTCGGTATCGCGGAAAAAGGCCTGATGAACCTCGAACTTTCCGTCAGCTCAAACGGCGGTCATGCTTCGAGCCCGGCGCCGCATACGCCGGTCGGAATCCTTTCCGCAGCGTGCGTGAAGATGGAGAACCATCCGTTTAAGAAGCATTTCACGAAGCCGGTGCTGGCCATGTTCGACACGCTCGGACGCCGTTCCACCTTCGTCTATCGGATGATTTTCGCGAACCTCTGGTGCTTTGGCGGACTGCTGGACGGCATCTGCAAAAAATCCGGCGGTGAATTGAACGCATTGGTCCGGACGACGGAAGCGTTTACGCAGGCCTTCGGCTCGAAGGCGCCGAACGTTATCCCGCCGACCGCTTCGATGGTAGTCAATATGCGTCTGAATCCGGAGGATACGGTCGATTCGGCTGTTGAGTATGTGACGAAGGTAGTCGGCGATGAGCGCGTGAAGATCCGCGTTATGGAAGGCGAAAACCCGAGCCCGGTCAGCCGTCTCGATGTGCCCAGCTGGTCGATCGTGAAGAACGCCGTCGCGGACACCTGGGGCTGCGTCGTCTCTCCGTATCTTATGGTCCAATGCTCTGACAGCCGCCATTACGGCCCGATCAGCGATAAGGTTTACCGCTTCTCGGCGGCTGACATGACGGTCGACGAGCGCCATTCAATCCACGGAAACGACGAGCATATCCGCCTCGAAACGGTCCGCCGCGCAGTCGAGTTCTTTATCCGTGTGCTGAAGGAGTGCTAAAATCCGGACGCGGTTATGCGCCCGAATAGACTAATTACCCATACATCTAGGCCGTAACTGCCGCAGAATCACCAGATTTTGTGCTTTTACGGCCTTTTTTCACAAAATAATCATATCTTTTCTACAATTGCGACTCATTTAATTTGTATCATCTGTTCAGTATCGGACATCGGAACGCCCGCCGAAGCCTTCCGCCGTCAGAAATTTCGCCCTAAGAAGGCATGAAAAGAGGATCATAACAGAATGAGCACATTACTTACTTTTGTCGCAGACAATGATATTTTATTTATCTGGATCGGAATCCTGGTAATCGCGGTGGTGAGCCTCTTCATCATGTCGAAGAGCGATCGGAAGAGAAACGGATAAAATGGTATGAAAAGCGACCGGAGGCGGAACAGCTGAAGGTCTAAAACAGATAACGGAAGATAGGAAAAGAAGATAGGGAATAGAAGATAACGGTTATTTCTCCTGCTCTCCGGCTTTTTTGAGATGCACCTAAGTTTATGAGGTGCATTGATGCAAGCCACGGGGAGCAGTTTTTTCTGTTTCGCCGCACCTTTTTATCCTGCCCTGCCGCGGAAAAAAGCCCGCCTATTCCGAGCCGTTCCGTATGGACAGAAGCGTTATTCTGCGGTAAACTTATCCGTAAGAAGAGAGGAGGCCATCTCTCATGAAAGTTTACTGCAATCCTTTGAATCTTCCCTATAAGTATCAGCATTACGGACCGGCTGCACATCGCGAGGCGGCGGACCCGACGCTGGTTCTCTTTAAAGGGAAATATTATCTGTTTATTTCGATGTCCGCCGGCTTTTGTGTGTCGGAGGACTTAGTAAACTGGACTTTTCACGAGAACCGGAAGCTCGATATTTACCGGTATGCGCCCGATGTGCGGGTCATTGACGGAAAGCTCGTGTTTTCCGCGTCTGTAAAGGGGCAGAACGGACGGCTCCTTCGGACGGACGACCCGGAGAGCGACATTTGGGAGGAGATTCAGGAGCCCTTCGATTTCTGGGATCCGGACATCTTCCAGGATGATGACGGCCGTGTCTATTTCTACTTCGGCTGCGGCTGCAATGAGCCGATCAGATGTGTCGAACTGGACCGGAAAACGCTTCAGCCGCTGTATGCGCCGAAGCCGGTGATCAGACCGCATTACCATACGCAAGGTTATGAGCGGATGGACATCTTATGCGAGGAGCGCCCGCCGTTCCATAACCTTCATGAGAATCTCCGCGCCTTATTTACAACATTTACGAAGCATCCGTCCTTTGCGCCCTGGATTGAAGGCGCATTTATGACGAAGATCAACGGAAAATATTATCTTCAGTATGCCTGCCCGGGCACGTCGCTCGCGACCTACTGCGACGGCGTCTATGTGTCAGACCGCCCGGACGGACCGTTTACCGTGCAGAAGCATAATCCGTTCTCGTTAAAGGCGGGCGGGTTCATGGGCGCCGCAGGCCACGGAAGCACGATTTTTGACAAGGACGGAAATCTTTGGCATGTCGCGACGATGCGCATCTCCGCAAATAAAAACTTCGAGCGCCGGATCGGCCTTTTCCCGGCCGGAACAGACGCAGACGGAATCCTTTTCTGTAACCAGAATTACGGCGACTGGCCTGTCCGGATTCCGGACGGAAAATTCGACCCGATGGCGTTAAAGCCGGAGTGGATGCTTCTCTCGTATAAAAAGCAGGCGACAGCGTCCTCCTCGACTGCCGGCCACGGCCCGGAGCAGGCGCTCAATGAATACGTAAAGACCTCGTGGTGCGCGGAAACCGAGCAGTCCGAGTACACTCTCGACTTAGGACGCGTCTGTCGGGCGCGTGCGGTGGAACTCTGCTTCGCAGATGTCGATGTGCCGCTTTTGGAAGACCGCGATGTCTATCCGAACAAGGAGTCGAAACGGTATATTGATTCGCAGCCGATGTTCACGCGCTGGCTTTTAGAGGGCAGCACGGACGGCGAGAGCTGGTTTACGGTCGAAGATAAGCGGGAAACGGACACGGATCTCCCGGACGACTCGTTATTCTTCGAAAAAGAGGCCTTAGAGGCGCGATACCTCCGTTTACGTGTGACAGAGCTTCCGTATCATAAAAAGTGCGCCATCAGCGGTTTCCGCGTGTTTGGCGAGCCTTACGGCGAGGCGCCGGAGGCGCCGGCTGGCGTGAAGGCGAAACGGAAATCGAACGGGATGACCGCCATCATTTCCTGGGAGAAGGCGGAACGCGCGATCGGCTACAATGTGCGCTTCGGCATTGCCCCGGACAAGCTTTACTCCTCGTGGCAGGTTTACGAGGATACCGAGGTGCTGATCCCGACGCTCATGAAGAAACAGAAAGACTATTATTTCGCGGTCGATTCGTTCGGCGAGGGCGGAATCACGGAAGGCGAAGTCCGTAAGCTGTAAGCGGGCGATAAGCATGAAGCGGGGCGAAGCAGGACAGCTGTCAGACGATGGCAAAGCAGAGGTTCTTTTGAACTGTGGGATATAGAAAAAACGTTTTAACATCTATGGAGTGGCAGAAAAAGGCTTCTGCTGAATAAAAAAACAGAAGTTTGATCTTAAAATCTTAAAAGAAGAGGAAAGGAAAAGGGTATGGGAGAACAGAATGAAAACTTAACCGATCCGATCGGGAATCCGGCAGAAATCACGGCAGAGCAGCCTGTGGAAACTCCGGCAGAAATCGCGGCAGAACAGCCTGTGGAAGCTCCGGCAGAAATCGCGGCAGAGCAGGAGACGGCCGTGCTTGATCCGCTGGAAATCAAGCGCCAGGAGCGGATCCGTAAGAAAAAAATCCGTGCGGACGTGAATGGCACGATGGCCGGCTTCCTCGCATATTACGGAATCTTTAACGCGTTAGCGGCAGGAATAATGATGATCATCTATCTGCCCTCGCTGATTTCAACTGTGATGGAATTCGGTGCTGGCGCAGAATATATGGAGCAGGTGATGAAGATGACGACGGACGGGCTTCCGTATCTCATCACGGTGCCGATCGCATTGGCGGTGTTCGCGCTTCTCGTACGGCGGAAAGTTACCGTGAAAGAAGTGTTCGCCGGCAATGAAAAGATGACGGTGAAGGATTTCTTTAAAATCTTTGCGGTCTTTATGGCGCTTCAGTTCCCCATCTCTGTGATCGACCTCGGCTTTCAGGGGCTGGCAGGACTGTTCGGTTCTTCCGGCAGCGGCTTCAGCGAACTGATGGGCAGCCTGACTAATACCGACAATGTGGCGATGATCATCTACGTCAGTTTCCTGGGACCGATCGTCGAGGAACTCGTTTTCCGCGGTCTGATGCAGACGCCGCTCCGGAAATACGGCCGCATGACTGCTATCCTGATGTCCGCCATCATCTTCGGCGGAATGCACATGAACCTGCTCCAGACGGTCTTCGCTATCGGCGCCGGCCTGGTGTTTGGCTATGTGCGTGAAAAGTATTCAATTACCTGGGCGATTATCCTCCATGTGGTGAACAATGGAATCTTCGGCATGCTTCTGAGCTTCCTTCTGAACCAGATTCCGGACATCGCATTTGCAAATGCGGTCAACTGGGCATGGCAGGGACTTTTCTTTGCGGCCGGCGTTGCAGTTGTCGTTCTCGACCGTGCGAAGTTTAAGGAACTTTTCGCAGAACTGAAAGCAGAACGCGGAAAAGACGGCAAGACCGCCCGCTCCGCAGGCCTGTATGTGGCGACCGCGATTGCCTTTATGGCTATCGCCACTATATTCGGTATAGCACTTTACTTCCTTGTCTGATGGAAAGGAACTATTCATGCTCAGCTTTAAGAGTCTTTATCCGATGAGCCTAAAGGCCGACTGAGCGAGGCTTCCTGCAGTAAGATACAGTTAGCTTCCGGCCGCGGTTTTCTGCACACTTCCTCCGGCGGCTAAACATTGTATCCGATGATCCTAAAGGCCGATTTAGCGAGGTTTCCGTCACAAGTTCACAGTCTAAGCTAAGGCAGTTTTTTATGCCCCAGATAAATAAAGAAGGCGTATAGGTCACGGACTCATTCATGAGTCCAGAGAACTATACGCCTGATTTGTTTATCATTTGGGGCATAACTGCCTAAAGCTGACTGTGAACTTGTAGGAAACTCGCGTCTAGGCCGTAGGATCATCGGATACAATGTTTAGCCGCCGGTCGAAACCGCTAAAGAAACCGCGGCTGGAAGCGGAAAATCAGCCTTCGGAATCGGCCTCGTAGCGTTTGCTCTCGAGCCAGAGGCGAAGGCGGGTAGTGGCATTGGAAATCTGCTGCAGGTCGTTTAAGAGCTTGTCGAAATCCTTCTGCTCGTCCTCAGAGACGATTCCGTCCACCGTGATCTCGATCAAACGGTTCCGTTCACTGTCCAGGACAGAGAGCGAATTCAAAACCTCCAGCGTGATCTGGTGAAGGTTCGTGATTTCGATCTCCGGCACGTATTTGCGGCCGATCGGGCACTCATTCGAGCAGAAATAGTTACAGAGCGTCGCGTTCTTATAGCACTCCGCCATCGTCAGAATCTCCTCCGGATGCGGCAGGACCTTTTCGCTTTCGATCTTTTCAATGCGGTCGTCCGAAATATAGACCATTTCCTCGCTGGCGGCTTCGCGGGTTAAACCTGCGCTTTCACGGCTCAGCTGATAGATGTTTTTGTTTTCTTTAATAGACTTTCTTCCCATAACTTTTCCTCCACAGGGCGTAAATGCATATAAAAGCCCAGACCATTATAACTTAATCTGCACTTTTTTGTAAAGGAAGAAAATGGCGGAATAGAAGCCGATAATTTCAGGAGAAAGACGCAATAACACTTAATAATACAAAATAACCGAAAAATAACCGAAAAACAGACGAAAAATACTTTCCCAAAATCCGTCTTTTATGGTATGATATTTTAGTTTTGAAATGGTCTTCCTTATCGGCACTTATTCTCGGAAGTTCACCTCGGAAAGGACATGTGATGGGAAAAACAGGTTTTGATAATGAACAATACATCCGCATGCAGTCTGAACGGATCAAAGAGCGTATCAGCCATTTCGGCGGCAAGCTTTATCTCGAGTTTGGCGGAAAGCTCTTCGACGATCTCCACGCCTCCCGCGTGCTTCCGGGCTTCCAGCCGGACAGCAAGCTGAAAATGCTTCTCGAACTGAAGGATCAGGCAGAAGTCGTGATCGCCGTTTCGGCGGATGCATTGGAGACCTCGAAACGCCGCGGTGACAATGGTATCACCTATGACATGGAAGTTCTCCGGCTCATTGACATGTTCCGCTCGGTCGGCCTTTTTGTCGGCTCCGTCGTCATCACCCGGAATAAAACCGCTTTTTCGCAGGCGGCTGAAAATCTGCAGCGCGTTTTAAAGGCGCATGACATCCCGGTTTTCAAGCATTATTATATCAACGGTTATCCGCAGAATGTCGAGCTGATCGTTTCGGACGAAGGCTTCGGAAAGAACGATTATATCGAGAC
>DCGM01000064.1:0-457 GCA_002315255.1 Lachnospiraceae bacterium UBA1778
CCGCAGCCGTTTTCGGCAAAGAACAGGTATTTTACTATATCAGGGCAGGTATCGCTCCATATATCCGCCAGCATCTGATTCTCTTCCACGATTCTTTCTGTAGAAAAAAGGAGATAACCGTCCCCGTTCAGTTCCGAAAGCATATTCTTTAAGTCTGTCGGCAGCGGAGCTTTGAAATATTCTTCAACCTCTTTGATCATTTTCGCATCAGCAGGCGGCTCCGGCCCGCCGTACGGGCGCTCACTTTCATATTTTTTGACGGTCTCCAGGTACATATCCATAACAATCTCCTTTAAAGTTTTCCGAGCCATGTCATTCAGGGAAATATTGATAAAAAAAGCAAAAACGGTGTAAGCCTCTCGGATTACACCGTTTTTGCTGCAATGTGTCCGATCGCCGGACAGCATCTGCGTTTTCTTTCCAGCGCTACAAGGATTCGAACCTTGAAAATGACGGA
>DCGM01000064.1:478-8986 GCA_002315255.1 Lachnospiraceae bacterium UBA1778
TTACCATTTGGCGATAGCGCTATCTGCCGCGATTTTTTGCGACAAGGGACATTATATATGAGCAGGCGATAAAAATCAAGTCTTTTTTTTAGATTTTCGCGCCTCTTCCTGTTTCGCGATCAGCTCATCCGGGATGTCCAGTTCATAGGTGCCCGACGCATTGATGATATGGGTGCTCCGATAATAGTCGTCGCGCCGGTAGCCGTCCGAATAATTCCGATGGACATGCCCGTGAATAAAGTAAGCGGGCGCATATTTGTCCATGAGTTCAATGAACGTCCGGAAGCCGCGGTGCGGCAGGTCCTTTCCGTGATTGATGCCGAGCGCCGGCGCATGGGTTAAGAGGATATCGAAGCCCTTGGAACGCCAGAGCTGGAAGCGGAGCCGTGAGACGCGCCGCCGCATCTCCTTTTCCGTATACATATGGCTCGATTCGCGGTAGCGGTAGGAGCCGCCGAGTCCGAGAATCCGAAGCCCGCGGAAATTATAGACTTTGTCGTCAATGCACGTGCAGCCGAGCGGCGGCGTCGTATCATAGCAGCGGTCGTGGTTCCCGTGAACATAAAGAAGGTCCTTATTCGACATCGTGACGAGGAACTCGAGATAGTGCGGCGAAAGATCGCCACACGAAAGGATGAGATCATACTTGTCCAGCATGCCGGGCTCGTAATAATCCCATAACTTCTTCGATTCTTCATCTGCGATAACGAGTATCTTCATTCGTCAGGCTTCTTTCCTGTTTTCGATTTCTGTCTGAAGCGCTGTCAGGCTTCTTTCGCGTTTTCGATTTCTGTCTGAAGCGCCATCAGCTTCTGCGCTGTTTCCGAAAGATCGGAAACCGGCGGGATCCGGCCGATTATATTCTCATTAAGCCAGTTCATTCCGGCGATCTCCATCGGTGTCAGGTAATCGGATTCCGCTTCGGTGACGGAGCCCTCCTGTGACCGGATAATGCCGGAGAAGGGGCGGAAGGCGCCGGTCTCGAGATCGTTCCGCAGGTGCTCGACTAGCGCTTTCGTGCGCGCCGGAACCGTATGGGAATAGAAGAACTCGAGGACCTCATTGCTGAAGCCGAACCAGTAGTTTAAGGCTTTTCCGCCGCTGATTTTCTGCTCGTTTTCCCACCGGCCGTTCTGAATCGTTTCAATAAGCCGCTGGAAGAGGACGCCCCAGTTGACCGCAAGCATCGCGAGGTTCTCGCGCCCGTTTTCCGTGAGACGGTAGAGGCCGAATTCACGATGATCGTCCATCGGAGCGCGGAGCGCGGTGTCTGAGATCATATGGATTCCGTGCGCCTTAAAATACGCTGCCGGATCAGAATTGTTTTCCTGGGTCCACTGGATGTGGATTTTCGCGGACGGATTGACCGCCTGCACGCCGAGCGCGAATGCATTGGCGGCGGCAATGCTCGAATGAATCGGATAATCCGCGACATAGCCGATTTCCGTCTCCTCCGTCATGATGCCGGCGAGGACGCCGGAGAGGTATTTAGCCTCATAAATGCGCGGGTAGTACGTCCGCACATAGCGGTGCGGCAGGTCGAGCGCGCAAATCAGGATTTTAACGGTCGGATGGAGCGCCGCGGCGCGGACACAGGCATCCGTATAGATCGAGGTCGTCACGAAAATCAGATCGGTCCCGTCCTCAATCAGCGCTTCGAGCGTCCCGTCAATGCTCTTTTCATCCACATTGTCACATACCTTCGTCTCAAGCCTTCCCTGGAAGACCTCCTCGAGGTGCATGCGCCCGAGGTCCTGTCCGTACGCCCAAGCCGATTTCATCGGGCTGTGGTCGTAGATAAAGGCCGCTTTCATATCCTTTTTATTCATGCCGGTGAGAAGCTTTTCCAGCATTCCCTGCTCCGGCACTTCATCAGGGTCCATGACCATCTCAACTGGCTCAGCGGAGGTCAGAAGGACGATTTCATCCCAGATTTTCCGAAGCTCGGCCGTGATTTCTGCGGGGAGCTTGTCGACCGACTCCGGATAGCCGTAGAAATGAAGATAGGAGAGCAATGCGTCGCCCGTCGTAATCTCGTGAAGCTCCTTACCGCCGAGCGACTTGAACGCCGTATGGAACCGGTAGTAGAACGACTCGAGATCCTGCATTTCGGACTCTGTCCAGACGTGGCGCGGATCTTTTTTAGTGAAGGTGATAAACTCATCGTAATCGCCCGGGTGCGAGAAAATCAGGCTTAACGTCGGACAATATTCAAAAAAGCGGAGATATTCGTAGTAAACGCGGACCTCGACGGAATCATTGCGCTTCGGGACGAGCCGCGTGATGTTTCCGGAAATGAGCCCTGCGTCGACATACTTCATGACGCTGACGCGCTTATTTCCTTCAATGACATAGAAATGGTGAAGGTATTCGTAAACCTTGATCGGCATATTGATGCCTTCGTTCATATGGGCACGGAAAAGGAGCTCCCATTTGTCCGCAAACTCGGATTCCCCGTCGAGAATCGGCATAAAGTTCGGCGCAAAGGAGACGCGCCGCGCCGTGGAATAAGTGCCGATAATCCGGGAAAGCGGAATCTCACGGACTCCGAGAGAGCTTTCGCCGACGATTGATACGCCGCGGATTTCTTCTTCCAATGCGGGAACATACGGGGAAGCATCTCT
Source organism: Lachnospiraceae bacterium UBA1778 (assembly GCA_002315255.1). Taxonomy (GTDB): domain Bacteria; phylum Bacillota; class Clostridia; order Lachnospirales; family Lachnospiraceae; genus UBA1267. The sequence goes on from DCGM01000064.1 coordinate 3,103, forward strand.
TTCAGCCGCTTCCCGCGCCGCTTTAATACCCAGCTTTCGCGCAGAATAATAATTCTCGTTCGTCATAATGCCCTCCTTCCGGTAATGAGTGAATGATATCCGGAGCGCTTTGCGCTCCGCCCACATCCCGCATTTCCGTGTGCAGATGTGGATTCTATCCATAGCATCCTTATTATATCATAACTCCTGGACGCGGTCAAAATAATCGGCGCTATTTTGACAATACTTAAGTTAAGAACGAAAGGCCTCCAATGATAATCTTCTTGACATCCCGTATCTCTGTGGTAAAATAATCGATAATCCGAATAAATTTTCTTTTTTCCGGCAGATTATACGGGACGGGACCCACATATCCCGGATGATCAGGAAAAAACTGATTCGGACCAACTGAATAGCTGACAATGTGATGACCGAAGACAAGTAGGGCGTTTGGACTGTGAAGAGAGGTGCCGGGTGGTGCGAGGCATACAGAAAGGGCGTTACGAATACACTTCGCGAGCAGCGTGGTAAACATGAGCGTTAATCGTCAGGGAGACGTCCGGAAGACGGATCCGTCCAGGAGACGGAAGGATTCCGGGGCATGAATCTGAAAATGCGTTACGCTGATCAAAGCCATGACGGAAGCCGACCGTAAAACGGCAGGGCTTGACAGAGCCTAAAGAGGCGGAAGCCGTAAGGATTCCGTAAATAGAGGTGGTACCGCGATTTATTCGTCCTCTGTGTGCAGTACTTGCGCGCAGAGGATTTTTGATTTCTGCGCCTCATGCCGTAACCCGGCAGAAAGGAGAAAACATGCCTGTATTTGATTATCTGGAAAGAAACGCGCGCGTATATCCGAATGATATCGCGCTAGTGGAAGTAAACCCTGCGAAGCAGCCGCAGAGCGGCACAACCTGGCGTGAGTTCAATCTCATTGAAACCGCGCACTCGTCCGAGCAGTACCGCCGGACGATCACCTGGCGCCAGTTCGAACAGGATGCAAACCGCTTCGCGAACCTTCTTTTCACGCGGAATATTAAGAAGGGCGAAAAGGTCGCGATCCTTCTGATGAACTGTCTCGAATGGCTTCCGATCTATTTCGGAATCATTAAGACCGGCGCGATCGTCGTCCCGATGAACTTCCGCTATACGGCGGATGAGATCCGCTACTGCGCGGATCTCGCGGATGTAAAGATGCTCGTATTCGGACCGGAATTTATCGGCCGTGTCAATGAAGCGAAGGAGAGCCTTCCGCTGGTAACCGATTTCTTCTATGTCGGAAAACCGTCGGAAACGCCCGAATATGCGACGAATTACGAGGAAGTCCTTTCGCATTGCTCGGCGGAATGTCCGCCGGTCGCGATTACGGATGACGACTTCGGCGCGATCTATTTCTCGTCCGGAACGACCGGATTCCCGAAAGCGATCCTCCATCGTCACCGCGCATTGACCTGCTCGGCGCAGACGGAACAGGCGCACCATCTTCAGAAAAAGGACGATGTATTCTTATGCATTCCGCCGCTTTACCATACCGGCGCGAAGATGCATTGGTTCGGCTCGCTTTATTCCGGAAGCCGCGCAGTCCTGTTACGCGGCGTTTCGCCGGAATGGGTGTTAGAGACGGCATCGCAGGAGCGCGCGTCGATCGTCTGGCTTTTAGTGCCGTGGGCACAGGATATCCTCGATGCGATCGACAGCGGAAAGGTCGATGTTTCGAAATATGACCTTTCGAACTGGCGGCTGATGCATATCGGCGCGCAGCCGGTTCCGCGTTCGCTCATCAAACGCTGGAAAGAGCATTTCCCGAAGCATGATTATGATACGAACTACGGCCTCTCCGAGTCGATCGGACCGGGCTGTGTCCATTTAGGAATTGAAAACATCGATAAAGTCGGCGCGATCGGAAAAGCCGGATACCTCTGGGAAACGAAGATTGTCAATGATCAATTCGAAGAGGTGAAGCCGGGCGAGGTCGGCGAGCTCGCCGTAAAGGGCCCCGGCGTCATGGACTCTTACTATAAGAATCCGGAGGCGACGGCAGAAATCAGACGCGGCGAATGGCTTTTGACCGGCGATATGGCGAAGACAGATGAAGAAGGCTTTATCTACCTCGTCGACCGGAAGAAGGACGTCATCATCACCGGCGGTGAAAACACGTATCCGGTCGAAATCGAAGATTTCCTCCATACGAATGAGAAGATCAAGGATGTCGCCGTCATCGGCCTTCCGGACCCGCGGCTCGGCGAAATTTCCGCCGCTGTCATTGAGCTTAAAGAGGGCATGAGCGCTACAGAGGATGAGATCCGCGACTTCTGCCAGACGCTTCCGAAATACAAACGGCCGCGTGTATTTATCTTCGCCCCTGTGCCGCGCAATGCGACCGGAAAGATCGAGAAACCGCGCCTTCGCGCGCTCTATGGCGCGAGCAACTTAATCGAGGAGCAGATCCTCGGGTGACTCTTGTAGCAGAATGGAAGCGGAATGGTGCAAAGAAACTGAAAAAGGCCGTTTAAACGGCACAGGAGTGAACATATGAAATCCTTACTGTTAGGCAATGAAGCCGCCGCGCGCGGCTTATTCGAAGCAGGATGCCGCCTGGTGTCCTCTTACCCCGGCACGCCGTCCACCGAAATCACGGAGGAAGCGGCGAAGTTCCCGGAGATCATCTGCGAATGGGCTCCGAACGAGAAGGTCGCATTGGAGACGGCGTTCGGCGCGTCACTGGCGGGCGGAAGAGCCGCCTGCTGCATGAAGCATGTCGGCCTCAATGTGGCAGCGGACCCGCTGTTTACGATCTCTTATACCGGCGTGAACGGCGGCCTCGTGATCTTTGTCGCGGACGACCCTGCGATGCATTCGTCCCAGAATGAGCAGGATTCCCGCCATTATGCGGTTTCCGCGAAGCTCCCGATGGTCGAGCCGTCGGATTCGTCGGAAGCGAAGGCTTTCGTAAAGCAGGCGTTCGAGATGTCCGAAGCGTATGACACGCCGGTCCTCGTACGGATGTGCACCCGGATCGCGCATGCGCAGAATACGGTAGAGCTTTCGGAGCGCATTGGAGTTCCGGTCCGCGCCTATGAAAAGAACCCGCAGAAGTATATTATGTCTCCCGCCAATGCGAAACTCCGCCATCCGATCGTTGAAGAACGGCTGACGAAGCTCCGCGAATTCGCGGAAACGACCGGTCTGAACCGGGTAGAATGGGCGGAAAAGAATCCGGAGAACGCGCTTGGAATCATCTGCTCCGGAACGGTCTACCAGTATGTGAAGGAAGTTCTCGGAGATACGGTCAATATCTTAAAACTCGGCATGGTGAATCCGCTTCCGGAAAAACTGATCCGCGATTTTTCGGCGAAATCCGGCCGGGTCATTGTTATCGAAGAACTCGATCCGGTCCTCGAAGAATATGTAAAAGCGCTCGGAATCCCGTGCGAAGGAAAGTCTCTTTTCCCGATGTGCGGCGAATTCTCGCAGCGCGTGATCCGCGAAAAGCTCGGGCTTCCGGAACTCGCTTCTCCGGCGCCTTTCGAAGTCCCCGGCCGTCCGCCGATCATGTGCGCAGGCTGCCCGCACCGCGGACTCTTCTTCGTGCTGGCGAAGAACCATTACACGGTAATCGGTGATATCGGCTGCTATACGCTCGGCTCCGCGAAGCCGCTTAATGCGGTGGACATGGTCCTCTGCATGGGCGCTTCCGTCTCCGGCATCCACGGTTTTAACAAAATCCGCGGCGAAGAGACCGAGAAGAAGACGGTAGCCGTCATCGGCGATTCGACCTTTATGCATTCCGGCATGACAGGACTTGCGAATATCGCTTATAACGGCAGTAATTCAACTGTCATCATTGTTGACAATTCTATCACCGGCATGACCGGTCATCAGAATAACCCGACGAACGGCTTTAACCTTCGCGGCGAGCCGGCGACGAAGATTGATCTCGAAGCGCTCTGCCATGCGCTCGGCATTGAATCGGTCGCGGTCTGCGATCCGTATGACCTGAAGGGGACGGAGAAAGCGATTAAGGATGCGCTTGCGTTTAACGGCCCCGCGGTAGTTATTTCACGCCGCCCGTGCGCACTCTTAAAGAATGTGAAGAAAGCGGCTCCGCTGACGGTGGATCCGGAGAAATGTATCGGCTGTAAGTCCTGCATGCGGATCGGCTGCCCCGCGATTTCACTTCGCGACGGGCGCCCGGTCATTGACATCGGGCAATGCACCGGCTGCGGCGTCTGCAGCGGACTCTGTGCGCTCGACGCTATCGGAAGCACGGCGAAAGGAGGAGAAGCATGAAAACCTGTAATGTGATGATTGTCGGTGTCGGCGGTCAGGGAACGCTTCTCGCGAGCCGCATTTTAGGCCGCGTCTTTTTAAAGAACGGCTATGACGTAAAGATTTCGGAAGTCCACGGAATGAGCCAGCGCGGCGGCTCGGTTGTGACCTATGTGCGCGCCGGTGAGAAGGTGTACAGCCCGATCATTGAAAAAGGCGAAGCAGACTATATCTTATCGTTTGAAAAGATCGAAGGCGCCCGGTATATAAACGGCCTTAAAAAGGACGGAATCCTCGTGACGAACACGGGCGAGACCGACCCGATGACCGTCATCACCGGTGCCTGCGAATACCCGCACGACGCATTGGAAAAGCTCACGGCCGCCGGCGTAAAAACCGATGAAACGGATGCGCTGACGCTCGCCCGTGAGGCAGGCTCTGAAAAGGCCGTCAATGTAGTCCTGATCGGGCGGCTCTCCCGCTATTTCGAGTTTCCGGAAGAGGATTGGATGGAGGCGCTTTGTGAAACGGTGAAGCCCGCCTTCCTCGAGATGAATCAGAAAGCTTTCCGGCTCGGAAAAGGCTGATAACGGGTGTGAAGGACAAAAAAGGAAAACCATTTTATGGAAAATTATTTTCAGAAAGAGTATGAGACGATGCCCGCGGAGGAGATCCGCGGGCTTCAGTCCGAAAAGCTGAAGAAGCAGATTAAGCACGTGTATGAGCATGTGCCGTATTATCGCGCGCTGATGGAGGAGAAGGGAGTGACGCCGGAGGATATCCAAAGCGTGGATGACCTTTATAAGCTCCCGTTCTTATCGAAGGAAGACCTCCGGCTCGCATATCCGGACGGGATGCTCGCCGTGCCGAAGAAGGACTGTGTCTGCATCCATTCGACGAGCGGCACGACCGGAAAGCGCGTCATCGCATTCTATACGCAGCATGATGTCGACCTGTGGGAAGACTGCTGCGCCCGCGCATTGACCGCGGCCGGCGTGACGCCGGAGGATACGGTCCAGGTGGCGTTCGGCTTCGGGCTCTTTACGGGCGGCGCCGGCTTGAACGGCGGCTCCGAGAAGCTCGGCTCGCTGACGCTTCCGATGTCGTCCGGAAATACGGAACGGCAGCTTCAGTTTATGAATGACCTTCAGGCGACGGTCCTCTGCGCGACGCCGTCCTATGCGGCCTATCTCGGCGAAGAGATGAGAGCGGCCGGAATGACGCCTGAGGATATTCCGCTGAAAGCGGGCATCTTCGGCGCGGAGCCGTGGACCGAAGAGATGCGCCGGTCGATCGAGAGTGCATTGGGCATCAAGGCTTATGACATCTACGGCCTGACTGAGATTTCAGGCCCGGGCGTCGCGTTCGAATGCAGCGCGCAGCATGGCATGCATATCAATGAAGACCACTTCCTCGCGGAGATCGTAAATCCGGACACCGGAGAACCGCTTCCCTTAGGAGAAACGGGCGAACTTGTCTTTACATGTCTTGACAAAGAGGCGTTTCCGATGATACGCTATCGGACGCATGACCTGTGTATTTTACAGCGTGAAAAATGCAGCTGTGGCCGTACGTTTATGAAGATGTGCCGGCCGATGGGCCGCGTCGACGACATGCTGATCATCCGCGGCGTCAA
>DCGM01000064.1:8991-16430 GCA_002315255.1 Lachnospiraceae bacterium UBA1778
CAATGTATTCCCGTCTCAGATCGAAGCTGTAATTTTGAGCGAAGGTTATTCGGCGAATTACCGCATTGAAGTGAACCGGGAAAATAACAATGATACCTTCGACGTTTTCGTGGAGCTTCTTCCCGAAGATTTCGATGACACGATCCGCGTCATCGCGTCGAAAGAAAAGGAACTTCAGAATGCGATTAAGAACATGGTGGGAATATCGCCCAGGGTGCATCTGACGGCGCCGAATTCTATTGAGAGAAGTGAAGGGAAAGCGGTCCGGGTAATTGACCGGCGGAACCTTCAGAAAGGGAGGTCCTGATGTCAGTCCGACAGTTATCTGTATTTGCAGAGAATGAAAAAGGGAGTCTTTCGAAGATTATCAGCCTGCTGGCTGATCACGGGCTTGATCTGCGCTCGATCTGTGTCGCGGATACCGAGAGATACGGAATTCTCCGTATTATCGCGAACCGGCCGGATGAGGCGAAGAAAGTGCTTACGGACGCCGGTTTTACGGCGCGCGTGCGGCAGGTGGTGGTCGTCGCCATCCCGGATGAACCGGGAAGCCTGGCAGCGATTCTGAAGATCCTCGGTGACGCCGGCATCAACCTTGAATATATGTATTCTGTCCTGCACGGCGCGGCGGAGAAGGCGTTTATGGCCCTTCGCGTCGACGACAATGAGCGGACGGAGAGCCTGTTAAAAGAGGCGGGTTACGAAGTGCTTTCCGAAAAGGAAGTTTGATTCCCGGCTCTTTTGCATCGTTCAGAAGGGATTTGGTGAACCGAAATGGGTTTATATGATGAAGAGATCCGGCGGCGCCGGACATTTGCGATTATTTCGCACCCGGATGCGGGTAAAACGACGCTGACCGAGAAGTTTTTACTGTACGGCGGAGCGATCAACTCCGCAGGCTCCGTCAAGGGCCGGAAGACCGCGAAGCATGCGGTTTCCGACTGGATGGAGATTGAGAAGCAGAGAGGTATTTCCGTCACCTCCTCCGTGCTTCAGTTTGAATATGACGGATATTGCATTAACATCCTCGACACGCCGGGCCATCAGGATTTCTCGGAGGACACGTACCGCACGCTGATGGCGGCGGACTCCGCAGTCATGGTAATCGACGGCGCGAAGGGCGTCGAGCCGCAGACGATCAAGCTCTTTAAGGTCTGCGTTCTTAGGCACATTCCGATCTTCACGTTTATTAATAAAATGGACCGTGAGATCAATGACCCGTTCGAGCTGTTAGATGAAATCGAAAATATCTTAGGCATTAAGACCTGTCCGATCACCTGGCCGATCGGCGCCGGAAAATCCTTCCAGGGCGTCTATGACCGGACGACGGAGAAGATCACTAAATTTGTCGCAGCCGATGCCGGTCAGCATATGCTGGACGAAACGGTTGTCGACATGAAAGACGCGGAAGCTGTCATCGGCGGAAACGCCTATCAGAAGCTCCAGGAGGACCTCGAGCTTTTAGACGGCGCATCGGAAGAGTTCAGTATGGAAAAGGTGAGCGCTGGCTTACAGAGCCCGGTCTTTTTCGGCTCCGCATTGACAAACTTCGGTGTGGAAAACTTCCTGGGACACTTTTTACAGATGACGTATTCGCCGCTTCCGCGAAATTCGTCGAAAGGCGAGGTTTCGCCGTTTGATCCGGATTTCTCGGCATTTGTCTTTAAGATTCAGGCGAATATGAATAAGGCGCACCGCGACCGTATCGCGTTTATGCGAATCGTTTCCGGCAAATTCACCGCCGGAATGGAAGTCTATCATGTGCAGGGGGAGCGGCCGCTGAAACTCGCGCAGCCGCAGCAGATGATGGCGGAAGAGCGGAAAATCGTCGAAGAAGCCTATGCCGGCGATATCATCGGCATTTTTGATCCGGGAATCTTCCATATCGGCGACACGTTAGTCGGCGGCTCGGAAAAATTCCGGTTTGCAGGCATTCCGACCTTTGCGCCCGACCGGTTCGCACGCGTCCGTCAGGCGGACACGATGAAACGGAAGCAGTTCACGAAGGGAATCTACCAGATCGCATTGGAGGGCGCCGTTCAGGTGTTTAAGGAAGCCAATGCGGGTATGGAAGAGATTATCGTCGGCGCAGTCGGCGTCCTTCAGTTCGACGTCTTAAAATTCCGTCTTGAGTCGGAATACCACGTCGAAATCAGCCTCGATATGCTGCCTTATGAGCATATCCGCTGGATTACGAACCCGCACGAAATCGATGTGCGGAAGATTCAGGGAACCTCCGATATGAAACTGATTACCGACTTAAACGACCAGCCGCTGCTGCTCTTTGTCAATCCGTGGTCAGTCGGCATGACGCTCGACCGGAACAAGACCTTAAAACTGTCGGAGTTCGGAAACCTCGACGAAACATTGTCATAAGGGTTTTATGGGGCCCCTTCTTTTACAGAAGGGAACAGGTTTTTCTGTAGGGGAAAAGTATGAAAAAAGTGATTATTGCGATCCTTCTTTCGGCCGTTCTGTTCCTCACGGGGTGCGGGGAACCGGTCGCCTGGCGCGACCAGCCGGAAGCGTATGTAAAGAATCTCGCCTATAAAGACGGATTTGTAGTCGTCCAGATGAGCGATCTTCATTGGGACGTCGCCACCGATGTGCCGGCGTCGCGGGCGTTTGTCACAGGAATCGTCAATGAAGTATTAAACGAGAAGGGACATATCGATCTGATCGTCTGGACAGGCGACCAGTTCCTGTCCGCGACGAGAGCGCATGTCCGCGCCTTTGTCGACATGATGGATTCCTTCGAAATCCCGTATACGATCGTTTTCGGAAACCATGACATGCAGGGCTTTTACAGCCCGGAGTGGCTTTCGGATTATCTGGAATCCGGGAAGTATTCGCTCTTTACCGACATCTATGACGATCTCCCGGGGCGGAGCAATTATATCGTCAATCTGACGAAGGACGGAACCGCCGACAGCGAGGTCTGCTGGCAGCTCGCCATGCTTGATTCGGGCGTTACGAAGAATGATACCGCTTTTACGCTTTCCATGTCTTACTGCAATCTGACAGAGGAGCAGGTCGACTGGTGGCAGGTCCAGCATGACGCTGTAGGAAAGGATGTCCCGTGCATTGCTTATTATCATGTAGTCGAGGGCGATATCGTTCAGGCATGGAATGAGATTGAGAACGGCGCGGAGCTGAAGCATAAGTTCTTCCAGCATGAAAAATTTTCCACAAGCCCCGATCTTCTCGAACGGCTCTTTGAAGCCGGAAAAGATCAGGGACTGAAGGCAGTTTTCTTCGGCCATGACCATTCCAGCGATCTCACGGTTGATTATCAGGGCGTAACGATCGGCTATGGCGTGAAGTCCAGCCAGGAGCTTTATACGACGTTTATCTCCAAAGAGGAAGCGGAAACCGTCGGATTGTCCGAAGGGTTCGAACTGACCGGCGCTTCTGTCGTGACGCTTCACGACGGCGGCTGCTTTGATCTCGAGCATCTTTATTACAACGAGAAAGAAGACGGCGTTTGGAAAGGATGGGTGAAATATTGAGATGAAACGATATTTTGACAAATCCCCGTTCCTGTATGTGGCATCGTCCTTTCTGGTATTTCTTTCCATACATTCGCTGATTTCGCTATTCGGCTCGCTCGTTTCCGGTTCGCCGGAACGCGCATTCATCGATTTCAGAAGGATTCTTCCGATTGTTTTAGTTACGGTCAGTACCTATCTGATGATGTCGGTCTCCCATAACCTCCGCGTGTACGATTCTTTCGAGCAGAAGGCGAAGCTTTCCCGCACCGGCGGCATTCTCGTGCTGGCCTTTGCCGGATCGGCGCTTCTTCACCCGTTAGCCGGATTTATTCTGCAGCTTGATTTCAAGGAACTCGTGAGCATCGGTCCGAGCATTTTCTATCCGCTGGACATCATGCTTCTCAGCGTGCTTGAGATTGTAGTCGGCATCTGCTGGCTCGTGTATGCGAAGAATTGGAAAGAGAAGGAAAAGAAAGCGGAAGAAGAGCGGGACCGCATCCTGTTTTCTACCGGACGTCTGCCGGTTGAGGCGAAGCGGATTATGTATAACCAGACCGAAAAGCAGACCATTGGTCCGCATTTCCTGACCGTTTTATTTGTGTTGATCTCCATGTACGGCTTTGCTGCCGCTTGTTTTGCACCATTCACGCTGAGCTGGACCCGGGACAATTATGTGTTCTTTAACCTTACCTTGATGTTCTTGTTTTTCCTCCCGTCGGTCTATGTCGCCGTCTGGAAGTTCTTCTTCCTTACGAAAACCGGAAAGAAGCGTGTCAGCTTCAAAATCGAGGCTGGCGCTATGGGCTTCTGCTTCTGCCTGATTTCAGTCGTTTTCTATCTCGCAGCTATTAAGAATGACCCGACAGCTGCTGTCGTTTCGGCTATGAGTCTTCTGCCGATCGACTTCTATTCAGGTTTTAACATCGTCTGGATCCTCTACGGTGCCGCAATTTTACTGCCGCCAGCCATTTTCTTTGGCACCGGCATCCATGAGTACGGACAAATGAAATAAGGGCGAATCCGCCGAAAAGGCTGAAACCGGCCAATCAATTCTAAGGGCTATGGGCGACTCCGTGGAGTCATCCGATAGCCCTTTTTTTCGGGCTCAATTTCACGTCACATAAATGTCAGTTTTATTTTGGACAATTTATGGTATACTGTTATCAGCAGTAATTTGTTTACTCTGCCCGCTGTCTTAATTTCGTAGGCGGCGGTGCACCCACGCTGCGAGGAGCCGCAGATCATGTGGCGCGATGGCGCAGTTTTTTCGAAAAGTACCCACGGGAGGATTTGAACGTGTCGAAACATATTTTTGCTGGTATTTTAATCGGATGCCTTCTGCTTTTTGCTACGGGCTGCACGGTCGGAGATGACCCGACGAAGGAAACTTCGGAAACTCCGACGGAATCCGCCACAGAAAGCGCAACTTCTGTCGGACCGACAGCCGAAACGGAAAGCGAGACAGAAGCGGATCTCCGTACTGAAGATTTTGTCCTTCTTTTCACCGGAAACGTCTGCAATGCGGTGAACCGGAATATCGGTTTTGCCGGTCTCTCTGCCTTAAAGCAGGAAGTGGAATCGGAAGCGAAATATGTTCTCCTGGCAGACCTCGGAAACCTTCTCGCAGAGCCGCAGGAGAGTGCCGGCTTTGAAAGCACACCGGCTCTTCGGAATTTTGTCATGGGCGCTATGGGAATCGTTCCGTACGATTACGCTGTGCCGGGAAGCCGCGACCTTTCGCTCTTAAAGACGGAAGACCTTTCAAATCTCGCCGTTTACAGCGGCGCGAAGCTTCTCTCCGCGAACATTCAGTATTCCGGCATCTATTCGGAAATTTCGGGCAGTTTTGAAACCTTTGTCATGGAAACCTGCGGCGAACGGAAGATTGCGCTGATCGGCATTATGATGCCGGAGCCGGAGGACGAGGACGCATTGAAGGAAGACGGCGAAACGGTCCTTTCGTTCCTCGCAGACCAGGGCGCTGATTTCTTCTACCAGATGATGCAGATTTATATCGAGGAATGCCGCGTGCGCGGCGCAGAAAAGGTCATCCTTCTCACGCATATGGGCAATGACCCCGCGAACGCGCCGTTTACGGTCGACGAGCTGGTACAGCGGACGACCGGCGTTACCGCCGTGCTCGACGGCCGCCTGACGGCGATCGAAAGCCGCACAGTCATGAATGCAGCCAATGAGCCGGTGCCCGTTTCAGGAAGCGGCTCTGAACTTACATCCGTCGGGAAACTGGTGATTTCTGCAGATGGAACGGTCGAAATCACTGAAATCAGCAATTATACAAAGAAAGATGAAGAGGCGCAGGCGCTGATTGACGAGCTTCAGTAAGATTTGCCGAGGAGAATCAGATGGAGACACTTTACTGGAAAGCAAAAAACAAATCAACGCGAGCGATGAAAGCGATTTATAGCGAGTTTAAGGACCGCGTGTTCTTAGTCTCGAAGCTTCTCGTCGGCGCAGATGGCGCTGCAGAGACGGTCTGCATCCGGACATGGGACCGCGCATGGGAACGCCTGATGCAAGAGAAGGTCGACGGTGAGGACGCGTTCGCGGACGCATTGTCGGAACTCAACCTTGCGGCCTGCATGGAGAAGCTTCCGAAAAAGCAGTTCGAAATCCGGCTTCGGGAGAAAAAAATGACCGGAAGGACGGGATCCGATTCCAATGCGGATGCTGATTCTAATGCTGATCCTAATACGGCTGCTGTCCCTTATGAAAATATCGATGCTCCGTTTTCCGGAAATGCGGCAGAGGCGCTGGAACGGGTTTCAGAAATCCTACAGAAAATGAACGCGCCGGAGCGGTTCATTCTCGTGGCGCGGCTGACCGACCTCCCGGATGAAGTCGTCCGGAAAGTACTTTCGATCGATGCGGAAACGGCGGAAGCCCTGGCGCTTTCAGCCGCAGAAAGCTACGAAGCATTTTCAAAGCCGGAAAAATTCAAAGGAAAAGAACGGGAAAAGAAGAGCAATGTGCCTGCTTTTTCCGAAATCCGCGATGTCCTGTTAAAGAGCATTGGCGGAAAGAAAATATCAGAAAAGACGGAGAAAATCTGTAATGACCGGATCCGGCTGCTGTCGAATGCGGACCGGAAACGGACGGCCGGAATTATCGGTCTCGCGGCAGGATTAGCGCTGGTTCTCGTCGGCGCAGTAGTCACCGGCCGGATCCTCAAAGGGAACGCGGAGGAGTCGACAAGTGAAACGGAAGAGTCGACGGTCCAGAAGACGTATTCGATGATTTATGACGAGATCCCGGTCGAGGAATCTACTGAGAGCGAGAACCCGTCTGAGAGCGGAACGGGCGCACCATCGGAAGAGACGAAAGAACCGTCTGAAACTTCGGAAGAAACAAAAGATCCGTCTGAATCCTCGACGGAAAATTACCAGACGGATTATTTCTATGCTTATATTGAGATTGAAAACTACGGGACGATCCAGCTGATTCTCGATCCTGTAGCAGCACCGGAAACGGTTCAGAACTTCGTGGACCTCGCGAGAAGCGGCTTCTATGACGGCCTCACCTTCCACCGCGTCATCAACGGCTTCGGAATCGTCAGCGGCGACCCGACCGGCACCGGAAGCGGCGGTTCAGGGAAGAAGATCACCGGCGAATTTGAGGCGAACGGCATTACGAACTATCTGAACCACCTCCGCGGCGTGGTTTCTATGGCGCGTGGAGAAGACTATGACAGCGCGACGTCTCAGTTCTTCATCCTGCAGACAGACAGCACCTATCTCGACGGCAATTATGCCGCATTCGGCTATGTTATGGACGGCCTCGACATCATTGACTTAATCTGCGAGAACACGCGGACGATTGATGGAAACGGGATGGTCGAGCAGGACCAGCAGCCGAAAATCCTTTCCATCACGATCCAGGGCCGGGCAGAGTCAGAATGATCCAGTGCCGGGCAGAGTCAGAATAACCGGA
>DCGM01000018.1:0-2954 GCA_002315255.1 Lachnospiraceae bacterium UBA1778
GATCAGCGAACTCATACATCTTGTCGCCACGAAGGGTGACTTTGCATCCGATCGGCATACCTTCACGGAGTTTGAAGTTTGCAACAGACTTCTTTGCCTTCGTGATGATGGCCTTCTGTCCGGTGATCTTCTCCATGTCAGCAACTGCTGCATCCAGAAGCTTAACGTTTTCTTTTGCTTCACCGACGCCCATGTTGACGACGATCTTCGCAAGCTTCGGAACCTGCATAATGTTCTTATATTCGAACTTCTTGATCATTGCAGGAACGATCTCATCTTTATAGATATCATATAATCTGCTCATATCTTCGTTCCTCCTCAGATTTCTTTACCGGTCTTCTTGCTGACGCGAACTTTCTTGCCGTCAGCCTTGACCACGAAACCAACGCGGACCGGCTTGCCGTTCTCGGAATACATGACGTTCGATGCATCAATCGGTGCTTCCATCGTCACGATGCCGCCCTGGCCGCCCTGGTTCTGCTTCTGATGTTTCGTAACTTTATTGACGCCTTCAACAACGACACGGCCGTTCTTAGCATCAACGGAAAGGACCTTGCCTTCCTTGTCCTTGTCTTTACCGGCGATCACGATGACATTGTCGCCTTTTTTGATCTTCATTGCCATAGTGACTCCTCCTTATAAAACTTCCGGAGCAAGCGAAACGATCTTCATGAACTGCTTGTCACGAAGTTCTCTTGCGACCGGTCCAAAAATACGGGTTCCCTTCGGGGTATTGTCATCTTTGATGATGACAGCTGCGTTCTCGTCGAAACGGATGGAAGAACCGTCTTTGCGGTGTGCGCCACGGACTGTCCGGACGACAACTGCCTTAACGACATCACCCTTCTTAACCATTCCGCCCGGAGTTGCGTCCTTGACGGAAGCGACGATAACATCACCGATGTTTGCATATCTTCTGACAGAACCACCCATAACGCGGATGCAAAGGAGCTCCTTAGCACCAGTATTATCAGCGACTCTCAGTCTGCTTTCCTGCTGAATCATAATGAATGCTCCTTTCTGTTACTTCGCACGCTCGATGACTTCGATCAGACGCCATCTCTTCGTTTTTGAAAGCGGTCTCGTTTCCATAACACGGACGGTATCGCCGATGTTGCAGGTATTCTCCGCATCCTCTGCATAAAGCTTGTAAGTCTTCTTGACGATCTTACCGATGACGGGATGTTTTACGTTGTCAATGACAGCGACGACGATGGTCTTGTCCATCTTATTGCTGACGACTTTGCCCGTACGGGTCTTTCTTAAATTTCTATCCACGTTTTCATCCTCCCTCAGTTCGCCTTTTCAGTGATAACAGTCTGAATACGGGCAATGTTCTTGCGGACTTCATTGATCCGGCTCGAATTGCTGAGCTGGTTCGTCGCGTTCTGGAATCTTAAATTGAACAGTTCCTTCTTAAGAGAAACGAGTTCCTGATTCAGTTCTTCCGCTGATTTGTTTCTCAGATCTTTTACATAAGTCGTTGTCTTCATGCCTGTTCACCGCCTTCTAATTCTGCGCGGGAAGCGACTCTGCATTTGATCGGCAGTTTGTACATAGCCAGCTTCAAAGCTTCCTTCGCTGTTTCTTCCGGAATACCGGCAATTTCAAATAACACACGGCCCGGTTTGACTACTGCTACCCAGAAATCAACCGTTCCTTTACCGGAACCCATTCGGGTTTCAGCCGGTTTGGATGTAATCGGCTTGTCAGGGAAAACCTTAATCCATACCTGACCGCCACGCTTGACGTAACGGGTGATAGCGATACGTGCTGCTTCGATCTGATTTGCTTTGACCCATGCCGGCTCAAGCGCTACAAGACCGTACTCGCCGTTCGAAATCGTATTGCCACGTAAAGCCTTTCCTTTCATAGTGCCGCGGAACTGCTTACGACGTTTAACTCTCTTAGGCATTAACATGATTAGTTTTCTCCTTCCTTCTTATTCTTGGTCGGAAGAATTTCACCCTTGTAGATCCAGACTTTTACGCCGACCTTACCATAGGTGGTATCTGCTTCCGCGAAACCATAGTCGATGTCAGCACGAATGGTCTGAAGCGGAATCGTACCTTCTGAATAGAATTCAGAACGGGCGATATCTGCGCCACCCAGACGTCCGGAGCAGGCTGCCTTGATACCCAAAGCGCCGGCTTTCATCGTACGCTGCATCGTAGACTTCATTGCACGACGGAACGAAACACGGTTCTCAAGCTGCTGGGCAATGTTTTCAGCGACGAGCTGAGCATCACGGTCCGGGCGCTTGATTTCCTTGATGTCGACAAACAGCTTCTTGTCCGTCAGCTTGGAAATTTCAGCTTTCAGCTTTTCGATCTCCTGGCCGCCCTTGCCGATAACGACGCCCGGCTTCGCGGTCTGAATGATAACGCGGACACGGTCCGTGCTTCTTTCGATTTCAATCTTGGAGACGCTTGCTGCATAAAGTTTCTTTTTGATAAAGGTGCGGAGCTTATGGTCTTCGATCAAATTGCCCGCGAAATCCTTTTCAGCATACCATCTGGAGTCCCAATCCTTGATGACTCCGACTCTCATTCCATGAGGATTAACTTTCTGACCCATAACTGCCTCCTTTACTTCTCATCCAGAACTACGGTGATGTGGCTCATACGCTTCAAGATGCGGTAAGCTCTGCCCTGTGCTCTGGGATGGATACGCTTCATGGTCGGTGCCTGGTTTGCATAGCACTCTGCGACATACAGCTTCGAAATGTCCATTCCGTTGTTGTTCTGTGCGTTCGCTGCTGCAGACTGTAAAAGCTTCCGGATCAGCGTGGATGCATATCTCGGGTTGTAGGTGACGATACCGACGGCTTCATTGAATCCCTTGCCGCGGATCGCATCCAGTACGAAACAAGCCTTCTGTACGGAAACACGTGCATAGCTTAACTTTGCTGAAGGTCTTGTATCTTTGTTTGCGTTTCTTTCTCTCTTAATCTG
>DCGM01000018.1:2968-4146 GCA_002315255.1 Lachnospiraceae bacterium UBA1778
CTTCTATGTCCTTTTGCCATGATTACTGCCTCCTGTTTTCTTTTAATGTGTCACACCCCGGTGGGTTTCGTTTCGTCCCCCATCCGTGTGTGTCGCGGGTAAGACATTTCTTCACCCGCGCGCCCCGGCTTTCGCTCCGGCGAGAGATGCCGGAGTTGAACTTACCGGGGTGTTGGGTAAAAACCTATCAAGGTTTATGACTTCTTGTCGTCTTTCGAGTGACCTCTGAAGGTACGCGTAGCAACGAACTCACCAAGCTTATGGCCAACCATATCTTCCGTTACGTATACCGGAATATGCTTTCTGCCGTCATGAACAGCAAAAGTAAGGCCGACGAACGAAGGGAAGATCGTGGAACGGCGAGACCAGGTCTTAATGACGTTCTTCTGTCCGGAAGCAACAGCTGCTTCGACTTTCTTCATTAAGCTGGCATCAATAAAAGGTCCTTTTTTCAATGAACGTGCCATGAATTCTCTCCTCCTGTATTATTTAAGCGCTCTGCCGTTCTTGCGACGGATGATGAGCTTGTTGGAAGCTTTGTTCTTCTTCCGGGTCTTTAAGCCGAGTGCCGGCTTGCCCCACGGTGTGCACGGGCCCGGACGACCGACCGGAGCACGTCCTTCACCACCGCCATGCGGATGGTCGTTCGGGTTCATGACAGAACCACGGACGGTCGGACGGATGCCCATGTGGCGCTTACGGCCTGCATTACCGATGTTGACGAGGTTGTGTTCGCCATTGCCGACGATACCGATGGTAGCACGGCAGGTGATCGGAACCTGACGCATTTCGCCGGACGGAAGACGGAGGGTCGCATACTTGCCTTCCTTCGCCATTAACTGAGCTGCAGCGCCCGCTGAACGGACCATCTGAGCACCAGCGCCCGGGTAAAGCTCGATGTTGTGGATTTCAGCACCGATCGGGATGTTCTGTAACGGAAGGCAGTTGCCAAGCTTCGCTTCTGCATTGTTTCCGCTCATAACGGTCATACCGACCTGGAGACCCTGCGGAGCTAAGATGTAGGACTTGACGCCGTCTGCGTAAACGATCAATGCGATGTTTGCGGTACGGTTCGGATCGTATTCGATCGCGACTACTTTAGCTTCGATATCGTCTCTCTGACGCTTGAAATCAACGATTCTGTAGAATCTTCTGGATCCGCCGCCATGATGACGAAC
>DCGM01000018.1:4169-6195 GCA_002315255.1 Lachnospiraceae bacterium UBA1778
TGATCTTGCCCTGGTTGTTACGTCCAGCCGTCTTCTTTAAGGAAACGATCAAGGACTTCTCCGGCGTCGACTTCGTGATTTCTGCGAAATCCATCGTAGCCATCTGCCGTCTCGAGGGCGTATAGGGATTATATTTCTTAATGCCCATTTCTAGTTTCTCCTCTACTATTTAATATCACGCTTAGTTTGCGTATGGGTGAAAAAAGCGGATCATTACAGACCACTGAAGATCTCGATCTCTTTGCTGTCAGCCGTAAGCTGGACAATCGCTTTCTTCGTCTTCACCGTCTGGCCTTCCGTGCGGCCGCGGCGCTTCGTCTTACCATCCATGTTAAGGGTGTTGACCTTTTCGACCTTGGTGCCCGGGAACATCTTCTCGACAGCTTCCTTGATCATGGTCTTATTCGCTTCCGTATGAACTAAGAAGGTGTACTTCTTATCGCTCATACCGTCCATGGACTTTTCGGTAATAACCGGTTTCAGGATGACATCATAATATTGTACGTTAGCCATTATGCGTAGACCTCCTCAATCGCTTTTACCGCTTCCTTGGTAACTACGAAGGAATCGTATTTCAGGATGTCATAGACATTGATGTTGTTGATCGGAGCTGTCTTGACATCTTCAAGGTTCCGTGCAGAAAGGACTACATTGTCATTGTTTCCATCAAGGACAACGAATGCCTTCTCTACTTTGAGGTTCTGAAGAACCGCAAGGAACTTCTTGGTTTTGATTTCGTCCAGTTTCAATTCGTCAAGTACATAGAACTTGCCGTCTGCAACCTTCGAGGAAAGAGCGCCTTTAATAGCAGCCTGCTTTTCTTTACGGTTCATCTTGAAGCTGTAATCTCTCGGGACCGGAGCGAATACCACGCCACCATGGGTGAACTGCGGTGCTCTGGTAGATCCCTGGCGGGCATGTCCAGTGCCCTTCTGCTTCCACGGTTTGATACCGCCGCCGGAAACTTCAGCACGGGTCTTAGCCTTCTGAGTGCCCTGACGCATTGCTGCGAGATGATTGACAACTGCCATCTTAATCAGATGAGCGTTTGCTTCAACTCCGAATACTGCATCGTTCAGCTCGATCTTGCCGACCTCTTTGCCCTGCATATTATATACAGATACGTTAGCCATCTGTCGTTCCTCCTTTCTCTGTCTTACTTCGCAGACTTAACTGCTTCGCGGACGGTGATGAGAGACTTCTTTGCGCCCGGGACAGAACCCTTGACTAAGAGAAGGTTGTTCTCTGCATCAACACGTACGATCTCAAGATTCTGGATCGTTACGCGAACCGAACCCATGTGACCCGGCATTCCTTTGCCCTTCGGAACGCGTCCCGGAGAGGTTGCGGGGCCGTTAGAGCCCTGGTGCCGATGGAACTTAGAACCGTGAGCCATAGGTCCTCTGTGCTGACCGAATCTCTTGATCGCGCCCTGGTATCCTTTACCTTTGGAGATCGCGGTTGCATCGATTAAATCGCCTGCAGCAAAGATTTCAGCCTTGATTTCGTCCTTGACAGAGTAGTTCTCCGCATCATCAAGCTTGAATTCGCGGATGTATCTCTTGTAGGAAACGCCTGCTTTGTCGAACGTGCCCTTTTTCGGCTTGTTGACAAGCTTTGCTCTGATGTCGGCATAGCCGATTACGACTGCCTTGTAGCCGTCATTCTCTTCTGTCTTTACCTGAAGGACAGAACAGGGACCAGCCTGAAGAACGGTCACCGGAATCAGATTGCCGGTTTCGTCGAAGACTTGCGTCATTCCGACTTTGGTCGCTAAAATAGCTTTCTTCATGTTTTTTACCTCCTGTAATCTACAGCGGATTGGGACCAGCCCAATCATCCTAGAAACGAAGATATCCTCATATCAACTGTTTCAGGAATTCCTTAGTTCAGCGGGAACTTACTTCATCTTAATATCAATGCTGACACCGGCCGGCATTTCGAGCTTCGATAAAGCTTCGACTACCTTCTGGTTCGGTGCAATGACATCGATCAGACGCTTGTGAGTTCTCTGTTCGAACTGTTC
>DCGM01000018.1:6203-10625 GCA_002315255.1 Lachnospiraceae bacterium UBA1778
TCACGGCTGTCCTTGTACTTGTGAACCGCACGAAGAATGGTAACTACCTCTTTCTTCGTCGGAAGCGGGACAGGACCGCTCACAGCAGCGCCTGCTTTCTTCGCAGTATCAACGATACTTGCAGCAGACCGGTCAACGAGCTGATGCTCATAGGCCTTCAGTGTGATTCTCATAACATTCTGTGTTGCCATAAAAAAAGTCGCCTCCTTTTCGCACTTTTGAAAGCGAAACAAGTGGTGACTGTACACTTGGCCGTGCGTGTCGTACACGCAACGGATTTTTCTGTCTAAGCGGACAGATTTTTTGTACAGTGACTTGTCGCCAGTTTTGGTAACTTGACATTCGCTCCGCGGAAAACCTGATGCTGCTTATAGCATCAGCAACCTCACGCTTCATCGCTATCATGCCACAACAGGGTAAATATAACACAAACCGCCTGCAAATGCAAGCGGTTTTTTAAAGAAATTTCAAGTATTTTCAAAGGTTTTTTCAGCCTTTTTCCAGGTGCGGTTTTAACCTTTTCCAAGCGCGATTTTAACCTTTTCCCAGAGGAGATATTAGCAGATTCTCCGGGCATTTTCAAGTACTTTTACATGTTTCGGAACAGAAAAGCTTCCTTCTCCCGTACGAATCAATTACTTCAGGAATCCGTTCACGATCTGCTCTTCTGCTTCTTCGCGCGTCAGCCCGAGCGTCATAAGCTTCGTGATCTGCTCTCCTGCGATCTTACCGATCGCCGCTTCGTGGATCAATGCAGCATCGGGCGAGTTCGCCGCGACTTCGGGGATCGCATTGATGCGGGCGTCGTCCATGATGATCGCGTCACACTCGGAGTGTCCGCTCGATTTCGCATTGCCGTAGATTTTCGAGATAAAGGTCTGGCGCGAACGGTCGCGCGCGACAGAACGCGAAATGACATTTGTCGAGGCGCCTTCGCCATCGAGATTCACTTCGTATTCTGAAACGGCTACCTGATCGCCATGTGTCATCAGACGTTCGCGGACAATGAGCTCGGCTCCGGCCGCAAGGTGCGCCGTCGACTTCCGGACGGTCGAGTCGACTCCTTTGATCTGGACCATTTCCATTTCCAGGAAGGAGTTCTCGCCCATCGTGACTTCGGTACCCGGGTTCAGGATGCGTTTTCCGTCGCCGTCGCCTTCTCCGTAGTGCTTCTCGACATATTTGACATGCGCATCTTTTTCAATAAAGAAGCGGTGGATGCCGTCATGCTCCGAATCCTGGTTTCCGCAGTTATGGATGCCGCAGCCTGCGACGATAACGACGTCTGCGCCTTCGCCGACATAAAAATCATTATAAACCGTCTCTTTAATGCCAGACATCGACAGGACGACCGGGATATGGACGGATTCCTTCTTTGTAAACGGTGCGATACGGATCACGATGCCGCTCCCGTCTTCCTTCGGCGAAATCTCGATATTTTCGGTCGAAACGCGGCTGTCGGTCTGTCCGTTGACGCGGAAATTATAGGCGCCCTCCGGCACTTCGTGGAGGTCGGCGACTTCTGCGATGATTCTCTTCTCTATGCTGTCCATAGCGCCTCCTTAGAATTTTGCGCAGGTGCCGACGGCATCGCCGCTCGACAGAAGCTCCGGCAGAATGTCGGCCTTCTTTCCCTGCGTCCGGATTTTTCCGTTCGAAACAACGACGATCTCGTCCGCGATATCGAGAATCCGTTCCTGATGCGAGATGATGAGGATCGTGCCGTGCGTCTCCTGGCGCATCTTCCGAAAGACCTCGATCAGATTCTGGAACGACCATAAGTCAATTCCTGCTTCCGGCTCGTCGAATACGCTCATCTTCGTGTTCCGTGCGAGGACTGTCGCGATCTCAATGCGCTTCAGCTCGCCGCCGGATAACGACGCGTTCACCTCGCGGTTGATATAATCGCGTGCGCAAAGGCCGACCTCCGAAAGATAAAGGCACGCATCCGCCACAGAAAGCTCTTTTCCGGCCGCGATGCGGATCAGGTCCAGCACATTGAGGCCCTTAAAACGGACCGGCTGCTGGAACGCAAAGCTGATGCCCAGCTTCGCGCGTTCCGTGACCGACAGGTCCGTAATCTCCACATCATCCATATAAATATGGCCGCTCGTCGGGTGCTCAATTCCTGCGATCAGCCGCGCCAGCGTCGACTTTCCGCCGCCGTTCGGGCCCGTCACTGCGACGAACGCATTGTCAGGCAATGTCAATGAAAGACCGGAGATAATCTCCTTCTCCTGTCCGTCTTCTTCTACTTTAAAGGTAAGATCTTCTATCCGAATCATCGTTTTCCCTCTAAAAAGCGCCCCGCCTTCCAGTTTGAAAAGGCCGGGCGCTTAAATCCTGCTTATTAAATCAGTTATTTCTTATCAACATCCGTCGGTGCTACCGGAGCCACATATCCTTCCGGATGCTCAGACTGGACGATAGCGCTCTTCTGCATCGGGATACGGCAGTTCTTGTTATTTCCGAACTCAACGATAACGGTATCTGCGGTGATGTCGATAACGACGCCGTAGAAACCGGAGGTCGTAAGGACGGTGTCGCCGACTGCCATGGCGTCAAGCATCGCCTTCTGCTCTTTCTGACGCTTCTTCTCCGGGCGGATCGTGATGAAATACATCGCGACAAAGAAAACGATCATTACGCCGCCGTAAACGAGAAGCGTTTCGGTTCCGTTTCCTTCAGCGGCCTCGCCGGTCCCAGTCAGGGAAGAACAGCCGGTCATCGTTAATGCTAATAAAGTGAAAAGAGCTGCTGCCAGTTTTTTCATTATAAAACCCTCCAATAAATTATTCCTCGTTTTCATGTAACGACTGAATCATATGATATTTATACTCGGTAAAATTACCCTTGTCAAGGGAAGCGCGGATCTCCTCCATCAGGTGATTATAGAAGTAGAGGTTGTGAAGGACGCACATCCGCATTCCGAGCATTTCCTTCGCTTTTAACAGATGGCGGACATAAGCGCGGGTGTAATTCCGGCAGGTCGGGCACATGCACCCTTCCTCAATCGGCCGCATGTCCCGTTCGTATTTCTGGTTGAACAGGTTCAGCTTTCCGTGGTGGGTGTATACATGACCGTGGCGTCCGTTTCGGGACGGGTAAACGCAATCGAAGAAATCGATTCCGCGGTCAACGCCTTCCAGAATATTCTCCGGTGTGCCGACGCCCATGAGGTAGGTCGGCTTGTCTTTCGGAAGATACGGGACAGTCGCATCGAGGATGCGATACATGTCTTCGTGGGATTCGCCGACTGCGAGACCGCCGACTGCGTATCCGTCGAGATTCATGTCCGAAATCTCTTTTGCGTGATCGATCCGGATATCTTCAATGATTCCGCCTTGATTGATTCCAAACAGAAGCTGCTCTTTATTGATCGTGCGCTCTTCTTCCGAAAGCTCCTTCATCTTCGCCTGGCAGCGAAGCAGCCAGCGGGTGGTCCGCTGAACAGAGGGAAGGATATAATTCCGCTCGGCCAGCGCCGGAGGGCATTCATCAAACGCCATAGCGATCGTGGACGCGAGATTCGACTGAATCTGAATCGACTCTTCCGGTCCCATAAAAATCGGACGGCCGTCAATGTGCGAATGGAAAAGGACGCCTTCTTCCTTAATCTTCCGCATTCCAGCCAGCGAGAAAACCTGAAATCCGCCGGAATCGGTCAGAATCGGCCGGTCCCAATTCATGAATTTGTGGAGTCCCCCGACATCATGAATCAGCTCGTCGCCGGTCCGAACATGCAGATGATACGTGTTTGAAAGTTCCACCTGCGTGCCGATCGTATGAAGATCCTGCGTGTCGACCGCGCCTTTGATGGCCCCCACGGTGCCCACATTCATGAACACCGGGGTCTCAATGGAACCGTGAACGGTTTCCATATGTGCGCGCTTCGCACGGCCTTCTGTTTTCAGAATTTCGTATTTCAAGTGTTTTCCTTATTTCTTCTTAGCCGGGATGGCAGTAACCTTACGCTTCAGAGAAGCTGTCTTAAAGGTATACCATAAAGCGCCTGCCAGGCAGACAGATGAGTAACCGCCGACAACGATGCCGACCATTAACGGAAGTGCGAATTCCTTGATCGAGGTGACGCCGAGGATATAGAGGCAAACCACCATGATCAATGTCGTTAAGGACGTATAGACCGAGCGGCTCATCGTCTGGCTGATCGAACGGTTGACGACTTCCTTCAGGTCACTTTCGCCCATAATCGACATATTCTCACGGATACGGTCGAAAATGACGATGGTCGCGTTGATCGAATAACCGACGAGCGTCAGCATGCAGGCGATGAAGGTCGAACCGACGGTCCAACGGAATACTGCATAGCAGGCGAGGACGACGAGGCAGTCATGGACCAATGCCAGGATCGAGGATGCTGCAAAGTTGATATCCTTGAAACGGATCCAGATGTAGATCAGC
>DCGM01000018.1:10781-11068 GCA_002315255.1 Lachnospiraceae bacterium UBA1778
GCGGAATCAACGCCGAAATCTTTTTCAAGAACGTCATAGAGCTTCGAGCGCTGGTCCTGGGTCAGAACCTGAGTCTTGATGATGACTTCATTGCTGCCGATGACCGGCGTCAGGGTGACATCCGTAGAACCGATCGCTGCTTCAACCTTCGGCTCAACTTCTGCTTCCAGCTGTTCGACTGAATAATCTTCATTGAACGTGACAGAGGTAGAGGTGCCGCCGATGAAGTCTAAGCTGAAGTTCAATGCGTAGGAATCCTGCTTCACGCCGTTGATGACCATAAAGAG
>DCGM01000043.1:0-1923 GCA_002315255.1 Lachnospiraceae bacterium UBA1778
GCGATTTAGCGAGGCTTCCGTTATGAGCTGCAGGCTTAGGCCCGGGGCAGCTGTCTCTGCCCGCAGAGTCCCGAAGGGACCATAAAAATAACTTAGGACCAGGGTCCGACTCATCAAAGTCAAGGATCCATGGTCCTAAGTTATTTTTATGTTCGGGCAGAGCTGCCCATTAGGCCGCCTGCAGCGAGTAGGAAACGAGCGTCTAGCGAAGAAGATGCATATAGAACCGTGATCGGTCTCACTTCATACACTAAAAAGCCTTTTCACAGGCGAGAGCCGTTCTTACCGGTCCTCGCGGAAGTAGGATAAGCCGAGGCTCTGCGGCGGCTGGGATTCACGCTTCTGCTTCGCGGAAACGATTATCAGGACCAGCACCGTGACTACGTACGGAAGCATTTTGAAAAGCTCCTGGTCCGCCACGCCGATACCCGGAATGTAGTTGTGGATGATCATCAGGCCGCCGAACAGGAACGAGCCGATGATGCAAAGGTCCGGCTTCCAAACGGTGAAAATGACGAGTGCGATCGCGAGCCATCCGCGGTCGCCGAAGCCATTGTTCGACCAGATGCCGAAAGCATAGTCCATGATGTAGTAGAGGCCGCCGAGGCCGGCGATCATGGAGCCGATCGCGGTGGCGACATATTTATAACGGTTGACCGGAATACCGGCTGCATCCGCCGTGGCCGGGTTCTCGCCGACTGCGCGGAGATGAAGACCGACACGCGTCTTTTTAAGGACGATGGCGACGACGACAGCAATGATAATAGCGAGGTAGAACAGGAATCCGTGTGACAGGAAAAGATCGCCAAACCAGCCGAAATCAAAGCTTCCGCCCTTCGCTTCCGAGATGGTCCGGATGACCTCCTGAAGGTTCTTCTTAAAGAAGATACTCGTCTTCGTCAAGGTGATTGACGGAATGTCGGAGCCCGAAATTTTGATTAAGGAGCCGCCGAAGAAATTGCCCAGACCTGTGCCGAACGTCGTCAATGCGAGACCGGTCACGTTCTGGTTCGCGCGAAGCGTTACAGTAAAGAAACTGTAGATCAGGCCCATCAGGAGCGAGCCTAAAAGGCAGCAGACAAACGGAATCAGAATGGCGAGGAACGCGTTCATATTCGTCCCCGCAGCCTGCTCATAGAAGAAAGCGCCGATGACGCCTGAAATCGCGCCGACATACATGATGCCCGGAATACCGAGGTTCAGGTGGCCGGATTTTTCCGTCAGCGTTTCGCCCGTCGCACCATAAAGGAGCGGGATTCCCATGATAAAAGCTCTTTGTAAGAATGTGATCATGCCTTCGCCTCCTTCTTCTTATGGCGGAACAGAATCTCATAATTGATAAAGAATTCGCTGCCAATGATGAACAGGATGATGATGCCGGTCAGAATATCTGAGAAAGATTTGTTCAGTCCGAACTGGGTAGTAATTTCGCCTGCGCCCTTCTGTAAGAAGATGATGAGAAGCGCTGTCAGGATCATGACGATCGGATTAAACTTCGCCATCCATGAAACCATGATGGCCGTGAAACCCTGTCCGCCTGCCGCATCTGAGCTGACCGTGTGGTTCGTTCCGCTGACGATCAGGAAGCCTGCGATACCGCAGATTGCGCCCGAGAGGAGCATTGTCCGGATAATAACCTTTTTAACGTTAATGCCGATATAACGCGCCGTATTCTCGGACTCGCCGACGACGGAAATCTCATAGCCGTGCTTGCTGTAGCGAAGATAAACAAAGGCGAAAACGGTGACGGCTGCCATAATGATAATATTGATGAGATACTTCTGTCCGAAGAAGGACGGAAGCCAGCCGATTTCTGTATCCATATTGATAAGCCCGATGGTGCCGGAGCCCTTCGGGACCGACCATTCATAGGAGAAATAATCAATGATCTTGATGATAATGTAGTTCATCATCAGGGTGAAC
>DCGM01000043.1:2015-2155 GCA_002315255.1 Lachnospiraceae bacterium UBA1778
CGATGAAACGGCCATCAGAACGAAGAGAAGCCAGTTCGGAACTTTTCCGCCTAAGAAGATCATGATGGTCGCCGTCGCAAGTGCGCCTGCGAGGACCTGTCCTTCCGCGCCCGTGTTCCAGAAGCGCATCCGGAAGGCCG
>DCGM01000043.1:2242-2508 GCA_002315255.1 Lachnospiraceae bacterium UBA1778
ATGTTCCTACGGCGCCGCTGATCAATGCTTCGAATACCTTGAACGGATTCAGCCCGGTCATGGCGACGGTCAGAAGCGCACAGACAAGGAGCGCTGCTGCGAGGACTGCGAGACGGATCAGCCAGGCCTTCCACCAGACGATCGTGTCGCGCTTTACGATGTGGAATAGAGGTTCTCTCATTTCTTCTGTCCTCCTTTCGTCATCAAAAGACCGATTTCTTCTTTCTTAGCGGTACGGCCGTCTACGATACCGGTCACCTGGCCCT
>DCGM01000043.1:2513-2853 GCA_002315255.1 Lachnospiraceae bacterium UBA1778
GGCCCTGGCCGATGACCATAATCCGATCGCAAAGGCCGATCAAAACGTCGAGGTCCTCGCCGACGAAGATGACGGCGACTCCCTTTTCTTTCTGCTCATTGAGCAGGTTATAAATGATATAAGAGGAATTGATGTCAAGTCCGCGGACCGGATATGCGGCCATCAGAACGGTCGGAGCCGCCGCGATTTCACGGCCGACGAGGACCTTCTGGACATTGCCGCCCGAGAGCCGGCGGACCGGCGTTTTCGCGCTCGGCGTAACGACTTCGAGATCCTTAATGATCCGTTCAGCCAAATCTTTCGGGTCCTTCTTCTGAAGGAATACGCCCGCGCCCTTCCG
>DCGM01000043.1:2910-3032 GCA_002315255.1 Lachnospiraceae bacterium UBA1778
CCGACGAGGCCCATTCCGAGGCGGTCCTCCGGGACGAATGACAGGCGGACGCCTAAGTTCCGGATTTCCATCGGGGTCTTATCGCGCAGGTTTTCAATGATTCCGCTCTCCGGCTCGATATA
>DCGM01000043.1:3131-7681 GCA_002315255.1 Lachnospiraceae bacterium UBA1778
GCGATACCTGCAATGCCGAGGATTTCGCCGCTGTTCACGGTAAAGGAAACGTCGTCTAAAACCTTTAAGCCCTCGCGGTTCATAACATTCAGGTGTGCGACGATCAGACGCTCAGACGGATTCTTCGGGACTGACCGCTTGATGTCGAGGTCGACATGCTGACCGACCATCATTTCGGTCAGGGAGTTCTCCGTCGCGCTCTTCGTCTCAACCGTGCCGATATATTCGCCCTTCCTAAGAACCGAAACGCGGTCCGAAACAGCTAATACTTCATGAAGCTTATGCGTGACGATGACGATTGCTTTTCCGTCTTCACGCATCTTCCGAAGAACGGCAAACAATCTGTCGCTCTCCTGCGGCGTTAAGACTGCCGTCGGTTCGTCGAGCATCAGAATGTCCGCGCCGCGGTAGAGAACCTTGATGATTTCTACCGTCTGCTTTTCCGAAACGGACATCTCATAAATCTTTTTATTCGGATCGATCTCGAAGCCGTAGCGCTCGCTGATCTCGCGGACCTTCTGCGCCGCCTTCTTCAGATCGTATTTTCCTTCATCTTTTAAACCGAGAATAATATTCTCAGTGGCGGTAAACACGTCGACCAGCTTAAAATGCTGGTGGATCATGCCAATGCGATGGCGGAACGCGTCGATCGGAGATGCAATGACCGTCTTTTCGCCATTGATAAAAATTTCGCCTTCATCCGGATAATAAATGCCGGAAATCATATTCATCAGAGTCGTCTTGCCGCTGCCGTTCTCCCCTAAAATCGCCAAGATCTCACCGGCATAAACGGTGAGACAGACATTTTTATTTGCAACGACCTTTGTACCAAAACGCTTCGTGATGTTCTTAAGCTCAATCGCAGGTACTTTCTTGTCCATAAAGGCTCCTCAAAAAAAACTCCAAAAAACAATGCATGGCGGGGCGAAGCCGCCCCGCCTGCAAAACTGTCAAACCGGTCATCAACCGAATTTCGTGTTGTCTAACGTGATGCCGTCAATCCAAAGATCGAAGTACGGAGCTGAACGATATTCAGACTCATGGAAGTAACCGTCGCTGACCGCATCGGTATCCTTCTCGTAATTTGTGTCAAAGTCAACGTCAGCCTTGTATTCATTGACCTTTTCGCCGTTTACGGTGAAAGTGTCGGTATCGAATACCTTGCGGGTGCCGGCGAGAAGTTCAGCCTTCACCTGATCGAAGATTGCCTGCGTGCCTTCCGCGCAAGCTGCGGTGTTCAGGTCGGTAAACTTAACAGAACCGTCTGCCAGCGTTCCGGTATAGTCGGAACCGATCTCTTTATTCTCTTTGACGCAGGTGATGATGTATTCATAGTACGGAGCCCAGTCGATTCTGGAAGAAACGAGGAAAGTGTTCGGGCACTGTGAAATCGTGGAACCGTTGTAGGAAACGTTCGGGATGTTGCCCTGCTCACAGACAGACGGAGCGCCCATGGAGTCCGCATGCTGAGAAATAAGGACACAGTTATAAGTATTAATCAAGGAAGTAGCCGCTTCTTTTTCAAGGGTTTCATCATACCAGGAACCGGTGAAAAGGACATGCATCGTAGCGGTCGGGCACTGAGAACGTGCGCCGAGGAAGAAAGAGGTGTAGCCGGAGATAACTTCAGCATAGGTGAAAGCGCCGACATAGCCGATGACTGCTTCTTCCGGAGTAATCTTTCCGTCTTCAATCATCTCATTAAGCTTCAGTCCTGCGACAACGCCTGCTAAATAGCGGCCTTCGTAGATGGAAGCAAATGCATTGTGGTAGTTCTTCAGTCCTTCAGTATGAGCCTTCGTGCCGGTTGCGTGGCAGAAGACGACTTCCGGATGTTCCTTCGCCGCTTTGATCATATAATCCTCATGACCGAAGGAGTCTGCGAAGATGATGTTGCAGCCGCTGTCTACTAAATCAAGCGCTGCTTCATAGCAGTCATTGTTTTCCTTGATATTCGTCTTCTCAACGTACTCAACGCCTAACTTCTCGCAGGCTTCTTTCGCAGCGTCCATGAAGTTCTTATCATAGGTTGAGTTCTCATCATGAAGGTAAATAAAGCCGACCTTCAGTTTCTTTTCTGCGTCCTGGCTGGCGTCCTTGCTGGCGTCCGTGCCGCCGTTGTCACAAGCTGCCAGGGAAAGGACCATCAGCGCTGCTAAAACAAGTGCTACTAATTTCTTCATTTTCTCCTCCTTGAAGATAGATAAAATAATTTATTATCAAAAAGCCGAGCGGGGCTTTATGATTCAGGGAATCCGGAGCAAAAAAATCAGGGCTCCGTTCGGTTCGAAGCCCTGATCGTAAAGAAAATAGCGGAAAAAGATAATCCTTTCCCTGTTTTCTTCGATAGTCCGCTGTTTACGGCAACGGGTAGAGACTTCAGAACCATATCATCTGATTTATATCGAAATCGTGTATAATCGTATGTAATGCCCGCGGACGCGTTCCGTCCGGGGCTTTGTCCTGCCGAGGCGGACTGCTTTCTGCCCGAGACTATGTTCCACCGAGGCTGAATGCTTACCGTCAGCAGAAAAATCAGTCGGTAAACGAAATGCCGTCCTTCTCGTTCATCGCAGCGATCCGTGCGAGCGATTCGACCTGATAGCCCATCGCGCGAATCTCTTTTCCGCCGTTCTGGAACGCTTTCTCGATGGCAATGCCGATTCCTTCCACCGTTGCGCCGGCCTGGTCCGCCACTGAAATCAGTCCGCGGAGCGCTTCGCCGTTCGCGAGGAAGTCATCGATGAGCAGAAGGTGGTCTTCCGGTCCGAGGTACTTCTTCGAAACGATGATGTCGTTCGTGTTTCCGTGCGTGAAAGAAAAGACCTGCGCAGAATAGACGTCGTTTCCGACATTCCGCGATTTGCTCTTTTTAGCAAAAACGACCGGACAATGGAACTCGCGCGCAACAAGGCATGCAATTCCAATTCCGGACGCTTCAATAGTCAATATTTTATTAATCGGTTTTGACGCAAAGAGTCTCTTCCATTCTTTGCCCATTTCCTCAAAAAGAGCGACATCCATCTGGTGGTTAAGAAAGCTGTCCACCTTCAGAATGTCGGAACCGATTACAATTCCGTCTTTTGCAATTTTCTCTTCAAGCATTTTCATGGATGAAGTTCCTCCGCAAAACTGTTAAACCTATCGTACACGAAAAATACACAAAAAGCAACAATTTCGCGTGTATAAAAAAAACAGTTTTTTACGAATTCTTTGTGCAAAATCACAAATCGGTTTTACCGCCTGTTTCGGGCGGCCACAGCCAAGTTCGCCGGGCTGTTTGCGCTGTTACAGATCGTCCTTATTAACCCTCTTCCCGTCGCGCCAGATGCGCTCGAGGTCATAGAACAGACGGTCCTCGCGGTTAAAGATATGGATGATCACATCATTGTAATCGAGAAGCTGCCACGATTTCGAGTGAGCGCCTTCGACTGCGCGCGGCAGATATCCTGCGCGTCCCAGCGCTTCGCCGACCGCATCCGAAAGCGCATCGGTCTGGCGTTCAGAATCGCCGCTGACGATTACAAAATAGTCTGCAATCACAGAAACGCCCTGAATATCGAGGATCGTGATGTCGTTTCCCTTCTTCTCTTCCAGTGCATTGACGGCCAGCCGGACCATCTCCTTCGCGTTACTCATGCTTCAGCATCTCCTTAAAATAGTGGTAGGTCCTCTCCGTCATCGGATCGACCTTCTTATCTGTCTGTTTCTTCAGGTACTCGACCGTGTCGCGGGCAATGCGATAGGCGCACTCGTCCATATCGCGGTAAGCGAGCTGCCGGAGTTCATTAAGATTCGGCATAGCGTGGCGGTTCGGTTCGAGATAATCTGCGATATAAATCAGTATTGTATACGTTCCCATTCCGGGATACCCGGTCGTATGATAAGCGATCGCGTCCAGCACCTCCGGGTCGGTCACGCCGTAATCATGCCCGGCATAATAAGCGCCCATCTTTCCGTGAAGGAGCGACGGCTCTTCCTGCTCTGCGTCGGTGATTTCGATCCCGTGCGCCAGGCAGAATCCCACCCGTTCTTCGTCAGGAAACTTCTTCGCGCAGTCATGAAGAAGCCCGGCCATATACGCCTTCTCCGGATCGAGCCCGTAGCACATAGCAAGCGACAGCGCCATATTCGCAACGCCGAGCGTATGGATGAACCGGTACTCGTTGATGTTCTCCTTTACCCGCTCCGTCATTTCCCGGAAGCGATCCATAAACTGCTCCGTTTTCATTAGACGTTCGCCTTCGGAAGGATGATCTTCCGGTTCTCTTTCTTCGTCGCCGGACGGTAAAGCACAATCTTTTTTCCGATTACCTGGACGACCTCCGCATGCGTGCGGTCGCTCGCGAGAACGGCCAGCTCCTTCGGGTCATCCTCACAATTCTTCAGGACGCCGACCTTGATCAGCTCATTGGCCTCCAGGGCCTCGATCATCGCGTCCACGACGCCGGTCGTGAGCGAATCTTTTCCAATATTGAAAGAAGGATTCAGGTTCATGGCCAGACCCTTCAGGTATGCGCGCTGTTTGCTCGTCATTCTGTCTCCTTTTT
>DCGM01000043.1:7769-7902 GCA_002315255.1 Lachnospiraceae bacterium UBA1778
TTTCCGCCGTGTGCTTTCCGGCACTTTCTGATTACTTATAATATTCGAAATGATGTCCGTACATCTGGACGGTGTCGCCCTCCTCGATGCCGGCCTTTTCGAGATCCTTCAAAATACCGCTCGTCCGTAAGAA
>DCGM01000043.1:7930-8112 GCA_002315255.1 Lachnospiraceae bacterium UBA1778
TTCTGGAAGAACTCGAAGCCGCGTTCGGAATCGAGGTTCGTAAATCCGAGCATCTTCTCGATACGCGGGCCTTCCACCACGAATAAGCCCGGCTCCGGATTCTGAACGGTGTACGGAAGATTGGCGCCGGCATCGAGCTCGTACTCGAAGTCCGCTTCGAAGACGGTCGTCTCGCGCGGCAG
>DCGM01000013.1:0-33805 GCA_002315255.1 Lachnospiraceae bacterium UBA1778
TGAACCTGCAGGAGCTTCAGACGATCCTTTTCCATAAGCTCCCGGTAAAGATTTTTATGATCAATAACGACGGCTATCATTCAATGCGCCAGACAGAAACGAACCTGTTCGGGCATCTGTCGATGGTCGGTGTCGGCCCGGACAGCGGCGACTTAAGTTTCCCGAACATGGAGAAGATCGTCAAAGCGTACGGCCTTCCGTATTATGCGATTCATAAGAACAGCGAAATGGACGTGATTGATTCTGTTTTAGCGGCTGAAGGCCCGGTATTCTGTGAGATTTTCGTCGATTCCCAGCAGTTCTTTGAACCGAAGAGCGCAACGAAGAAGCTTCCGGACGGCCGTCTCATCAGTCCGCCGCTCGAAGATCTCGCGCCGTTTTTACCGCGTGAGGAACTGAAAAAAATCATGCGGATCCCTCTCTGGCCGGAGGAATAAGCATGGTCCGAAATGCGTTTGTCACCGGTCCGACCGGTGCCGTCGGCACTGCTATCATCCGGCTTCTTCTCGAGAAGGGAGCCCGTGTCACGGCGCTTGTCCGCCCGGACAGCCCTTTAAAAGCAAATCTTCCCGAATCGCCGAACCTCTCGGTTTTAGAGGGCGATCTTCGGGATCTGGATCCGATGCGTGAATCGGTTCTGACCGGTTCTTCGGCTTCTTCCGCGGAGACCTCGGCGCTCTCCTCTGCTTCTTCGGAGGATCCGGCGCTCTCCTCTGCTTCTTCGGAGGATCCGGCGCCCTTTGACGTATTCTTCCACCTCGGCTGGTCGGGCACCTACGGCGAATCGCGGAACGACCGCGTGCGCCAGCAGGAAAATGTCCGCTTTACGCTTGATGCCGTCCGCCTCGCGGACGCATTAGGCTGCAGCGTCTTCGTCTTCGCAGGCTCACAGAGCGAGTTCGGGCCGGTCGACGGACCTGTCACTCCGGAGACTCCCTGCGCTCCCGACAATGCCTACGGCGAAGCGAAGCTCGATGCGGAAACTGTCGCCTATGAGCTCTGCCGTCAGCTCGGCATCCGCTTTCAGGCCTGCCGCATTTTCAGTACCTACGGCCCGTGCGACAAAGAATACACGATGGTGATGAGCACGCTTCGGAAGATGATTTCCGGCGAACGTCTTTCTTTTACAAAGGGCGAACAGCTCTGGAATTATCTCTATAACGACGATACTGCGCGCGCGTTTGTCGCTGCGGCAGAAAAAGGCCGCGACGGCCAGATTTATCTCATAGCATCCGACCATAGCGACCTGCTGAAAAACTATATTACGAAGATGCGGGATATCGCCGCGCCGGACGCAGAACTTCATTTCGGCGAAATCCCTTATTATGACCACCAGATCATGCATATGGAGCCTGACATTTCAGCTCTCGTGAACGATACCGGCTTCCGGCCGGAGGTCTCATTCGAGGAAGGGATCCGGAAAACAGTCGAATGGCTGAAAAGATAAGAAAACAGCGGTTGTCACTGACAATCGCTGTTTTTTTAGTGGTATAGGACAAACTCGGGATATGGAACAAACCCGGGATATGGGACGAACCCGCCTATTTCGTCGTAATCTGAACTTTCTGAACTTTCGTCTCTAATCTCACGCCTTCCTCGTCCCAGTCATCGTAGGTGACCGTAAACGAAACCGTATGTGACTGGTTCGGATCGACATCCTCTAATCTCAATATGACATAACCATTGTCGCGATCACCATAAACCCAGCGGCCGTTCACCGCTTCCCCATCTACAAGCACTTCGTCCGATAGATCCACAAAACATATAAAATCATCAGAATGCTTATCCATCCAGAAGACAACTTCCGTATCCTTTTTATAGCTGACGTTTGAAATCATCCTCATTCCGGAGCCGATATAGCTAAATGTAAACAGCTTATTTTTAATGAGGTTCTGTTTTTCCGAAACAGGAGACTCTTCTCCGAAACTCAACGTAACCTCAAACCCCTCTTCGCGGTCGGATCCGGTTCGGCCTAAACGGAATCTGACGGTATAGCTGCCGATGGAGCTGAGTCCGTACATGGTCATACGTTCACTCGCAGAAATCTCATATACATGGGTACTTTCAAGCGCTCTGCATCCGGCTTCCGTATCGATTTCGTTAATACAGGAGAACTCACATCCATTCACTTTTTCAATGTCAAAGACGATAGATTTACTTGAGTTTCCGATGTTTTCGGCTTCCGCCAGAATGGTATGGCTTCCATCTTCCATCTGATAAACCGCTACGCCTAAAATCATCACGTCGCCGAGTTTCCTGTTAATCGGCTGATACGTAAGGAGTTTCGAAAGTCCCAGCTGCGATTCCGACTGGCCGTAGCTCTGAAGGACACTTGACGGCATACCTTCCCGGCCATAGTCTGCTGTTTTTATATAGCATGGACCAACCGTGTAATCGATGGTGCCTTTTCCGTCATCTTTGAAATGGCCGATCGGGAATGTCACACCGATTTCGCCGATAGCATTGCACTTCAGTATTTGATTCAGGTCAAAACTGTCTCCTGCGATAAGGGCATACAGCCGAATGGTAAAAGTCCCTTTGCCATTTGGCTCAATCGGCCGATATTTTGCATGATAATCCTCAATATAGGAGTTAAATACATATCCGTTGATGACGCAGTGGCTGGCTTTAAGCGCCAGTTCATTGGCGGTTTTGTTTTCGTAGCTGCAGGTCAGATAGATAATGTTTTTCCGAAGATTTGCGCTCTCCGCCACGATCTTCAGTTTTTCGTCATCCATGAGAACCGTCTTTTCAATGGCGATGCTGCTGGCAGGAGTTTCCCCCTTCACCACCGCCAGAGAATAAGAGCCGCCCTCGCTAAAGGAAGCATTGCTGACTGCCATGAAAAATGCGGAAACATCCTCATCCTGCGGAAGCTTTAACGTTTCATCCGTAGACGCTGAGGAAGAAATCCGGGCATAAGTGCCGTCCTTATATTTTACAAAAAGCGTTCCGGTGATTTCTTCTCTGCTGGAAACAAAATGCACGGCAGGATTTTCAGTTTCTCCTGCGTTGATCTGATAGTATTTCACGGAAAGCTTCGGTGCCACAGCGTTGTTGACAGCCGAGTTTTTCGACAGATTTATGGTACTGCTGTGCTGCCTTTTGGCTACCAGCGCAGGATTCTCGTAGTCATTTGCGAACCCATGATAGGCGAGATCCTTCATCATCGCATTCCGCTCTTCTACGCTTGAACTGCTTTCGAGATAGCTCAGAAAATCAGGCTCGAAGAGCGCGTCCACGATCTTCTGCGTGCCGTCTCTAACATTTTCCTGATAATGATACAGCGCTTTATAAAGCCCGTATCCCCACCGGGTTTTACTGTTTTTCTGGAACCAGTTATCACAGTCCTGCTGCCAAGCGGAAGACCACATGCTGAAGTCTATCGTCGAGTCATCGATCGGAACGTTCATGGCAGCCGCCCAGTTCGCAGTGGCTTCCATTCCGAGGAGGTCGCATTGGGCAATGTCATTGCCCAGAATGTCATTCTGATAGTAATGGAACAGTTCGTGATATACGACTTCCTTCATCAGACCGTCAAACGGCTGGTCCGAATCAATGATGATATACGGGAAGGTGGCGATCCCGTGCGTATCCAGCTTACTGTCCGGAATAAACGGAATGACCAGCTTCTCCAGAAATCCTCTGATGCCGCTGAAGCAGGCGGCTTTCGCGTCGGAATCGGTATAATCACACAGATAGACATTCATGCAGTTCAAAAGATCCGCTGCCTGATAGCCATTGGCCATCAGGATATATTCCTGTGCGGAGGTAGTCGCTCCTCTGTAAAGGGCCTCCCGGACATAACGGAAGGTCGTATTAAAATAGGCATCATAGAGATCGGCCGCTTCGTCCAATGCGTCCGCGACGATCTGCGCCTCCGCCTTTGTGGCGGAGTTCGGGTCGCCGTCATTGAACCAGATGTTAAACCGGCCGCTGCCGGACTGTAAAACATCATTGATCAGGACATTATCGGTAAGCGCGTAAGCCTCTTCCATAAGACCGTCAAACAGCCTTTCTGAAGCCCCGGTCTTCTTTTCTCCTGTATCAAATTCGATAAACGAAAGCGTCAATGCTTCCGCGATCGCTGTCTTCGTCTGGTCCGACAGCTCGTCCCAATACGTTTCCGCTTCCTCGATGTACGGCCGGATATCCGAGATGACGATCTCTTCATCCTGATATTCCTTCGGAATAAAATCAGCATCAAACACGCCTAAAAGCGTCGTACTGATGTAAGTGTCTTTGCTGACCGCGCCGGATTCCACCTGCTCTTCCAGCACATCGATGAACGACGGCTCGGAAGCGCTTTCTGCTTCTCCCGTCGGCTCCTTTGTAGCGCCGTTATCGAAGATTTTACACGAAAAAAGAGACAGCGACAGAATCACACATAACAAAACTGCGATTATTCTTTTAAGGCTGTTCTTCTGATAAGTCATCTGGCTCCTCTTATGGGTCATGGCGCACCTCTTATGGGTTATGGCGCTACTCTCATGGGTTATGGTGCTACTCTCTATTAAATCAAATCGGGCTGCTTATTCCCACTCTCCGATTCTCTCCTCTTCGACGACGAGCGGCCGGTGCATGACGCGGCGGTTGATCGCGAGGATATATTCGCCGATCAGGCCGATAAAGAGAAGCTGAAGCGAGCCTAAGAACGCGACCAAAACGACGAGCGGCGCGATGCCGGCTTCAAAGCCGTACCAGTCGGTAAGCTTCTGGATAAGATAGACGACCCCGATGACAAAGGACACAAACGAGCCGAAAAATCCTGTAAACGTCGCAATGCGCAGGCCGACCTTCGTGTAGGAGGTGAACGAAAGCATTGCGCCGTCGTAAAGCGTGTACCAGTTGTTCGAGGTCTTTCCGGCGCGGCGTTTCGCCTGCGTGAACGGAATCGTCTTCGTTTCGAAGCCGAGCTCCGCGACGACTCCCCGAAGGAACGGCGTCGGATCATCCAGCTTTTTCAGCACTTCAATGAACTTCCGGTCATAAAGGCCGAAGCCCGAATACTGTTCAATCATATCCGCATCCGAGAATTTCCTCAGAAGTTTGTAATAAATCGAGCGGAGGAAATAGACGATCGGATTCTCGCGGCTCTTATTCTTTACGCCGACGACAATCTTATATCCTTCTTCCCATCCTTTGACAAATTCACGGATGAGTTCGACCGGCTCCTGGAAATCAGCCGCCATCAGGATTCCCGCATCGCCTGTCGACTGCAGGAGGCCGTAATAGGGCGAACTGAACTGGCCGAAATTCTTCGCGTTAAAGATCGCTTTGATCTTCGGATCCGCGGCTGCCAGCAGGCGGATCAGATCGCGCGTGCGGTCCTTGGAATGGTTGTCGATAAAAATGATTTCATAGTCATACTGCGACAGATTCTGGGAGAATTCCTCCTTTACTGCCTTCGCCATCGCTTCTACATTTTCTTCTTCGTTGTAGCACGGAATGACCACGCTAATCTTCTTCATGCGTATCTCCTTCGTATTCACGCGAAAAACGCGTTTATCTGCGTTTCCATGCATTCGGCGGGATTTCCAGCCTTTGCAAACTCAACCGTCTTTTTGACCGCTTTTTCGGCGTTCCAGACGGGGTGCCAGTCAAATGTCTTCCGGATCTTTGCATTGTCGAGGAAGAGAAGCCCCGCTTCATGCGGTCCGCCTGCGGCAGAAGCCGCCTGATAGGACGCGCCCTCTCCCCAAGCCTTACAGAACAGCTCGGCCATCTCGCGGACGGTCAGGCAGTCCACGCGGTCCGGACCGATATTGTAGCTTCCGGCGTACGCCGGATCTTCATACTGCTTTAAAAGAATCGTCAGATAGACGGAAAGCGGCTCCAGCACATGCTGGAACGGGCGCACCGCATCCGGCGAACGGAGCACTACCGTTTCGCCTTTTTCCGCGGCGCGGATGCAGTCCGGCAGGAGCCGGTCCAATGCATAATCGCCGCCGCCGATCACATTGCCGGCACGGGCAGTCGAGACCGCGACGGATGTACCGGTTTTTGTGCCGGTTTTTGTGTCGGAATCTGCGCCGGATTTTGTATCAGCTTTTGTGTCAAAATAGGCGCGCTTATACGTTTCCGTCACAAGCTCGGAGCAGGATTTTGAATTCGAATACGGGTCATAGCCGTCGAGCCGGTCGGACTCCGTGAACGGGACGCCGGTTTCGCGGTTCTCGTAGACTTTGTCGGTCGTCACATTAAGGACCGACTTTACGGACGGACAGTGCCGCACGCACTCGAGAAGGTTTACCGTGCCCATCACATTCGTTTCATACGTCAACGCGGGCGCTTCGTACGAATAACGGACGAGCGGCTGCGCCGCGAGATGGATGACAAACTCCGGCTGAACGCGGTCGAATACCGATTTCAGTTTTTCATAATCCCGGATGTCGCCGATCACCGAACGGTCTCCCATCTCCCGGTCAAGTCCGGCGCGGGTGAAGAGATTCGGCTCTGTCGGCGGCGTAAGGCTATAGCCATAAACCTCCGCGCCGGCCATCAGCAGCATTTTAACAAGCCATGAGCCCTTAAAGCCCGTATGGCCTGTCACGAGAATCTTTTTATTTTTTAAACAGGAAAGGTCCATCATCAGTCCTCTTTCTGCCTGCGCCCTACGGGGCGCTAATTTTCGTTCTGCGCCCTACGGGGCGCTTTTTTTCGTTCTGCGCCCTACGGGGCGCTCTTTTCCGTCACTATACTATAAAAGGCGCTATCTGCCAACTGTCCGCGCCATCAGACGCTTCCGGCGTTTACCGATTCCAAAGTTCAGCCATTTACGCTTCCGGTGTCGGGTTCGATCCCTGCTCCGGTTCCGCTTCCGGCACTAACATCCTGTCGATCAGCGCCCACAGCTCCTCGCGGCCCTGCTTCGATTCCGCAGAGAACGGGATCAATGCGCCGTCCCCTTTAATGCCAAGGGATTTCCGGATCACCGCCTTCATCTTCGCCTGCTCGTTTTTCGAGAGCTTGTCCGCTTTCGTCATAATAACGACCGGCTGGAAGCCTGCGGAAATGATCCAGTCATACATCTGGATATCATTCGCCGAAACATCGTGGCGCATATCGACGAGCAGGAAAACCGCTTTCAGACTTTTCGACGTGCGCAGATATCGTTCAATCATCTTTCCCCATTTGACCTGCGTTTCCTGTGAAACGCGAGCGAAGCCGTAGCCCGGCAGGTCGACATAGTAGAAAGCGTCATTGACATTATAAAAGTTGATCGTCTGGGTTTTTCCGGGCTCCGAGGAAGTGCGGGCATAGCTCTTCCGGTTCACGAGGGCATTGATGAGGGAGGATTTTCCGACATTCGATTTCCCTGCGAACGCGAACTCCAAAACTTCATGCTCCGGGAGCGTGCTCGTGATGCCGCAGACCGTTTCCAGATTCACAGAATGAATAACCATTTGTACTCCAGTTCGTAGCGTTTTTCTGCTGTCATAGGCGGAAAGCATCGCTTTTCGCCGCTATCATACAAGAAGAGGCGCAAAAAGCGCCTCTTTCTCTTTATGCGCTCTCGCCGGTACGCGGCAGCGTCTCTTTCTTTTGCGGGAGCGGGCGTTCCGCCTTGCGGCGAAGCTCGCGGTGCTCTACCATCGGCGCACCATCCCCTGATATCATCTCTTTCGTAATCAGAACCGACGAAACCGTTTCGTCGGACGGGATTTCAAACATTACATCCTTCAGCGTCTCTTCCATGATCGCACGTAAGCCGCGCGCGCCCGTCTTCCGGGACATCGCCTTATCGGCGATCAGCTGAAGCGCTTCCGGTTCAAACAGAAGCTGCACGCCGTCGATGTCGAAAAGTGCCTGGTATTGCTTGATCAATGCGTTCTTCGGCTCGCTTAATATCCGCACTAATGCTTCATTGTCGAGCTGATCAAGCGAAATCGTGACCGGCACACGGCCGATAAGCTCCGGAATCAGACCGAACTTCACGAGGTCCTCCGGCATCACTTTCTTTAAGAGGCTCGAAATATCTTCTTTCGATTTATCGATGACCGGCGCATTGAAACCGATGGAGCCGGCTTCCTGGCGCGCCTGGATAATCTTTTCGAGGCCGTCAAATGCACCGCCCACGATGAACAGGATATTCGTCGTATTGATCGGGATGCACTCCTGCTGCGGATGCTTCCGGCCGCCCTGCGGCGGTACGTTCGCATCGGTGCCTTCGATGATCTTTAAGAGCGCCTGCTGGACGCCTTCACCGGAGACATCACGCGTGATGGATACATTCTCACCCTTCTTTGAAATCTTGTCGATTTCGTCGATATAAATGATGCCCATTTCTGCGCGCTGAAGGTCATAATCAGCCGCCTGAATCAGCTTTAAAAGGATCGTCTCGACATCCTCGCCGACATAGCCGGCTTCCGTGAGCGAAGTTGCGTCCGCGATCGCGAACGGCACATTGAGCATCTTCGCCAGCGTCTGCGCGAGATAAGTCTTACCGGAACCGGTCGGACCGATCATCAGAACATTGCTCTTCTGAATCTCAATGTCCGTATCTTTTCTGTGCATGATGCGCTTGTAATGGTTATAGACGGCGATCGCCAATGCGCGTTTCGCGTCGTCCTGGCCGATGACATACTCATCGAGCTTCGCTTTCATTTCGGCAGGCTTTAACAGGTTAATGCCGATATTCGGCATCGCTCCGTCGAGCTCATCCGAAAGGATTTCGTCGCAGAGGCTGACGCATTCGTCGCATATATAGACTCCCTTCGTGCGGGCTGCGAGAAGCTTTCGAACCTGGCCTCTCGGTTTTCCGCAGAAAGAGCAGCAGACCTTATCGTCTGTGTTTCGGTTTCCGGGCATAATCCCTCCATTAATGGTGCTAAATAATCAATGATACTGACTGATTAATGATTCTGACTGATTAATGATTCTTAATAATCTCGTCTACGAGGCCGTACGCCTTCGCTTCCTCAGCCGTCATCCAGTTGTCGCGGTCCGTATCGCGTTTGATGGTTTCAATGTCCTGTCCGGTGAAGCCGGCCAGCATATTGTTCATCTTTTCGCGGGTCTTTAAGATATGCTTCGCTGCGATTTCAATCTCGGTCGCCTGACCCTGAGCGCCGCCGAGCGGCTGATGGATCAGAATCTCCGAATTCGGGAGCGCATACCGTTTTCCCTTCGTGCCGCCGGCCAGAAGGAACGCGCCCATCGAAGCCGCCATACCGACGCAGATGGTGGAAACATCGCAACGGATATACTGCATCGTGTCATAGATCGCCATGCCGTCCGTAATCGATCCGCCCGGGGAATTGATGTAGAGGCTGATATCCTTCGACGGATCTTCAGACTCTAAGAAAAGAAGCTGTGCAACCACGAGCCCTGCTGTGACGCTGTTCACCTCGTCGCCGAGGAAAACGATACGCTCTTTTAATAATCTGGAATAAATGTCGAATGCGCGCTCGCCGCGGTTCGTCTCTTCAATAACTGTCGGAACTAATGCCATACATTCCTCCTTCTCATTCAAGGCAACCCGGGGATAGGCCCGGGCTGCAAAACAATCATTTACTTCGTAATCAGATCAAGTGCCTTCTGGGCAGCTAAATCTTTGCGGATGCTCTTCTTCTCTTCGTCGCCTAAAAGCTCTTTTACCTTATCGGCGGTCATCTGATACATCTTCGCCATCTTCTCGAATTCCTGATCCATATCTTCATCAGAAACTTCGATCTTCTCTTCCTTCGCGATCGCTTCGAGGACTAACGAGTTCTGGATGCGGTTCTTCGCTTCATCCTTGAACTGCTCGGTCATCGACTCTAACGTCTGGCCGGTGTACTTCATGTACATGTCGATCGACAGGCCCTGCATCTGAAGACGCTGCGCGTAATTATTGACGAGTTCCTTCGCCTGATCCTCGATCATCGCCGCCGGAATATCCATCTTCGCGTTCTCGACAGCCTTCTTTAAGATCTCGTTCTTACGGGTATTGTCAAGGTCCGCCTGCTTCTTCTCAGCGAGCTTCTCGGTGATGTCTTTCTTATAATCTGCGAGATTTTCGAAATCAGAGACTTCCTCTGCGAACTCGTCGTTCAGTTCCGGAAGCTCCTTCACCTTGATCGCATTGATCTTAACCTTAAACATCGCTGCTTTTCCGGCTAAGTTCTCGGCCTGATATTCCTTCGGGAAGGTAACATTGACTTCGGTTTCTTCGCCGATGTTCTTTCCGATCAGCTGGTCTTCGAACGTGTCAATGAACGAATGGGAACCGATGACTAACTCGTGGTTCTCGCCCTTTCCGCCTTCGAATGCGACGCCGTCGACGAAGCCTTCGAAATCGATGACTGCGATATCATTCGCCTGAACCGGACGGTCTTCGACCGTAACGGTGCGGGAATTCTGCTCACGGATGCGGTTCAGTTCAGCATCAACTTCCTCGTCGGAAACTTCCGCTTTCTTCTTCGCGATGCGGAATGCCTTATACTTTCCAAGCTCGACTTCCGGCTTTAATGCCATCTCGCAGGTAAAGATGAACGGCTTTCCTTTTTCGATCTGCTCGACGCCGACTTCCGGACGGGAAACGATCTCGAGGTCCTTACACGCGTCATCCTGCAATGCTTTCTCGTATGCATCCGGAATCAGCTCGTTCGCAGCGTCTTCATAGAAAACGCCGACGCCGTACTGCTGCTCGATCATATAGCGCGGAGCCTTGCCCTTCCGGAAGCCCGGAAGCGTAATCTTTCCTCTATTTTTAAGATAAGCGGTATTTAACGCGCCTTCAAAATCCTCTGCACTGCACTCAATGGTAAGCTTTACCATATTGCCGTCAAGTTTCTCAACCTTAACACTCATTGGTCTCTCCTCCGAAATTCTTTACGTGAGTTCATAATCCCACAAACTATGCAAGTATAACACATTCTGTCAAAGAATGCCATAGTAAAATCGATTTATTTTCCCCAATTGCGGAGTTCTTCCTCTAAAACCGGTAAAAACTCCTCTTCTTTCAGCTTCCGCACGATCTCTCCATGCTTTAAAAGGACGCCCTCGCCCTTTCCGCCGGCGATTCCGAGATCCGCTTCGCGGCCTTCGCCGGGGCCGTTCACGACGCAGCCCATCACGGCTACCTTAATATTCAGTTCATCGTATTTCTGGACAAGCGTCTCGACTTTATTCGCCAGCCCTATAAGATCGATCTGCGTCCGTCCGCAGGTCGGGCACGAAACAACTTCAATGCCGGATTTCCGGAGCCCGAGCGTCCGAAGAAGGATTTTCGCGGACTTGACCTCTTCGACCGGATCGCCGGTCAAGGAAACGCGGATCGTGTCGCCGATTCCCTGGCTTAATATCATTGCAAGTCCAGCCGCCGATTTGATGTTTCCGGAAATCAGCGTGCCGGCCTCCGTAATCCCTACATGTAAGGGATACGGGCATTTCGGCGCGAGAAGCTCATGCGCCTTCACGCACATTAAGACATTCGAGGATTTGATCGAAACGACGAGATCGTCAAAGTTCATTTCTTCGAGGATCCGGCATTTGTCGAGTGCCGATTCGACGAGCCCCTCCGCTGTAACGCCGCCGTATTTTTCCACCAATTCTTTCTCTAACGAGCCGGAATTGACGCCCACGCGGATCGGGACGCCGTTTGCGCGGCAGCAGTCCGCCACAGCGCGAATCCGGTCGGTACCGCCGATATTTCCGGGGTTGATGCGGATCTTATCTGCACCGTTCTCGACCGCCATAATCGCCATCCGATAGTCGAAATGGATATCCGCGACGAGCGGGATATGGATCTTTGCTTTAATCCGTTTGATCGACCGGCAGGCCTCTTCCGTCGGCGCGGTGCAGCGGATGATGTCGCAGCCCGCTTCTTCCAGCTGCAGAATCTGCGCGACCGTCGCATCCGTATCTTCTGTTTTTGTATTCGTCATAGACTGGATCAGAATCGGGTTTCCATGCCCGATGACCCGGTTTCCGATAGAAATTTCTTTCGTCAGATCACGAAACATTCGAT
Organism: Lachnospiraceae bacterium UBA1778; assembly: GCA_002315255.1. GTDB lineage: Bacteria > Bacillota > Clostridia > Lachnospirales > Lachnospiraceae > UBA1267. Next base: position 11,954 of record DCGM01000013.1, read on the forward strand.
GCCTCTTTTTGCGTTATTTTACGAATAAAAGCCGGATGTCATTGAACGAGACGGCAATGACTAAGAGTAAAAGAAGGACTGCGCCGATAACGGTCACAACGCCCTCAAACTTCCTCGGAAGCGGCTTTCCGGTGACTGCCTCGATCAGGCAGAACAAAATCTTTCCGCCGTCGAGCCCCGGAATCGGAAGAAGGTTCACAATGCCGAGGTTTGCGGAAATCATAGCCGCGAAGCTTACGAGGTTCACTAAAATCCAGTAGGCTGTCACCCAGAAGCCTTCGCCCTCCGTGTCCTCTTCGACTTCGGAGACGATCGTTCCGACCATACCGGCCATTCCGACCGGACCGGAAAGGTCATTAAAGGACGCTTTTCCGGAGAAGAACATGCCGAATGATTTAACGACGACGCCGAGGTTATAGCCGAACTCGAACGTGCCGTATTTTAAGACTTCACCGAAGCTCAGATTCGAAACCGATCCCGGCGAGATGATGCCGATGAGATAGCGTGCCTCTTCTTCATTGTACTTCGGCTGGAGCGTCGTCGTATACGTTTCGCCGTCACGCATATACGTGATCTTCATCTCGGTCTTCTCATGAATCGTCATGTAGATCGTGATGTCCTTAAAGAAGTGCATCGTCTCATTGTCAATCTTCGTAATGACGTCGCCCTTCTGAAGGCCGGATTCTTCGGCCGGATACCCTTCGATGATGCCGCCGATTTTCGCCGGCGTATAGCCCGCCATCGCAATGACCAGCAGTGAAAGCAGGAATGCGAGGATAAAGTTGAAGGCCGGGCCTGCGAGAAGGATAGACATGCGCGCCCAGACGTTCTTATTTGAGAACGCGTGCTCGTCATCCGCCGCAATCTTATTCTCTTCGTCTTCCGCCGCGTCACCGAGTCCCGGAAGCTCCGCTTCTCCGCCTAAAAGCTGGCAGTAGCCGCCGAACGGCAGCCAGCGGAGGCTGTATTTCGTGCCGTTTTTGACCCACGAATGGATCGCCGGGCCCATGCCGATTGAAAACTCCACCACGCCGACACCGTTCTTTTTCGCGATGATGTAGTGGCCGAATTCATGAATAAAAATCAGAAGTCCGATGATCAGAATAAAAGCAATGATGCTGACAATAGTCGATCCCATAAAAATCTCCAAAAACGAATTAATCAAAAATAAAAGATGATCGCTTACTCAAACGCTTCCCGCGTATGTTTATCTTAGCACTTCCTGTGTACGCTTTTCGGTATACAGCACCTCATCGAGCGTCGGATGCGCGATAAACTCGACTTCATCGAGCGCTTTCTTTATATTCTCGACGATTCCGAGATACGGAAGCTCTCCACGCAGGAACTTCGCGACAGAAAGCTCGTTCGCCGCGTTAAAGACGGTCGGGGCATTGCCGCCTTTCCGTCCGACCTGGTACGCGAGCGGCAAGGCTTCGAACACCTCGGTGTCGGGCTGCTCAAACGTAATGCCGGAAAGCGTCTTAAAGTCGAGGTTTCCGCCCTTGCAGGGGCGTCGGTCCGGATAAAACAGGGCATACGCGATCGGGATATGCATGTCCGGTGTTCCGAGCTGCGCCTTGATAGCGCCGTCCCGGAACTCCACCATCGAATGGATGACCGACTGCGGCTGAAGGACGACTTCGATCTCGTCGTAGGAAGCATTGAAAAGCCAGCGGGCCTCCATCACCTCGAGTCCTTTATTGACAAGCGTCGACGAGTCGATCGTGATTTTCGCGCCCATCGCCCAGTTCGGATGCTTCAATGCGTCCTCGGGGCGGACGCTCACGAGTTCCTCGCGCTTCCGTCCGCGGAACGGGCCGCCGGAAGCTGTAAGCAGGATGCGGGAAAGCGGGTTGTTTTCCTCACCGTGAAGGCATTGGAAAATCGCCGAATGCTCTGAATCGACCGGAAGAAGCCGGACGCGCTTTTCTTCGACGAGCGGCATGATAAGATGCCCTGCCGTCACCAGCGTTTCCTTGTTCGCGATCGCGATATCCTTCCCAGCGCGGATCGCTTCAATCGTCGGCCGGATGCCGATCATTCCGACGATCGCGCCGAGCACGATATCTGTCTCCGCGTCGGTCGCGCACTCGATAAGCCCCTCCATCCCCGAAAGGACCTTCGTCTCCGTATCGCTTACCCGGATTTTCAGTTCTGCCGCGCGCTCCTCTGAATAGACGCAGACGCGCGCAGGCCGGAACTCCCGGATCTGTTTTTCCAGTAAATCAATGCTGCTATAGGCCGCAAGCGAACGCACAGAGAAATCCTGCGGATACATCCGCACGATATCGAGCGTCTGGGTTCCGATCGAACCGGTCGAGCCTAACAGGCATAGTTTTTTCATAAAAAGCTCCTTATCCGCATCACGCGGAGAAATATCGTCTTCACGAGCGCTGCGCTGCTGATTTCGCCTTCACGGGCGCAGGCTGCGCTGCTGATATGAAACAAGGCCGTCCCGCTCGGGCACGGCCTCTAAAGTCAAAGAAAAAGCTTCGCCAGGTAGAAAATCACCGGCGCGGTAAAGAGTACCGAATCGAAGCGGTCGAGCACGCCGCCGTGCCCCGGTAAGACCGCTGAATAGTCTTTTACGCCGCATTTCCGCTTAAAAGCAGATGCGGTAAGATCGCCGAAAATCGAAATCACAGCGCCGCCGAATGCCGTCAAAGCACACCCGAGCACCGGCTTCGGAAAGACCGTCATTTCCCCCTGCATCAGAAGCCCGAACAATGCGCCGATACCGGCGGTGATCACGACTCCGCCGACCGCGCCCTCGATCGATTTCTTCGGGCTTAAGACCGGCGCCAGCTTATGCTTTCCGAGAAGCGAGCCGACAAAATAGGCGAAAATATCGCTTCCGAACGCGGCGATAAAGACGAGGATGACGAGCCATAAGCCGTCCTCCATCATCCGGATCCGATAAAGATACGAGAATAAAACGACCGGATAAAAGACGCCGAAACATGCAGCGATAGCTTCTTTATCGGATGTTTTTTCGAAATTCAGGCAGAATACGGACATCAGGACGATCACTCCGAGCACGAGCACCGGGAACATAAAATCCGGTTTGTCGAACGCCAGAACCGCGAGATACGCCGCTGCCAGAAGATATCCGATAATGCCGACCGGCTTCTTTTCAATTCCGTTCAGCCGGTAAAACTCCCACAGGCCGACCGCCGAAAGTAAGACTACCAGTCCGAACCAGAACCACCCGCCCGGAATTGCTGTCGCTACAAGCACGACCGCAAGCGCGGCCCCCGTGAGAACACGCGTGCCCAGTCCCTTCAGCTTATTCTTTTTTTCTGCTCCATCGCCCATAATGCTGCTAAAATCCTGAATAATCCTGAAATTATGGTGTTTCCTGATAAATTACGGTTTTAAAACGCCGCCGAACCTGCGTTCACGGCCATTGTAATTCTCGATCGCTTTCTTCAGTTCGTCTTTCGTGAAATCAGGCCAGAGGAGGTCCGTCACGTAGAATTCTGTGTAAGCGCATTGCCATAAAAGATAATTTGACAGGCGGAACTCACCGCCCGTGCGGATCAGAAGATCCGGATCCGGAATCCCGTGCGTGTCGAGATGCGCGGAAATCGCTTCCTCCGTAATCTCCGACGGATCAAGCGTTCCGGCCTTTACTTCCTCCGCCATCTTCGTCACAGCGCGCCGCATCTCATCGCGGCCGCCGTAATTTAAGGCAATGACAAAGGTGAGCGCCGTATTCTCTTTCGTCTCTTCTTCCAGCCGGTTCAGGCCTTCGATCAGGTCGTCGTCGAAACGGCTCCGGTCCCCGATCATGATGACGCGTGTATTCTCCTCGTTCGCGATCACTAAAAGACGCTTCACATACTGCCGGAACAGCGCCATCAGCGCGGCAACCTCCTGGTCGTCGCGCTTCCAGTTTTCTGTCGAAAAGCCATAGACCGTCAGATATTTGATACCGAGGTCCGCGCAATCTCGGACGGTCTGCTCGACCGCCTTGCAGCCTTCGGTATGGCCCATGGTCCGGGGAAGCCCCCGCAATTTCGCCCAGCGCCCGTTGCCGTCTAAAATGATGGCGACGTGCTGCGGGATTTTCAGATTCTCGCTCATGGTTTAGACCGTCGTAATCTCTTTCGCCTTCTTATCCGTCGCATCGTCGATATTCTTCGTGAACTTATCGGTCAGCTTCTGCATACGGTCTTCGCCGTTCTTTAAGTCGTCTTCCGTAATGGTGGAAGCCTTCTCCAGCTTCTTTAAGCCGTCCATCGCGTCGCGGCGGATATTCCGGACAGCGACCTTCGCGTTTTCAGCCTTCTTCTTAATATCCTTTACAAGTTCCTGTCTTCTCTCACCGGTAAGCTCCGGGAAGACGAGGCGGATCGACTGGCCGTCATCCGATGGGGTGATGCCGATATCGGAAGCCAGGATCGCTTTATTGATCTCTTTGATGAGCGTTCTGTCCCACGGCTGGATGACAATGACACGTGCCTCCGGGACAGAGATGTTCGCGACCTGCTGAAGCGGGCTCTGCGCGCCGTAATAGCTGACCGAAATCTTATCTAAAAGCTTCGGGTTCGCACGGCCTGCGCGGATCATGGAATACTCGTACTCTAACGATTCCAATGTTTTCTGCATCTTCTCTTCTGCGGTTTTAATGGTCTGTTCCATAATTCCTCCTTGGGTGATGTTTTATCGTTCTCTCTGCGGCATGCCGCATCGTAAAGTGTCTGTTTCTGTCGCGCTTTTGTGCGAGATTCTGTCTCGGTTTCTGTCGCGCTCACGCCGTCACTGTCGTGCCGTCGATCGTGCCGTTCAATGCTTTGAAAATGCTGTTTTCTTCGCGCAAATCGAAGATGAACAGCGCGAGATGATTGTCCTCGCACATGACTGCGGCTGTATGGTCGATCACGTCGAGCCGCCGCTCGATCACCTCGCTGATCGAAATCGTGTCGAACTTCTTCGCGTTCGGATTCACACGCGGGTCGCTGTCATAGATGCCGTCGATCGACTTGCCTAAAAGGACCTGGTCCGCGCCCATCTCGATCGCCCGGAGGACAATGCCGGTGTCGGTCGAGAAGTACGGGTGCCCAGTGCCGCCGGCGAAGAAAGTGACTTTGCCTGCGGACATGGCCCGATCCGCCTCATCCTGACAGAACAGCTTCGTGAAGGAGCCGACCTGGAAGGATGTGAAAATCTCAGTTTCCAGCCCCTCTGACCGGAAGACCTCCGACACATAGAGGCAGTTCATTACGGTGGCAAGCATGCCGATCTGATCGGACTTCGGCCGCGCGATTTCGTTTCCGGTCCGGCCGCGCCAGTAATTGCCGCCGCCGATGACGATTCCGACCTCGATCCCCTGATCCACCGCATTCTTTACCTGTTCGGCGATATTCTGGACAACCGGAAGGTCGTAGCCGCCCTTCTCTTTATTTGCAAGTGCTTCGCCCGAAAGCTTCAAAAACACACGACGATGCTTTTCCATCTGATTTACCTCCGCTTCGCGCTCCTTGTGGAGCTCTGCTTTGATACTGGGACCGTTCCGCGCTTCGCGCATCTGATATTTGTCCCTTGGTATCAATATATTGTACTTTATAATTGCCTTTCAGTCAATGCAAATAATATCTTGTGTTTGAGTGCGAAATCAGATTCTGTACTGGCGTGCAGAAGCAAAAAATGACAAAAAATCCGGTCTGAAGAGCGGCTCATCCCGAAGATACCGAACAGTGTGTTTTATAAGTGTTTTACTGACAAAAATAACGATCGAAAATGTGTAAAAAAGTGAAAATTCTGTGTCTTTTTTATTGACAAACGGTGACAAAAGTTGTATAAAAGGATTATCAAAATTGAACTGATTCATCCGATGCGACACTTAACTGTCCGTCCCGATGATTTTCTCATATCCGTTCTGCCGGAAGGCAGAAAATAATTTTGAAGCATTCGTTAGATTGAAATGGCGGTTTTAATCTTCTGGATGCTTCTTTTTTTATGTTGAGGTGCGCCTCTTTCCCATTTGTTTTTCCAAAACCACATGCTATAATGTCTCTTGAAATCACAGGATGTGATTTCAAACTTGAACAGAAAGGGCTGGAGTATGCCTAATAATATCCGCATTCAAACCGCTAATCCCACAAAAACCGCAATTAATCCGACGGAAGCGATAGAAATACATAATCTAATATATAACATTCGCGGAAAGCAGGTGATGCTGGATGCCGACCTGGCCTTTCTATACCATGTCGAAACGAGAACTCTTAATCAGGCTGTAAAGAGAAACATCGACCGATTCCCAGAGCAGTTCCGGTTCCAATTAACCGCGGAGGAGAATTCCGACTTGAAATCACAAATTGTGATCTCAAGTTCTGAGGATAATAATTGTCACGGTGGACGCCGTACCCTTCCATATGCTTTTACCGAGCAGGGAATTGCTATGCTGTCAGCTGTTCTCAAAAGCGATGTTGCGGTGCAGGTGAGTATCAAAATAATGGATGCTTTCATTGAAATGCGGCATTTTATTTCCAGCAATGCTCTTATGTTTGAACGCATCAGCGCTATGGAACTGCGGCAACTTGAGTTTCAGAAAGAAACCACCGAGAAATTTGACCAAGTATTTGAGTACATTTCTGACCACGAGGAATCCTCCCAGAGAATCTTCTTTGACGGCCAAATATTCGATGCCTTCAGCCTTATATCAAGCCTCATTCAAAAAGCAAAGACGGATATCATCCTGATTGACGGTTATGTAGATACCGTAACGCTTGATCTTCTTTCAAAGAAGCAGGTAAATGTTGCTGTTACCATCCATTCCATGAACAGAGGCTGTAAGCTCACAAGTACCGAAATAAAAGATTTCAATGCTCAGTATCCGAGACTACAGGTAAAATATACAAGCAGCTTCCATGACCGGTTCCTGATATTGGATCATAAGATCGGGTATCACATCGGTGCGTCCATCAAGGACGCTGGTAAGAAATGTTTCGCTATTTCTCTCATTGAGGACGCACAAATTGTGCAGGATATAATTGCAAGGCTATAAAGAAAGCGCACCGGGTTTAAGAGCCCGGTGCTATTTTTTATACTGTTTGACAGATAGCGTTTACCGCCCCTATTCCTTCTTCTCCAACTTCAGATACTCCGCGATTCCCTTCGCGTCCGCGATGCCGAACGCCTCGATCGTCTCGGGATCGCTGACCATATCATAGTCGCCGGTCATGAAGCAATGCTCCACGATGATTCCCGGGATGCCGCAGGCTGCGGCGTGGCGGTTGATCGCATTGTAATCCATCGGATTACCGAACTCGTCGAAATAGTCGCTGCTGTTCCAGACTTTCGGGCCCTCGCTCTTGATTCCCAGCGCAGAGATGTATTTCAGAATTGACTTCGAAAGATCCAGTGACTGCTGATAAATGTTTGCCTGCTTCGAGATAAAGGTGCAGCAGTAGGAGGCCCTGTACTCCTCGAGACGCGAGTGAAGACTCTCGTCATTATAATGGAGGCTCACGAAGAGCGTGGCGCCGAGCTCCTGCGCATAAAGCACGCGTTTCTGAAGATCAATCGCTTTGTCGGAGCCGGTGATCTGGTTCGGATAATCCGGGAGATTCTGCTTCGGACAGCCGGCATCATTCCGTGTAAGGTAAACCTTTACGCCGATATAATTGCTCTCAAGATACGCCTTACAGGCCTTCGCCGTCTGAAGCGTAATCACTTCCTCGTGCACGGTGGTCGCAGTATAATGCGAAATCGCGCCCGTATGGGTGCCGTCGTGGCCCGGATCCAGCACGACAATGATATCGGCTGCAGGGACAGAAACTGTGACATTCGCGCTCTTTCCGCCGCAGGAGGCGGTGATAGTGCAGGTTCCTTCGCTGATTCCCTTCACAAGTCCCGTCTCCGAGACTGTGGCGATCGCGGAATCCGAACTTGAGTAAGTGACATTCTGATCGATCGCATTGGCAGGAGAAACGGTCGCGCTCAGCTGATAGGTTTCGCCCTGATGCTCGAAGCTGATTTCAGTCGGATTCACTGAAACTGACTGGACATAGATATATGGAGTGACCGTGACAGTCGCTGTGGCAGTATGACCGTAGGCATCCTTCGCGATAACATTGCAGGTGCCGGCCTTCTTCGCCACCAGCTTTCCGTCCTGAATAACGGCGATTTCTTTATTATCAGTCGAGAACGAGGCTGTCTTCGGGTCGGTCGTGTCTGCCGGAAGGAATGTGACCGCGAGCGGTACTGAGAAGGTTTCGATCAGCGTGAAGCTCTTCTGTTCAAATTCGATTCCGGTGATCGGCGACTTGACCGTCACCGTACAGACCGCGGCAATGTCATCGTGATATGCGGTGACATGAGCGGTTCCGGCGCCGACAGCCGTCAGTTTACCGTTCACCACTTTTACGACGTTGATATTGTCGCTCGCCCATTGGATATATTTCTCTTCCGTCGTATAGGAGGGATAAAGTGACGCGGAAAGCGTTTTCTCCGTCCCTTTATTCATAGTCAGCTGATAAGTCGACAGCTGGACCTTCGTAACCGGCACGAGAACCCGGATAGACATCGTGGCAGTAAACTTACCATCCAGTGCGGATGCGGTAATGACGGCGTTTCCCGGGCTGACCGCTTTCGCATTGCCGTTTTCGTCGACCGTCACAGCGGCAGGATCGCTCGATGTAAAAGTGATCGTCCGATCTTCGGTAGTGTCGCTTGGGTTAATCTTAACCGGAAGCTTAAAGGAATCTCCGATGCGGATAGACAGATCGGACACCGAAAAACTGATTCCGGTCATCGGTACCTCGACATGGACCGTGCAGGTCGCGAGGCATTCCCCGACGCGTGCGGTAACCGTCGTCTCTCCTCCGTAAAGCGCCTTAAACTTCCCTTCTTCGTCGATCGTGCCGATGCTCTCGTCTTCTATCGAGTAAACTGCTGTACGGTCGTCCGTCGTGTAATACGGCTCGTATAGAAGCGGCAATGGAACGCTTTCGCCGATAATCACCGTATATTCTTCCGCGGAAAAGCGGATGCTTTCGAGCGGCGCCAGAACTTCAATCTCGCAGGTGTCCGTGAAGTCCCCGTCCGTCAGGACAATGCCTGTCTTTCCCGGACCGACTGCGGTCACAGTCCCGTCCTCCGACACTGTGCAGACGCTAAGGTCAAGCGATTGAAATGACGGGTTCATCTTATAATGGGCTTCCGCAGGCGTCATCACCGCATGAAGCGTTTTCGTGTCGCCTACATTCAAAAGGAGCGACTGCGAATCGAATGTAATGCTCGAAACCTCTAAATAGACATGAACCGGAACATCGAGCGTCAGATCATCGAACTCAATCGTGACGACGCACATGCCGGGACTTACCGGTGCGACCATTCCCGTCTCGTCGACAGTCGCAATATCGGTATTCGAGGAAACATAAGTAAACTGGCTTTCCCGCACCCGCCGTGCGGTTCGCTTTTTCATATTCGAATTGATACACTCTAAAGACGGCTCCAGCTGCACGTTCTGCGACATGCCGACTTCGACGACCGCTTTCGTAAACTTGATCAGATAGGCTTCCGACACCTTCTCGTTATAATAAACAGTATTCGCATAGATGACTACAAAAACAACGCCTGCAGCAAACACTGCCAGCGTCGGAATCAACCATGCGAACACTTTTCCTTTTTTCATTTATCGATCCTTTCGGTCCCCGCCGAATCCCCAAAATCTAGATTATTATACCAAGAAACCACCTATCCGACAACTATATTTTGTGTCTGGTTTTTAAAACCTTTGTGTCCGGCCTTTTCCGGCTTTTATGTTTGGACATAAAAAACCTCTGCAGGCTGCCTACACCTGCAGAGGTCCCCCTTCTCCAAAATATGAGAATTATGTCGTATTAATATATCCGTCCTTTATTCCTCATCCGATTCGGATTCTGACTCTTCTACATAAACTCTTCCGGTCATCGCGTTCGTCGCGCCGCCGATCTTCTCGAACTGAAGGTTAAGCGCGAGTTCGAGGCCGTCCATCGTGACCGCGTCTGCATTGGTGACAGCTTCGCCGTCGAGGTACATGTAGACGTCGACTTTCTTCGCTTCGTTGGCGGTGAGATCGATGTGTGGGAACTGCTCTAATTGATCGATAAGTTCCTCATTCGCCAGCTGATATAAATGATCGAATAAGGCTTCCATCACATTTTCAACCCCTAACTCTTCGACAAGGGTCGGATCTGTCGCACAATATAAGGCGCTATTGTTTTCAGTTGCACGAAAACTGTCGTCATGATGATATTCATAAGCAAACTGGTTTATCACCTCAATATTGCTTCTGGCGTTTTTATATAAATCATAATCGCCTTCCGAACTCTCATTGTCAAAGAATTGGAGATTAAAAGAAATCGAGCTGTCCCCTTCTGACCAATAAGATTCTTGTTCGAATACGTTTAACCCATTAAAAGACCAAGCCATATCTGAAGAGAACTCAACCGCTGCATCATCCCCGTTCTCATCTTTCATATGAAAACTAAACCACTCATCATCAAGCTGCCTGCACCCGTTCTCTTTAAACATGAGCACCGGAGAGATTCTCGCCATCAGTTCCTGCGTTCCTTCATCCGACGTCACGATAAAACGAATCCTGATCTTTTTAAGAAACCGTAGAAGCTGATCTGACGGACTCAGATATGTATAAAAATCAACATATGAAGTATCATAAAAGTCTTTATAAAAACTGGTTTCCAGAAAATCGTCCAATGTCAGTGAGAAACATCTGTTGATCTCACTGATTGAGATTTCCTCATGGATTGACTCGTCATAGAAGTTTTCAAAGAAACGGATTTTCGACCGATATGTGAGCGGCTGACCTTCTAGCTCGCTTGAAAAAACAGCCAAATGGTCTGCGTAGGCGGTGCTCCACGCTCTTTGAATCTCTTGATAAGCCGCCTCGGTTAGTCCTTCCTCAACGGCGGCCTGCAATGAATGCAGCGGCACGTATAACCCGTCAATCGACAAGCATACCGAATCATAAAGCGGTAATGCCTTCGCAAATGCTTCCGGCGCTGACAGCGTCAGTCTGCTTCCGAGTCCGCTCTCCGCATTCACAGTCCCTGCTGTATTCTCTCCATCATCCGCGCGATAGGTGCCTTCCGAAAGCATGAGGCTCACATCCGCGTTTGCCCGTAGCCAGAACGACAATGCAAGCGCATCCGCTTCGTCGGTGTCCTCAGTCTGCTTAAAGATCGAGATGCCGCCGGACGGGGTGGTCACGCCGTCATAAGCTGCGATATACTCCTGCGCCATGTCGACGAGCTTCGCGACGCGGCCGTCGAGGCCGTACTGCGGCGTCTTCATGACGACCTTCGTTTCGCTGCCTTCGGTTTTAGTCGAATAGCCGACCGGCTTTAACGACAGGTTCGCACCGATATTCGTCATCGCGGTGGACATATCGAGCAGGTTTCCCCAGGTATACGGGTTTCCGGCCGTACCGGTGCCGCTTACGACCGCGCTGGCCGCGTCGATCGCTTCCGCGTTCTCGTAGCCGTTATCGAGGGCGATTTCGATATTCTCGTTCGCTGTGATGCTGGTTTTAATCTTGCTGATTTCCGGATTCGTGGAAATCGTGAACCACGCGTACGAAGACGACGCCATCAGGACGGTGGCGACGACTAATGATAGTGTGGCGGAAATCAGTTTTTTCTTAAGCTTCATGACGATTCTCCTGTCAGGTGCGCATTGGCGGATGCGCACTGTTTATGGTTTAGGGAAGCTGCGGGCGCAATTCCCCTTCATCCGATAATCTAGGCTATAAGATAGCAGATTAAAAAAATTTGTGGGGCGTTTTCACAAGTTCTTATTTTCGATTTCACAGGTTGTTCATTACTCCTATACCAGTAAAAAACAGACTGTTCGAAAACGTATAAAAATCAATGCTTTTCGGGTCTTAAGCACAGCGAAAGGTTCATTCTTTCAGGAAATGATCTGAGGGGATAGGAGCTCGCGCGATATCACCGATTTTGAACACAGAACATCACGAGTTTTTTGAACTCGCACTTGAAACATCAGGCAGAATATGGTAATTTATTAAAGTCTATAAAATTATACCGAGGTGTTTCTATGTCTGGACATTCGAAATTTGCGAACATTAAGCATAAAAAGGAAAAGAACGATGCCGCGAAGGGTAAGATTTTCACGATCATCGGACGTGAAATTGCAGTTGCCGTAAAAGAAGGCGGCGGCGCGGATCCGGCGAACAACTATAAATTAGCGACCGTCATTGCGAAAGCGAAGGCGAATAATATGCCGAACGATACGATCGACCGCTCGATTAAGAAGGCAGCCGGCGACGGCAATGCGGCGAACTACGAGCACATCACCTACGAAGGCTACGGCCCGAGCGGCACCGCGATCATCGTCGAAACATTGACTGATAACCGGAACCGTACGGCGGCGAATGTCCGCGCAGCGTTCTCGAAGGGAAGCGGAAACCTCGGCCCGAACGGCTGTGTCTCCTTCTCTTTCGACCGCAAGGGACAGATTATCGTCGTGAAGGAAGATTGCCCGATGGAGTCGGACGACCTGATGATGACTGCATTGGATGCAGGCGCTTCCGATTTCAATGAAGAGGACGACTCTTATGAAATCCTTACCGAGCCCGATGATTTTGCTACGGTTTACGATGCGCTGAGCAAATTAAACCTCGAAATCGACTCCGCCGATGTCACGATGCTCCCGCAGAACTGGGTCACGCTCTCTGATGCAGAAGACATTAAGAAGATCACCCGTATCCTCGACCTTCTCGATGAAGACGACGATGTCCAGAACGTTTACCACAACTGGGAAAACTGCGACGAAGACTAACTTTATATAAACTTTTGCTCTGCCAGACCAACTGGCAGGCAAACAAAAAAGAAGGGCCCGTAAAGGTCCTTCTTTTTTTCTGGATTTGAAGAGTTCGATCATCCGACGCGCTCAAAGTCTGATGCGGGATGCTTGCAGAGCGGACAGATGAAATCTTCCGGAAGCGTATCGCCTTCGTAGAAGTATCCGCAGATTTTGCAGACAAAACCGTGGCGCTCTTCTTCAAGCTTCGCCTGCGGCTTCGGCTTGATCTGGTCGAAGTAATAAGCGTAAGTGACGGAAGGCTCATTGTTTAAAACCTGCGCCTCCGTGACTTCAGCGACAAACAGCGTATGTGTGCCGTAATCGTAATGATCGACAACCTTCGCGCTCATAAATGCATTGGCGCCGCTCGTGATATAAGCGAGGCCGTTTGCGGAATGCGCATAAGTGACCGGGATGTTCTCGTCGAACTTGTCGACCTCTTTTCCGGTCTGGAAGCCGAAATGCTTAAACGTGCCGAACAATGCGTTCTCGGACAGGACAGAAAGGTTGAATACGCCGGTCGCGAGAATCATGTCGTGCGTGAAGTTTGCTTTGTTGACGGCAATGAGGATGCGGTTCGGTTCGACCGTCACCTGGATGCCGGTATTGATGATGCAGCCGTTGTCTTTCCCGTTCATCTTCGCGGTCAGGACGAAGAGGCCGTAGCTGAACTTGAAGAACGCCTTCGGGTCGATTTCTCCATTGACCGTCTGGACGTCTGCCGGTGCGACGACCGTTTTCTTCGGGAAGGTGTCAGAAATCGCCTGGACGAGCGCGTCTACATCCTGCTCCTGCGCCGGTTTCAGGCTGGAACGGATCGAAACGGTTTTGTCAATGATGCGCATATTCTGGCAGGAACTGATGATTTCACGCATCAGTTTTCCGGATGTCGGCGCCCATGAGCCGTTCTCGACGAATGCGACGGTACGGTTCTGAATGTTATGCGACTGGAGGTCGCGAAGCAGCTCATCCATCGAAATAAAGATGCCTGCATTGTAGGTTGTGGAGCAGAAAACGAGGTGGCTATAACGGAAGCAGGCGGCCACAATCTCGGAGGACGGCGTGACGCTTACGTCGAACATGACGGTCTTAATTCCCTGGTCACGAAGCTTCGACGAAATGATTTCCGCGACATTTTCCGTGTTTCCGTAAACAGATGCGTATGCGACGACTACGCCCTCTTCTTCCGGCGTGTAAGTAGCCCACTTGACATAGCGGTCAATGTACGACTCTAATCTTCTTCTCCAGACGAAGCCGTGAAGCGGGCAGATCATCTTCACTTCGACGCTGTGCGCCTTCTTCAGGACCTGCTGCACCTGCTCGCCGTACTTGCCGACAATATTTGTATAATAGCGTCTCGCTTCATCGAGATAATCCGCATCAAAGTCGACTTCGTCGGCAAAAATAGCGCCGTTCAATGCGCCGAACGTGCCGAATGCGTCTGCGGAGAACAGGATCCCATTCTCCTCCTCGTACGTCATCATGACTTCCGGCCAATGCACCATCGGCGCGGAAAGGAAGTGGAAATGATGGTTTCCTGAGCAGAAGGTGTCACCGTCTTTGATGATAGTGGTCTGCTTCGAGAAATCCCGGTTAAAGAAGTTCCCGATCATATTAAGCGTCATCTGGTTGCAGATGATCTGAATATCAGGATAACGTAAAACGAGTTCGAGAAGCGTCGCCGAGTGATCCGGCTCCATATGCTGGACGACTACATAATCGAGTTTTCTTCCGGCTAATGCAAATTCGAGATTCTGGAAAAAGAGTGAGCCGACTGCTTTGTCGACCGTATCAAAAAGGACGGTCTTCTCATCGAGAAGAAGGTACGAATTATAGCTCACGCCACGCGGCACTGAATATACGCCTTCAAACATGGCGAGACGCCGGTCATTCGCACCGACCCAGATCAGATCGTCTAACACTTTTTTCGTACAATTCATGATAAATCCTCCCATGATTTCTGTTCATAATATCATAAGTCCAAACGGACCTTTTTTCAATCCGTCCGTTTCTTTTTTCATTCTACCGGCACTAACACAAGTGCGATTTTTTCGAATTTTGCAGGATCGCTCGAATAGTGGTTATCGACGCAGACCGCCTTCGCCACGCCGTTCGCATTGATCCGCCAGGTCGTGTGGCCGGTCTCCGGACCATGCGCCATGTAGACCATCGGAATCGAATTCGGGCCGCCCGCCATGCCGGGCAGGTCAATGCCGTATTCGTCCAGAATATAGGCCACTACATCGTCCGCAGTCGTAAACGGAACTTCTCCGAGTGCGATCGAGGCATGCCCCATCGTCGAAGAATGATCGCTCGGCGGGTACTGGATGACAATGCTCCCCGGAATCGCCCATGCGCGCTCGACGTCGTCGGAATCCCGCATATAAACGAGATACCGCGCATTTCCGATCTTCACGATATCGCCAAGCTTCAGCCCTTATCCTTCGGCCATGCGCGCCAGCGCGCCGTATCCCACGGCTCCGTCGGATCCGCGCCGGCTGTCTTCGGCTTCTCCCATCCGATGCTCTTTTCTCCAAGCGCATCGCGAAGAAGTACCGCGACAAAGCCGGAGCAGTCGTAATTGTCCGTTCCGGTCCGCTCCTTCAGGCTATAGCCGCAGGACTGCGAAACGATCTCCAATGCCATCATCATGAGGTCACGCGCGGGCTTCGTGAGCACCGGCTGGATCGGTCCTGTATAGACCGTGGCGACAGGCTGTGTTTCAGGCTTCGTTTCAGCCTTCGTTTCGGGCTTCGTTTCAGCCTTCGTTTCCGGGTCAGTCGTAGGGTCCATTTCCGGCGGTGTCGAAGCGTCCGTTTCCGGGTCAGTCGCAGACTTCGTCATGCTCTCTGTCGCATTTTCTGTCTCGGAATCCGTGTCAGATTCTGTCGGAATCCTGGTTTCTGTCTGAACCGTGTCAGTTTCCGATGCGTCTCCGGTTTCTATGTCAAGGCTTCCGGTCGCGGTTTCGTCAGCATTTCTATTCGTTTCTGTCTGACGCGTTTCGTTGTTTGACCCGTTATCTGTCGGGTTCGGATCCGTCTCCCGGCATCCCCAAAAAAGAAGCGCGAGTGCCAGACTGATACAGACGGCCCAAACGGTTTTTCGCATCTTCTTCAACTCGTTTTACCGCCTCTTCCAGTATTCTTTTTCTTTCTTCTCCTGCGCTTTCAGATAGACGATCAGCCAGACAATGAGCAGCACGAGGATAATTCCGACCGGCACTAAAAGGTAGAGAAGCTCATCGTTATTATCCGCCTGTTCATCTGAACCCGGTGCGCTCGTCGGCGGAGTCGTAGTTTCCGCTGAGGAGGCCTCTGACGCGGCTTGAGATGAGGTCGGTTCTTCGCCGGCTGTCGGCTCCTCCGGCTGGCCTTCCGACGCGCTTTCGACGGTCGGGGCTTCAGTCTCGGTCGGCCACTCGTATTCGGTCGGCTCAGGAACCTTCTCAGGCTCTAACGTCCGTAAGAATTCATTGACACAGTAGTAAGTTCCGGTCTCGGTTTTAATTTTCGCCCAGGCGCCGTAGATGCCGTCCCGGATAATCTGCTGCCCCTCTTCCAATGCGCCGTAGATTCCGCCGTTCAACGAAGGCGAATACCGGAGCCGGACGCTGGCCGTCGCTTCGACGATATCATGCGTATCCGTCCAGATAACGGGCGGTTTCGTGCGGTTGAGATACCCGTATGTATACTCTAAAAGGACGAGTTCGTCAGCGTACTGGCAGGAGGCATCTGATGCCATGAGAGAGCTGATCGTATAATATCCGTCACGTTCGCATGCGGTCACGAGGACCTTTCCCGCCTGCGGGGTGGAGCCGGTTTTTCCGCCAATGACGCCGGTCACATCTTTGTATGCTTCGTCGCGATACTCCAGCGGACGGAGGAACTGATGAGAAACGACAAATTCACGCGATTCCGACTTGTTCGTCGCCGGAATCCGGTAGTAAACGGTCTCAAAAAGCTCGCGATACGTGGGGTTTGCCATCGCCTCCCGAAGGATCAGGCATAAGTCGTATGCAGTCGTGTAATGGTCATCATTGTGGATGCCGTAAGCATTCGTAAAATGGGTGTTCAATGCGCCGATCATCTTCGCCCGCGCATTCATCATATCGACGAAAACCGCTTCCGAGCCGCCGACAAATTCGCCGAGCATAGCGCCGCACTCGTTTGCGGACGGGAGCATCATTCCGTACAATGCGTCGCGGACCGACATGATCTCGCCGACCTGCGCTTTCGGCGATAACGTGGAGCTCGAGGGGTCCACATTGACCGCGCTCTGCGTGAAGGTGAGCTTCTGGTCGAGATCGCTCACGCTTTCGATGACGAGGAGCGCCGTCATGACCTTCGTCGTCGAGGCCGGATATTTGCGGGCGTACGGGTTTTTCGCCATAATGATTTCACCCGTGTTTCCGTCAATGACACAGTACGATTCCGCACGGACATCCGGTCCCGGAATCATCTCGGCATACGCATCCTTCGGAAGTGACAATGCCATCCACATGAGCATAATGATGCTGAGTGTGACCGCTAAAATACGGGATATGATTCTTTTCCGTTTTTTGAAAAATAAAACCATTTATAGATGCTCCAGATACATTAAATTCAGGTTACTTCAGTATACTTGAAAGCTGATTCCGCATACTTGATTTAGATTACTTGATTATAGATCACTTGATAATAGATTACTTGATTTCTGATAACTTGATCACTGATAACTGGCTCACCGATCACTTGATCACGAAATAATACAGCACTAAAACGAGCGCACCGAACACGATTCGGTATCCGCCAACCGGTTTCAGATTCCGCTTTTTCAAAAATGCCATGAAGCCGTGGATCATTAAGAGCGAAGCCGCATAGGTAACGGCTGCGGAAAGGAGCATGACGCCGATCTCTTCGCCGGTAAACGCGCGGTTTTCGATAAAGATGGTCCAGAACAGGCGGACAGCATTTCCGAGAATCAGATACGGAAACGCGGCAAAAAGCGAGAATTCTGCCGCTACTACCCGGCTGCAGCCGAGGAAGAGCGCGGCGAGAAGCGCGGCGCCGGTCCGGGAAACGCCCGGAAGAAGCGATAAAAGCTGTGCAGCACTGATCAAAAGCGCCATCGGGATCGTGATCGCATTGAGCCGGACTTTATCCGGTGCTTTTTTCGAACGGGTGCCTTCTGCGATCAGCAGGAGGATGCCGAGGAGGACGAGCGCGATGCCGATGAAAAGAAACGAGTCAAAGCGGTTCCGAATCTGATCGCCGAAAATGATGTCGAGCGCTGTTGTCGGAACGGCCACGATCAGAATCCGGAGCCATAAGCTCCAGGTGGCCCGCTTCTGGTCGAGCGGCTTATAGGCGGAAACCGGGTTCAGACGATGGAAAAAAGCGGTAAAGACCGCGAGCCCTGCCGCAAGTCCGACCACTTCCCGGAATATCGCGCCGAAGTCTCCGGAAAGGACCGACGGACTCTTCCAGAATGCAGATATTAATTTCAGATGGGCGAGTGACGAGACGGGAATCCATCCGGTTCCGCCTTCCACGAGGCTGTATACCGTCACCCACAGCCAATCAAGAAAAACCATATAACCCCCTTATGTCAGTCCGGTATCTGCCAGTCGATCGGCGCGATTCCGTGCTGGGACAAGTATTCATTGGTCCGGCTGAACGGCCGGCTGCCAAAGAAGCCGCGGTATGCGGAAAGCGGCGACGGGTGCGGCGATTCAATGATCAGCCGGTCCGGCCGCGTAATCAGCGCTTTTTTCGACTGCGCCGGTTTTCCCCACAGGATGAAGACCATAGGACGGTCCACCGTGTCGAGGACTTTTAAAACCGCGTCCGTAAACGCTTCCCAGCCGATTCCCTGATGGGAAAACGCCTGATGCGCGCGGACGGTCAGAAGTGTATTTAAAAGGAGCACTCCCTGCTCTGCCCAAGGCCGTAGCGACCCGTTCGTCGGGGCAGGAAGTCCTAAATCATCCGAAAGTTCTTTATAAATATTGACGAGGGACGGCGGGATTTCGATCCCCTTCTTCACGGAAAAAGCGAGCCCCTCCGCCTGGCCGGGCTCATGATATGGGTCCTGGCCAATGATAACAGCCTTCACCTTTTCGAGCGGCGTCAGGTGAAAGGCAGTAAAGATTTCCTGCGAGGGCGGATAGACTACATGCGCCCCGTATTCCGACCGGATCGTCTCGTAGAGTTTCCGGTAATACGGCTTTTTAAACTCCGGTGAGAGCTTCTCCTCCCACTCGCCCGTCAATGCCCCCATGACCTTTTTCCCCTCTCAATACAATGAAAAGGAGGAGCCGCCTCCTCCTATCCATTTATGCATGCGGCTGCGCCGCCTATAAAAAACCGGTAGTAATCCTTTTGTAAAAGCCAGCGTTAATTCTGGCCTTCGGCCTTTTCAGGCGCTTCCGGCCCATCCTCCAGGTAATCGTCTTCGATCCGGAGATCCTCCTCCGTCGCCTTTCGGATTTCAAACCAGAACACGACTCCGTTATACACATTGTAAACGCCGCATTCCTGGCCGTGCGAATCCATAATCGCCTTTACGATGGAAAGACCGATACCGGAGCCGCCGTACTGACGGGTTCTCGCCTTATCCACCTTATAGAATTTGACCCAGATACGGTAAATCTCATCCTGCGGGATGTTCTTACCGGTGTTCTGGACGTTAATACGTACATTCGGCCCGAGATCCTCCACAAAAATGCGGATTTTATTCGGCGGGTCGAGATGGTTATACGCATTCGAATAGTAGTTGTTTACGACCTCTTCGATCTTAAACTCGTCGCCCATGACCATCAGGGAATCCGGTCCCTCGACCGTCACCTGCGCATTATGCTCTTCGCGCATCTTTTTCGAGCCCTGAACGAGGTTCGTGATCATTTCCATGATGTCGAACGGCTGGACACGCATGCCGTCGTTCGCGAATTCCAGCTGGTTTAACGTCATCAGCTTACGGACCATACGGTTCATCTTATTCGCTTCATCGATGATGACGTCCGTATAGTATTCCATCGAATCCGGGTCGTCCCCAAGCTCCTTTAAGCCCTCGGCATAACCCTGGATCAATGCGATCGGCGTCTTCAGCTCGTGCGAAACGTTCGCGACGAAATCCTTACGCATGTCGTCCGTCCGGTTCTGTTCGTCGAGGTCCCGCTGCAGCTCTTCATTCGCGAGCTGTAACTGGACGATCGCGCGCTCCAGCTGGGAAGACATCTCATTGACGTTATTCCCAAGCTCGCCGATCTCATCGTTGCTCCTTCCCTTATAGCGCGCCGAGAAATCGAGACGGCTCATCCGTTCGGTGATTTCATTGAGCTGATAAATCGGCTCGGTCACACGCCAGGTGAAGAACAGCACGAGAAGCGTTCCTAAAAGAACGAGGACCGCGCTCGCATAAACTGAGAAGCTGAGCGATGCTTTACTCATCGAGTAGAAGCTTTCTAACGGCGCGGAAAACACGAACGTGTAATTCCCGTTATCCGTTTCCATCGTGCCGAAGCATTCGAGATACCGCTTTCCGGAAAGATCCACCGCCTGAAGCGTGTAATTCTCGGTCTGATCGAGCACGCCGGACGCCTTCACGCTATCCGCGTTCCGGTTCGCCTTCATACGGCCTTCGAGGAATTCCTTGTCGTAGTTCGACAGAAGGATCTGTACGCTCTGCAGCATCACGCCATCCTCGCCGGAAAGCGCAAATATAATGTTGTTTTCACTTTTCAGTGTACTGATCTTCTTCGAAAGCGTGGAGGACAGGGCCTTCTGGTCCTTAACGATCTCCGAAATCTCATAGTACGCCGCTTTCATGGTGTTCTCGCTCGTCTGGAGGTAATAATTGTTCCAGAAGAACGTGTTGACCAGAAAGAAGATGGCGATAACCAAGATCAGCACGCTGGCGAAAACGAGGGCAATCCTAGTCCGCAGGCTCCCTCGCTTCACCTTCTTTGCGGATTTTTTCATCAGACTTTTTCGACCTCAAACTTGTAGCCGATTCCCCAAACGGTATGAATATAGTCTTCTTTTCCCTTTAACTTGCTGCGGAGCTTCTTAACATGCGTATCAATCGTACGCGCATCTCCGAAGTAGTCGTAGTTCCAGACATTGTTCAGAATCTTTTCACGCGAAAGCGCGATTCCCTGGTTTTCGATGAAATAGGTCAGAAGCTCGAATTCCTTGTAGGAAAGGTCTAAAAGTTCGCCTTCGATCTTCACTTCGTGCGCCTGCTTGTCGACGACAATGCCGCCGGCTTCGATAATGTCTGAATTGATGAGGTGATAACGCTTTAAGAGCGCTTCGACACGCGCTACTAAGACCTTCGGGCTGAACGGCTTCGAGACATACTCGTCCACACCCAGCTTGAAGCCCTGAAGCTCATCGGATTCTTCACCCTTCGCGGTCAGCATCATGATCGGGACCTCCGAATACTGCCGGATTTCCTTCGCCACGCCGAAACCGTCCAGCTTCGGCATCATGACGTCGAGGATCAAAAGCGCGATATCCTTGTTCTCAAAGAACACCGTCAGCGCTTCTTCGCCGTCGCCCGCTTCCAGAATCGTATAGCCGCGCTTTGACAGGAAGTCATGCACCAGCTTACGCATTCTCTCTTCATCATCCACTACCAGAATTTTAATCTCGTCCATCTAACTCCTCCTATTGGCCTAAAATTACCCCAGATAAAATCGGCCCCCCGATTAGAAAGGTGTGACAAAATGCTTTTCGCACATCAGTGCTTTATTGATGCACGCTTCCGCATGACCGGATCGAGAATCTTCTTCCGGATCCGAAGATGCGTCGGCGTAACCTCCAAAAGTTCGTCCGTGTCGATGAAGTCCATGCTCTGCTCGAGGCTCATCACCTTCGGCGCTACGAGACGCAGCGCGTCATCCGAGCCGGACGCACGTGTGTTCGTAAGCTTCTTCATCTTACAGACATTGACTTCGACATCTTCCGCATGGCCTGTCTGGCCAATGACCTCGCCCGCATAAACCCGTTCGCCGGCGCCGATAAAGAGTGTGCCTCT
>DCGM01000013.1:33902-34108 GCA_002315255.1 Lachnospiraceae bacterium UBA1778
CGGTAAGCGATGTCGCCGCGATAAACGTCGTAGCCGTCAAAAATCGTGTTCATGATGCCGTTTCCCTTCGTGTCGGTCATGAACTCGCCACGATAACCGATGAGACCGCGGGACGGAATCCTGAACTCTAAGCGGACGTAGCTGCCCTGGCCGGTGCCCATCGAAACAAGCTCGCCCTTGCGGGTCGCCAGCTTCTGGATGACAGC
>DCGM01000013.1:34278-34970 GCA_002315255.1 Lachnospiraceae bacterium UBA1778
ATCAGGACGGAAAGGTGAAGCTCACCGCGTCCGGAAACCTTAAAGCTGTCGGTCGAGTCGGTCTCCTCCACGCGGAGAGAGACGTCGGTATTCAGTTCGCGCAGCAGGCGGTCACGGATATGACGGGAAGTGACATACTTGCCTTCCGTGCCGGCGAGCGGCGAATCATTGACGATAAAGTTCATCGCGATCGTCGGCTCCGAAATCTTCTGGAACGGAATCGGCTCCGGACGGGTCGGATCGCAGATCGTGTCGCCGATCATGACGTCCGAAATACCGGAAATCGCGACGATGTCGCCCACATTCGCTTCCTTTACCTCGACGCGTCCTAAGCCGTCGAACTGATAAAGCTTCGAGATCTTAATCTTCTCTTTTTTCGTGGTGTCGTGCGCATTGACGAGGAGGCATTCCTGGTTTACGTACAGGCGGCCGTCGTCGACTTTTCCGACACCGATGCGGCCGACATATTCGTTATAGTCGATCGTCGAAATCAAGGTGCGGAGCGGCTTCTCCGGATCGCCCTCCGGCGCCGGAATATGCTCTAAAACCGTCTCAAAAAGAGGCGCCATATTCTTCTTTTCATCACCGAGGTCGAGAACTGCGTAGCCGCCCTTCGCGGATGCGAAGACGAACGGCGCGTCGAGCTGCTTTTCGCTCGCGTCCAGTTCCATGAGAAGTTCTAAAACTTCATC
>DCGM01000059.1:0-2516 GCA_002315255.1 Lachnospiraceae bacterium UBA1778
CCTTTTGTTGATTTTGACTAATTTTTCAAGGCGATAGAACCCCATATTTTTTCGTTCAGATGAATAAAAAAATCTTGCGCATGTTTCTTTTTTGAGATATTATAAATTATAATTTTTTTATAGCCCGAATGGGTTCAAATCTGTTTTCAGGCGTGCGCCTGAAGGAAAGTGGGGTTCCATATGATCATTGGAACGACGAAAGAATTAAAGAACCATGAATATCGTGTCGGTCTTACACCGGACAATGTAGCGGCATACGTCGCGAAGGGAAATACCGTATTTGTCGAAACCGGCGCCGGTCTCGGTGCAGGATTCGAAGACAGCCAGTATGAAGCTGCTGGCGCCGTTATCGCACAGACGGCGGCGGAAGTTTATGCAGCTGCTGAAATGATTGTTAAAGTTAAGGAACCGGAAGCGTGTGAGTATGCAATGCTCCGCGAAGGCCAGATCCTTTTCACTTATCTTCATCTCGCCGCAAACCGCGAGCTGGCAGAGGTCCTTCTTCAGAAGAAGATTACCGCGATCGCGTATGAGACGATCAGCGATGCACAGGGAAATCTTCCCTGCCTTCGCCCGATGAGCCAGATTGCAGGACGTCTTTCGATTCAGGAAGGCGCGAAATATATTGAAAAAGAGTTCGGCGGACGCGGAATTCTTTTGGGCGGCGTACCGGGTGTGGAACGCGGAAAGATCGTCATCATCGGCGGCGGCATCGCAGGAACCTATGCGGCTAAGGCTGCAGTCGGTATCGATGCGCAGGTTACGCTTCTCGACATCAACCCGAACCGTCTCGCCTATCTCGAAGACATCTTCGGCGCAAGCGTCACGACGCTTTACTCGACCGAAGCGAATATCCGGAAAGCAGTTTCCGAAGCAGACCTTGTTATCGGTTCTGTCCTGATTCCGGGCGGCTCCACGCCGAAGCTGATCCGTCGTGAGCATCTGAAGCTCATGAAGAAGGGCGCTGTCATCGTTGATATCGCGATCGACCAGGGCGGCTGCTGCGAATCTTCGCATGTCACCATCCACGACGATCCGATCTTCATCGAAGAGGGCATTGTCCATTACTGTGTCGGCAATATGCCGGGCGCAGTGCCGTATACCAGCACGGTCGCATTGACGAACAGCACTCTGCGTTACGGTCTCATGATCTCGACGATGGGCGCAGAAGGCGCAGTCAAGGCAGATCCGGGCTTTATGAAGGGCCTGAATACTTATGACGGCTGCATCACGAACAAGAATGTCGCGACGGCGCTCGAAATGGCTTATGTTCCGGCAGAAGAGATTTTAAAGTAAGAGTTTGAACGTTTGAACGCTTAGTTCGCAGCATTTTGTAGGAGTGTGCTTTGCTCAGTTTTAAGCGGAAATCAAAAGGATATCGATATGCGTCAATGATTTTATCATTGGCGCTTATCCTTTCTATGCTTTTTTCCGGCGGCTGCCGGGAGGAACTCGATGCCAGCACGGCTCATCCGTTTGATTCCGAGACGAAAGCGGCTTCCATAACAGAAAGTGAAACCGAAACCGATAAAGGGGAAGAAACCGGCATAGAGACGGAAGAGAGTTCCGAAACCGAACCGGAAGAGAGCGAGTCTTTCGAAGAATCAGAGACCGAAACCGAAGCCCCGACAGAAAGCGAATCCGCTGTTTCTGAAGTGAAGACCTATATCGACGAGGAAGGAAGGATTCAGATCGACCGGACCGGTTATCCGACTCCGGAGGAACTGAAAGCGCAGAAGGTCGTCTATCTTACCTTTGATGACGGTCCCTCGTATCTGACGTCAAAAGTACTCGATATCCTCGACGAATGCGGCGTAAAAGCGACTTTCTTCGTCATCCATCAGGCGACTTATAACGATGGCGACGACAAGTTCCTCCGCCAGATGCTGAAAGAGATTTCCGACCGTGGCCATGCGATCGGCGTTCATGCGTATAACCATAAGTATTCTGTCGTTTATCAGAGCCTTGAGTATTGGAAGTCTGACTTTATGCGGATGTACAATATCATTCTCGAAACAACCGGAAAAGCGCCGACAGCCTATCGTTTCCCGGGCGGCTCGAAAAAGAACACGTCGCTCGAGCTTTATAAGAACTGGGCGGAATGGAAGCCTCTGATGGGCGATTTCCTTCATTCGATGGGAATCGAGTATTTCGACTGGAACTCGACGACGGATGACGGAGACGCGTCATTATCGCTTGAGCAGATCCTTCACAATGCGTTCGAAGGTGATGCGCCGATTACCGGCCGCACAGTACCGGTCGTCCTGGCGCATGACGGCGAGTATATGGAGAATTCCGTCAATTCATTGAAAGAAGTCATCGAGCGGCTGAAAGCGGAAGGGTATGAGTTCCGTACGCTGGATTATACCGTTCCGAAGATTCAGCAAGGAAAATACTGGGATTATTAAGGTTTTTTATAATATTTTTCTTGCATTTTATCGCCTGCTATGGTAGAATCGGTATGTTCGGCAACCGCCGGTGTGTCGGAATGGCAGACGATGCAGACTCAAAATCTG
>DCGM01000059.1:2545-11658 GCA_002315255.1 Lachnospiraceae bacterium UBA1778
ATGGGTTCAAGTCCCATCACCGGCACTATCATTTTTTAAGGAGATTTCCTATGGAAGTTGTAAGAATTATCCTCGCTAGCATTTTAGGAGTTGTTGGTCTTGGTCTGGTTGTTATTGTTATTTTACAGGAAGGCAAGTCTGCCGGACTTGGTACCATCGGGGGAATGGCAGAAACCTATTGGGATAAGAACCGCTCTCGCTCGTCGGAAGGAAAACTTGAAAAGCTGACGAAGATTCTTTCGATTGCTTTCTTTGTTATTTCTCTTATTCTGGTTATCAATTTCTAATTTGGGTTTTTTTGGGGCTCCGGGGGTACTATGCTCTCGGAGTCTTTTTGTTTATATTGATTATTTAAAAAAAGGGGTCATATGAAGGAATCAGGAAGGAAACTCATCGCTGCGAATAAAAAAGCGTATCATGAGTTTTTTATTGAAGAAAAATTTGAGTGCGGAATCGCATTGGCAGGAACAGAAGTGAAGTCGATGCGACTCGGTCAATGCTCTTTAAAAGAGGCGTATGTGCAGATCAAAAACGGCGAAGTCATTATCTTCCACATGCATATTTCGCCGTACGAAAAGGGAAATATTTTCAACAAAGACCCGCTTCGCCCGCGGAAGCTTCTGATGCATAAGAAGGAAATCCGAAAGCTCGAAGCAAAGGTGAAGGAGAAAGGGTATACGATCGTTCCGACGGAGGCCTTTTTTAACGGAAGCCTCGTAAAGATCGATATCGCATTGGCGAAAGGCAAAAAGCTTTATGATAAGCGCGAAGCTCTTCACGAGAAGGATGTGAAGCGCGACACGGACCGTGCAATGAAGGAGCGATAAAATGTGTTCTCACGATATCTTAGTGATTTTAAATTATGCATCTGTTCTCGTTACGTTCGCCAGCGCTGTCATCATCAGCCTTCAGACGTCAGGGAAAATGCAGAAGCTCGCCATGTTAGTTTCGATTTCATTGACGGTTTGCTGCATCGGATTTTTGATGAAGTCGGAAGCAAAAGCAGTTGAAACTTATATCGCAGGGCAGAAAATCGCGTATTTCTTCGTCACGCACTGTATGTTTTTAATGCTCTTATTTGTACTGGAGTACTGCCGCTTCTCCATTCCGAAATTCGTCGAATGGATTTTTCACGGTTTGAACTTTTTCGTTTCGTTCTCTGTTCTGACGCTCGATTATCACTCGTTTTTCTATAAGAGCTATTATGCGATCCCGATGGACGGCTTTATCCTGGTCGAAAAGGAATACGGCATTCTCCATACCTTCGCGGTCGCATTGTTCGGCTTCTATATGATCGCAGGACTTGTGATCGCCATCATCTTTTCCGTTAAGAACATCCGGAAAAAGAGCCGCTATGTATGGCGGATTCTGATCGCTTATATGCTTCCCTGCACCGTCTATGTAGTTACGAAGCTTTTGGACGGGAACAATGATTATCTCTCGATCGCAGGCGCCGCGTTTTCGATCATGATGATCATTATGATCTATCGGAACAACCTTTACGATGTCGACAATATCGCCGTGAAGTTTACGATCGAATCGACGGAAGAGGCCTTCGTCGTCTTTGATGACAAATATCGTTTTAAAGGCTGCAATCAAAAGGCTTACGAACTGTTCCCCGAGTTGAAAAAGGTCGATCTCGACGGCGATATCCGTGAAATTTCCTCAGAGTTTACCGGTTATATTGATGGAGATACAGATGAATTCCGCACAGAAGACCGGATTTACGGTATTTCGGTCCGCTCGATCGTCGATGGTATGATCACGCACGGAAAAGTCTTAAAGATTGAAGATGTGACGATGCAGCGCCATTATACAGACCTTCTTAAGGCGAGCAAGGACCAGTATGATAAGGACATGGCGATGGGAAAGAGCATTCAGCTTTCTGTTCTGCCGAATCCGAAGGACGTATTCGCCCAAAACCTGCGGATCGATGCGGCAGCTATGATGGAAACTGCGCGTGAAGTCGGCGGCGATTTCTATGATCTCTTTATGCTTGATAAGGACAGAGCGGCCTTCCTCGTCGCGGATGTTTCCGGAAAAGGAATTCCGGCCGCGCTATTCATGATGCGTGCGAAAACGACAATCCGCAGTCTGACGGAAGAGGGACTTCCGGTCAATGAAGTCTTCGAGCAGGCGAACGAACGCCTTTGCCAGGAAAATGACGCGCATATGTTTGTTACCGCCTGGCTGTGCATTGCCGATTTGAATACCGGCCATATCACCTTTGCAAATGCGGGGCATAATCCGCCGGCAGTCGTCCATCAGGACGGCACCTGCGAACTTCTGAAAAGCCGCCCAGGCATTGTACTCGCAGCGATGGAAGGCGTACCTTATAGGTTACAGCAGTACGACCTCGCCCCAGGCGATAAGCTTTTTCTTTATACGGACGGTGTTACCGAAGCGACGTCTGCATCGGATGAACTGTACGGTGAGAAACGCCTTTTAGAGGTCCTTCAGCGGAATTATGAACTTTCGTCGGAAGATACGATGAAGGCTGTGAAAACAGATATCGACAAGTTTGTCGGCGAAGCCGAGCAGTTTGACGATATTACGATGGTTGTGTTCCGGATGACCGGACGCTGATTTGAATGAACAGAAACAGCGGACTCATAGTAAACGTGGAATAAAGGAGAGAACGACGGATGGGTTATACATTCTGCTTCCCTTGGGAAATCCCTTTTATGCAGTTCGTCCAATCGGTGGAAAACCCGATTATGACGGCTCTTGCCACCTTTTTTACGATGTTTGGCCAGGAATATTTTGTGATTTTTTTGACCGGCTTCTGTTACTGGAGCCTCGACAAAAAACTTGGTCAAAAGGTGCTCGCAGCGCTCTGCGGTTCCATGGTCTTCGGGGCATTGATTAAAGGGACTCTGTTAAGACGCAGACCGTATATGGATTTTTCCGAGGTGAAATGCATCCGTGCGGCGTCTCCTGATGCTGATACGATGTCTCCGGTCGAGCAGGGGTATTCCTTCCCGAGCATCAATTCTTCGCTGTCGGCCGGCGTGTTTGGGACGATCGGAATCAATGTAAAGAAGACATGGAGTACAGTTCTTGCTTTTATTATTCCTTTCTTTGTCGGACTTTCGCGCATTTATCTCGGGGTCCATTATCCGACGGACGTTTTAGCAGGTTGGGCGGTCGGTACGATTGCATTATTCCTGGTTTACTTTATCGGACGGAAATTTGGCGTAAAGGTCTGCATGCTGATCGAGTTAGCGATTGGCGCGGCCGGTTTCTTTTACTGCCGCGAAAATGAGTTTTTCTCAATCTACGGCATTCTTTTAGGCTGCTTTAGCGGTTTCCTTTATGAAGAAAAGTTCGTGCAGTTTGAGAACAGTAAGAAATGGTGGAGCTATCTTTTAAGACCGGTTCTCGGAGTGCTTCTATTTGTCGGTATTTCGGCGCTTTTAAAGCTTCCGGTTCAAAATATCAGTTCTACT
This sequence comes from Lachnospiraceae bacterium UBA1778, assembly GCA_002315255.1. Classification (GTDB taxonomy): domain Bacteria; phylum Bacillota; class Clostridia; order Lachnospirales; family Lachnospiraceae; genus UBA1267. Next base: position 5,995 of record DCGM01000059.1, read on the forward strand.
GATGCGCTGTCCTTCCTGTTTGGTTATCGTTGCTTCCGCTATGCCCTGTGCACTTTTATCATCATGGGACCGTATACGCACCTGTTTAAAGCCGTCAAATTGTTTTTCAAAAGAACAAACTGAAAAAGGAGAATATTATGAGTATCGAGAAAAAGAAAGAAGATTCCACTTTGACGGTTTTCCTTGAGGGAAAACTGACTAACAGTAACGTTTCGGATATTGACGCTTCGATTCAGGAATCGATGGAAGGAATCGACACGCTTATCCTCGATTTTGAAAAATTAGTTTATATTTCATCTGCCGGCCTTCGGCTGGTGCTGACCTATTACCAGCTTTTGAACCCGAATCAGGGGAAGCTGATCATTAAAAATGCCTGTGAGAATGTCCGGGATATTTTCTATATGACCGGCCTGGACCATTTTCTTTTATTCGAATAAAGCAGTTATTTAAGGAGCCGCCTAGGGACGGCTCCTTTTTTATGAATCTATAAAAGACCACGTCGAAAACATCTATAGAAGACCACGTCGAAAATAACTTGCAAAGAATTCAAAGATGTGCTAATGTATAATGGCTTATGGCACAATATCTTGTGTTTATTCCGTGAACGTCCCTGGATTATATTTGGCGCGAAAAAAGCTACAGCAGGGCAGAATGGATTAATAATCCGGAACAGTCATAAGGATCAGGAAAAAGTCGAAAAGACCAGGTAAAAAGCCTAAAAGATCAGGTATTAACTCGAAAAGATCAGGTAAAACTCGAAAAGATCAGGTAAAAAGGCTAAAAGATAAGAATATAAGGTTAGAGGTAAAAGAATGGCACAGAAAGATAATTATAATGCGTCCAGTATTACCGTATTGGAAGGTCTGGAAGCGGTCCGCCGCCGTCCGGGCATGTATATCGGTTCCACCGGAAGAACCGGTTTAAACCATCTCGTCTATGAAATCGTCGACAACTCAGTCGATGAATATCTCGCGGGATTCTGCTCCAAAATCGAAGTCACATTGGAAGATGACGGCTCGGTCATCGTGTCTGATAACGGGCGAGGCATTCCGGTCGACCGCCACGAGAAGGGCGTTTCGGCAGAACGTGTCATTTTAACGACGCTCCACGCTGGCGGTAAATTCGATAATAAATCGTATAAAACCTCCGGCGGCCTTCATGGCGTCGGTTCCTCTGCCGTCAATGCGCTCTCCGAATATATGGAAATCAAGGTGTCGCGAAACGGAAAGATTTATTATGATGCGTACGAGCGCGGCATTCCGACGGTCGAATTAAAGGACGGCCTCCTTCCGGTCATCGGAAAGTCGGCCGATACCGGCACGACGATCACCTTTAAGCCCGATTCAGAGATCTTTGAAAATACGCGGTTCAAGGCGGATTGGATCAAATCACGTCTTCATGAGACCGCATATCTGAACCCGGGACTCCAGCTCGTTTTCCGGAATAACCGCCGCGAAGAAGAGGAAGTCACGACTTATCATGAGCCTGACGGCTTAAGAGCTTATATCAATGAATTGAACCAGGGCAAAGAAGTCCTGACCGAATGCATCTTAATTCACGGCGAGACGGATGGTATCGAGATGGATTTAGCGCTTCAGTTTGTCGATACGTATGAGGAACGCATCCTCGGATACTGCAATAATATCTTTAACTCAGAAGGCGGCACGCATGTGACCGGCTTTAAGACGCGTTTCACGCAGCTGATTAATAAATATGCGCTTGATCTCGGCATCCTGAAGGATCCGAACCGCTTTACCGGTCCGGATACGCGTTGCGGCATGACCTGCATTCTGGCCATGAAACACCCGGATCCGCTGTTTGAAGGCCAGACGAAGACGAAGCTTGGCTCTGCAGACGCGGCGAAAGCAGCTGTCACCATCTCCGGCGAGCAGTTTGAGCTTTACTTCGATAAGCATCTGGAAACCTTAAAGACGATTATCGCTTGTGCTGAAAAATCCGCGAAAATCCGGAAAGCAGAAGAGAAAGCGAAGTCTAATCTTCTCACAAAACCGCGTTTTTCCTTTGACTCGAACGGAAAACTTGCTAACTGCGAATCCCGCGATGCGGAAAAGTGCGAGATTTTCATTGTCGAGGGTGATTCTGCAGGCGGTTCCGCAAAATCCGCTCGTGACCGGAAGTATCAGGCGATTATGCCGATCCGCGGTAAGATTCTGAATGTCGAAAAAGCTTCAATCGACAAGGTTCTCGCGAATGCCGAGATTAAAACGATGGTCCTCGCGTTCGGCTGCGGCTTCTCGGAGGGCTACGGAAACGACTTCGATATTTCGAAGCTCCGTTATAACAAAATCATTATCATGACCGATGCCGACGTCGACGGCGACCATATCAGCACCTTGCTTTTGACGTTCTTCTATCGGTTTATGCCGGAACTTATTTCTGAGGGGCATGTTTATATCGCGATGCCGCCTCTTTATAAGGCGATTCCGTCCGGAAAAGGCGGCGTAGAAGAGTATCTTTATGATGACAATGCGCTCGCAAAATACCGGAAAACCCATAAGAACTTTACGCTTCAGCGTTATAAAGGCTTAGGCGAAATGGATGCGGACCAGTTGTGGGAGACGACGCTCGATCCGGAGTGCCGTGTCATCAAGCAGATTACGATTGATGACGCCCGCCTCGCGGACCAGATGACGGACCTTCTGATGGGGGCTGATGTCGAACCGCGCCGTGATTTCATTCATGAGCATGCGCACGAAGCGCTGCTTGACGTGTAAGGAGGAGAAAAATGCCGGAAAAGATTATCTCTGCGGAATACTCCGATGAAATGCAGCAGGCCTATATCAATTATTCGATGTCGGTCATTACGAGCCGTGCCGTGCCGGACGTCCGAGACGGACTGAAGCCGGTTCAGCGCCGCGTCCTTTTTGCGATGGACGAGCTCGGTTTAAACTCTGACAAACCTTATCGTAAATCGGCGCGTATCGTCGGTGATACGATGGGTAAATACCATCCGCATGGCGATTCCTCGATTTATGACGCGTTAGTCGTCCTGTCGCAGGACTTTAAGAAGGGGATGGCGCTCGTCGACGGCCACGGAAACTTCGGCTCGATCGAAGGCGACGGCGCGGCTGCCATGCGTTATACGGAAGCCCGTTTAAAGAAGTTTACACAGGAAGTTTATCTGAAGGATCTGGACCGCGATGTAGTCGATTTTGTCCCGAACTTTGACGAAAACGAGAAAGAGCCGGAAGTTCTTCCGGTCCGTGTCCCGAATTTTCTGATCAATGGATCCGAGGGTATCGCTGTCGGTATGACGACTTCCTGCCCGCCGCATAACCTTCGCGAAGTGATCAATGCGATGGAAATGCTCCTTGACAATCCGATGGAAACGACCCAGCATCTGATGGAAGCGGTCGAAGGCCCGGATTTCCCGACCGGCGGCATTGTGATCAATAAGTCGGATCTTTTAGATATTTATGAAACCGGCCGCGGTAAAATCAAGCTTCGCGGAAAGGCCGAGTTTATTCCGGCGAAGAAGCGCGGCGAACACGACCGCATTGAAATCACCGAAATTCCGTATACGATGGTCGGTCTCGCCATCGGAAAATTCTTAAATGATACGGCGGAGCTCGTCGAAAAGAAGGTTTTCCCGGAAATCACGGATATTTCCAACCAGTCCGGAAAAGACGGTATCAAGATCGTGATCGAGTTAAAGAGCGGCACGGACGGCGAGAAAGTCTTAAGCGGTCTTTATAAAAAGACGAAGCTCGAAGATACGTTCGGCGTCAATATGTTATGTATCGTCGACGGAAAGCCGGAAGTCCTCGGATTAAAGAGGATTCTCGAAGAAAATATCAAATTCCAGTACGAAATCAATCAGCGGAAGTACACGAATCTTCTGGAAAAAGAAGAGAAGAAGCGCGAGATTCAGGAAGGCCTTATTAAGGCGGTCGATATTATTGACCTGATCATCGAAATCATCCGCGGATCAAAACAGCTTTCGACGGCGAAAAACTGCCTGATCAACGGCGATGTGACAGGGATTAAGTTCCGTTCGGAAGAGTCGAAAACGCTCGCATCGAAGCTTCATTTTTCTGAGGTTCAGGCGCAGGCTATCCTCGATTTAAAACTTTCAAAACTGATCGGACTCGAGATTCAGGCGCTCCTTGCGGAACATAAGGAGACGAAAGAGAAAATCGCGCTTTACGAGAAATATCTGTCTTCCCAGAATGAAATGCGGAAGGCTATCAAAGCAGATCTCGAAGCGATCAAGGAGGAGTTCTCGTATCCGCGCCGCACGATGATTACGGATGCAGAAGAAGCGGTCTATGAAGAGGCGCCGGAAGTCGAAATCCCGGTTCTCCTTTCAATGAACCGTTTCGGCTACTGTAAGATGTACGATCTGGCAGTTTATGAAAAGAATAAAGAAGCGGTCGAAGAAGAGTCGAAATATATGATCTTCTGTCAGAACACGTCGAAGATCTGCATCTTTACGGATGCAGGAAACTGCCACCAGCTTCGGATGAAAGATGTGCCGCTTTCCAAACTGAAGGACAAGGGTATCCCGATTGACAACATTTCTAACTACGATTCCGCGACAGAAAACCTTCTGTTTATGGACGCTTTTGATGTCATTAAGGATAAAACATTGATTTTTGTTACTGCTTCTGCTATGATAAAGAAGGTCGAGGCTGCCGAATTTGAATCTTCAAAGAAGACAGTCGCGGCGACGAAACTGAATGACGGCGACCGCCTGATTTATGTCAATGAACAGGTTGGCACGGACACGGTTCTCGTTTCTAAGGAGCATATGGTATTACGCTTCCCGAGTGATGAGATTTCATTGTACAAAAAAACATCTGTCGGTGTGCGCGGCATGCGCCTTTCCGGCAATGATGAAATCCAGGCTGTATACGATTTTGACCCGTCGATTAAGCTGATGGTGAAGATCGGTAAGAAATCAGTCGACTTACGGACATTGAAACGAAAGAAACGTGACGGAAAACCGGATCTGGTTTCATAAGGGCGTTGTTTTTCACAATGAAGAAGAAAGATGTCGATGACCAATTAAAAATTCTTTTCGGCGGCAAGTTCCGCGTGGAAGAGAGCGAGCGGCTGGATTTTGAAGAAGATCCGGCCTCTTCGGCTATCATCGACGAACCGGATATTGACGAAATAGAAGTTGAAGAACCCGAGACGGAAGATGTCGTGGAGAATTCCGAACCTGAGGAAGACGAAGATGATTTCGCCGACTTCAGTTTTGACGATCTCGATGCAGCAGCTTCTTTAGATTCCGATGCGACGCCGGCGTACCGCTCGGCTGAGACCGTCGAAATCCCGGCTTCCCGAAAACTTTCCGGTGTCCAAGCCCTTCTTCATCGTGTCAAAGGCCTGTTCTCGAAGAATGAGCCGGTCGAAAAGCCGAGCTTCCCGGAGCGCATTGAATTTACTCCGGCGGAGGAAGAGATTCAGGTTTCTACGCTGTCCGAGGAAGATCAGATTTCTGCGCTGTCCGAGGAAGAGATTCAGGCTGCTTTCGATGCTGAAGAAATTTCAAATAACGAGCCTGCAGAAGATTTTATGGATGAACCTGCAGAAGATTCTAAGGATGAACCTGTAGAAGAATCTATGGACGAAACTGAAGAAGTTTCCCAGGATGAACCTGTAAAAGAATCTAAGGACGAGATTATAGAAGTTTCACAG
>DCGM01000059.1:11731-47962 GCA_002315255.1 Lachnospiraceae bacterium UBA1778
CTACGGACGAGATTATAGAAGTTTCCGAAGAACCGGCAGAAGAGAAAACGGATGATGTAATCGATTCGCTTCCGAGTTTCGAGCCAGAGGATGTCTTCACTGAAGAAGAAACCGTAGAAGAAAACGTAGAAGAACCCGAAGAAGAATCTGCGGAAGAAACAGCTGACGAGCTGGCCGATGAGCCTGTTTTTGAAGAGGAACCAGAAGAAGGAATCGCGGAAGAAACGGCTGACGAGCTGACCGATGAGCCTGTTTTCGAAGAGGAACCCGAAAAAGGAACCGAAGAAGAGATCGAAGAAGAACCTGCTGAAGAACCTGCTGAAGAACCTGCCGCTGAAGAACAGACTTCTGTGCCTACGCCAGAAGAGCCTGCGGTAGAACTGTTCGAAGAGTTTGAAGCGCCGCTTGACTTTGACTTTGATCATATGATCGACGAGGTTGAAACGGAATCCGCTGAAACAGAAGAAACAGTCGCAACTTTAGAAGAAATAACAAAAGCGGCAGAACCGTCTGAAGCGGGAGAACCTGAAGAGGAAGAAGCAAGGCCGGTTTTCGAGGAAGAACCGAATCCGTTCTCAGAAGAAATCGACTATGAGGATATTGTAGAAGAAACCGCTGAAGAACCGGAAACCGCTGAAGACTCGGAAGAAAAGAAAGAAGAACCTGAAATTTGTGAGGTCTGCACTGGGAAGGAAGGATTCTTCGGTGAAGAAGAATCTGATTTGATCAATTCCTTCTTCAAGGTGACTGCTGAAGCAGCTGATGGAGACGCTGAGACGATTCCGGAAGAACCCGAAGAGGAAAAGAAACCGGAGGTTGTGATTGACTTTGACGAGGAAATCGAACCTGCGAAGCCGGTGAAGCGCAAATATGTCGCGATCCCATTGCCGGAAAGACATTCATATGGCCGATTGATAAACGGCTTTGATGATTTAGATTCATTTGATGATGATGGCCCGATGGCGGCTCCTGTCAGACAGGAGGCAATGCAACAGAAAGCGCCGACGGGGGGCTCACATCTATCATCAGACATTCCCGTTACGACGGTTTACGCCGGCGGATTTGTGGAAGAAACAGACAGGATGACGAATGGGGGATTCGCATCTTTGCAGGAGAGCCAGACGGAAAAGGAGGAAAATATAGTGAGCAACAGATTTGATGACGACGACGATTTAAACTTTTTCGAAGATTCCGACCAGAAAGACAATGAAAATGTTTCTTTCGATTTTGATCAGGCGGATGAGTTTGATTTCGACAAGGATGAAATCAGCATGCCGTCTTTCGACCGTTTCAGCCGCGAAGTGGAAGACGAGGACGAAGAACCGGTAAAACCGGCGAGACGTGAAAGAACTCAGGCCGAAGTGCGTAGACCGGCTCGCGAAGAGCGTCCGGTGGAACGTAAGCCGCAGCGCCGGATTGTAGAAGAGGAAGACGAAGAGGATGAGGAGGATTACAGACCGGCGAAAGCTTCGAAGTCTGAAAAGCCGCGCATCCGTCAGCGTTACCAGGAAGACCAGGCGGCGCAGAATAAGAAAGAGACCCGCAACTTCCTGATTTTCACCGCGGTTATCTTTGTTATTGTTATTGGCGCGATTCTCGCGATCCTTTGGGTCCGCGGCGTCTTTGATAAGAAACCGGATACAAAGCCGACAGTTCCGCAGGAAACCGAACAGCAGACGATTCCGACGAAGGAACCGACGGAAGAACCGACGGAAGAACCGACAGAAGAGCCGACGGAAGAGCCGACGGAAGAACCGACCGAAGCTCCGACAGAAGCCCCGACTGAAAACCCGGCGGCCGCAGTCTTTGATAACTACGATAAGCTCTTCATCTTCACCGCGGGTGAATCCCTGAACATCCGGAAAGCACCGTCGACGGATGGCGCGATTATTGGCCGCATCATGACGAATGGTGGCGGCGATGTGATCGGCGAAGAGGGCGACTGGTACAAGGTCAATTCGAACGGTATCGTCGGTTATGTTTCGAAGCAGTTCGCATTAACGGGCAGCGAAGCGAGAGATGCGGCACTTGAAAATGCAGCCTTAAAGGTCAAGGTTACTTCCGATGTAGTCCGTGTCCGTTCCGAGCCCGACACCTCGAAAGATAATGTCCTCGGCAATGTGGTTGAAGGTCAGGTCTTCCTGTATCTCGGCACCGAAGGCGGGTTCTATAAGATTCAGTATAATGAAACGACGATCGGCTATATCAGCACGGAATACTCCAATTACGGATATTATCTGAAGGAAGCGCTGAAAAACGAGTGATCTGTCTCGCTGCGCAGGTGATTTTGAATTATCGCTGCAGACGATTGGACGAATCAGCCGAAGACGATTTGGCGAATCAGCCGAAGACGAGAAATTTCTTTCGTGAAAGCGAAGAAACTTCTTGACAATTAAAGTGATTATTACTATATTATTATAGTGCGCGTTTTCATTTCTTTATTGTATCCTTTCGAGGATGTCACAAAAGAATTTTCGGTCTCTTACGAGGCGAAGGAATTAGACGGGTATCCCGTGTTGAAAGCGGAACCGTTCACATTGGCGCTGACCTACCATAAAAATCATTTGATGGATTTCCAGGGTGAGGGTAATGTGGTTCTTTCTATTCCGTGTGACCGATGCTTGAAGCCGGTTTCGGTAACGGTTCCTTTCGTCATTGACATGAAAGTGAACCTGGATACGAAACAGGATGAAGATCATGAGGATGTGTATTTCCTTTCTGAGGATGAACTGGATGTGGATCTTTTGATAGAGCCTGAAATCCAGATGGGGATTCCGATGAAGGTGCTTTGCAAGGAAGACTGTAAAGGCATTTGCGAAAAATGCGGCGCCGACCTGAATGAGGGCCCGTGCAGCTGTGACAGGTCCGAGGCTCCCACACCTATGGCTGAGGCGCTGATGAAAGCTTTACAGAATTCCCATTAATAACCGTAAAAAAGGAGGTGTACAAAATGTCCATTTGTCCTAAGAATAAAACCTCTCGCGCAAGACGTGATCAGAGAAGAGCGAACTGGAAGATGAGTTCAGTGAGTTTAGTTAAGTGCAGCCATTGCGGCGCATTAATGAAGCCTCATTGTGTCTGCAAACAGTGCGGATACTATAACAAGAAGGAAATCGTTAAGGTCGCTGAATAATTTACGCGGGAACGTAACGAAAAGAAGCCGTATGCTAGTCATACGGCTTTTTTTGTTTGTCTAGCAACTGTTTTCTTATGGCGGTGCTTAATCGAATCCTTATGTTTCCTTGTTTTTTTACAGGTTTCGTGTTAAAATTATTCTGTACTATGGAGTTTTTCTTCGGAGGAAATATGGACTGTAAAGAAGTCAGTGCAAACTTAAATCCTTTTATTTCAGGAACGCTTTCCGCATCGAAAACGAGAGCTTTATTAAAGCATCTGAAAGAATGCGATTTTTGCTGCGATGAGTTGAACGTCCGCCTGATGGCAGCCCGCGTCAATGAGATCTTAAAGACTGACAAAAATGTTTCCTACGACTTACGGAATGCCGCAGTTCCCGTCATCCGGGCAGCAAAGCGGAAAGTGGTGCTTAACGATCTGATTTGGACCGTTCTGATTCTTTTGTTATTAGCAGGAATCCTATTTGTTATTCTTCATTTTGTGGCCGGTATTTTATAAAAAGCGACAGGGGTAAACATGGCTCGATTTCTTTTATTGATAGACGGATCCAGTCTTCTTTCCACACAATTTTATGGAAATCTTCCGCGCGAGATTTTATTCGCCAAAACGACGGAAGAAAAAGAAAAGTATTTCCATAAGATTCTGATGACGAAGAAGGGAATTTATACGAACGCATTGCTCGGTTTCTTCCGGACGCTGTTTAAGATCGCCCAGGAGCAGAAGCCGGAATATGTGGCTATCGCATGGGATCTGACGCGCGACACGTTTCGTCGTGAGATTTATCCTGAGTATAAAGCGAACCGCGACGAAACGCTGTATCCGTTGAAGGAGCAGTTTGAGAATTGTCAGAAAATGCTTCGCGAAATGGGCATCTGCCAGCTGATGGATCTTCGTTATGAAGCTGATGATTTCTGCGGTTCTGCGGCGCGTTTGTTTGAAAATGAGATTCCGGTCCGGATTTTGACGAAAGACCACGATTATCTTCAGCTGGTGACTGATAAAACGCATATGTGGCTGATGCATCCTTCTGCGGAAAAGACGGAGGAGATGTATAAAAAGTATGGAATGGAGCATCCGGCGGAAGTGCCGGAGCGTGCATTTGAACTGACGCCGGAGCTCGTTGAAGCAGAGTTCGGGGTTAAGCCTTGCCATATCAATTCATTGAAAGGACTTCAGGGTGATCCGTCCGATAATATCAAAGGCGTAAAAGGCGTCGGCCCGGATACGGCGGTCAAACTGATCCAGAAATACGGGACGGTGGACGCGCTGTATGAGGAAATTAAAAACTACGGGAAAGCAGGCGAAGAGTCGCTGAAAAAGCTCTGGAAAGAGGAACTTGGCATTTCGCGTTCGCCGTTAAATTTCCTCACGAAGGAGTCGGACGAAGAATTGGCCGGCGAAAAAGCCGCACTTCTTTCCGAGGAACTCGCGACGATCAAATGCGATATTGATTTAGGAAATCTAAAACTGGAAGACCTCCGTTTCGCACCGGAACGGAATGCGGTCCAGGCAATGCTCGATGAGTATGAGCTGGCTTCCTTAAATACCGGTTTTCTCGATGCGGATACAGAAGAAGACGATTCGCACGAAGAATTCTTAGAGGTTTCGGACTATTCTGAACTTCAGCTTTTAGCCGCCCTTCTTTCCAATGAATCGGCGATCGGCATCGGCTATTCGGAGCGCGGTTTAAGTCTCGCGACTGCCGACGGGAGAGGTTATCTGATTCCTGAAAGCGTATTTATCAATAAAGATACGTTCCGCGGGGTCATTGCAGAGCTTCTGAAACGGAAAACTGCGCTTTATACGATGACCGGTAAGGAACTCGTCAAACTGACCGGCCGTATTTTTCCGGATGTCACCATTATGGCTTATCTTCTCGATCCGTTGAAGGGCGACTATCCGGCAGAAATGATCGCTTCCCGTTATCTTTCGAAGAACCGCAGGCCAAATGAGGAAGTCCGTCCGCAGTTTGAAGCGTTTGTGGCTGTTTCGGCTTATCCGGTTCTTATGGCTGCGCTTCAAAAGGCCGGAATGGCGAAACTGTTTACAGAGATTGAGCTTCCGGTCATGGGAACGCTTGCTCGGATGGAAGTCGAAGGAATCCGCATTGAGCGGTCGGAACTTCAGGCTTATAGCATTGAACTGAAAAAACATATCGACGAACTCGAAAAGGAGATTTATCAGCTTTCGGGAACTACATTTAATATCAATTCGCCGAAGCAGCTCGGGGAAGTTCTCTTCGAACAGCTGGGCTTAAAGGGCGGCAAAAAGACGAAGAGCGGCTATTCGACCGCAGCAGATATTTTAGAAAAATTAGCGCCGGAGGCGCCGGTCGTCGGAAAAATCCTCGAATACCGGACCTATTCGAAGCTTCGTTCCACTTATGCGGAGGGGCTTCAGGAATATATCCGCGAGGATGGGCGGATTCATTGCACCTTTAACCAGACGATTACGGCTACCGGGCGGCTTTCCTGCACCGAACCGAATCTTCAGAATATTCCGGCGCGTGAAGAACTGGGGCGCCTGATCCGGAAATGCTTTAAGCCGAAAGACGGCTGCGTTTTCGTCGATGCCGATTATTCGCAGATAGAGCTTCGGATTCTCGCGCATCTTTCGGATGACGAGAATCTGATCAATGCGTATCAGAACGCGCGTGATATCCATACGATGACTGCCGCACAGGTTTTCCATGTAAAGCCGGAAGAAGTGACAAAGACGATGCGGCGTGACGCGAAAGCAGTTAACTTCGGTATCGTTTACGGGATTTCGTCCTTCGGGCTTTCTGAAAACCTGTCGATTTCCAGAAAAGACGCACAGGAGTATATTAACCGATACTTCGAGATTTATCCGGGCGTGAAACGCTATCTTGACGGCCGGGTGGAATCTGCGAAGGAGACCGGCGTTTCCACGACGCTGTTCGGCCGCATCCGACCGATTCCGGAGCTGGAGTCGTCGAACTTTAACCAGCGCTCCTTCGGCGAGCGTGTCGCGATGAACTCGCCGATTCAAGGAACTGCGGCGGACATCATGAAGATCGCTATGATCCGCGTAGAGAAAGCATTGAACGAGGCAGGACTACGGTCGAAGATCGTTCTTCAGATTCACGATGAACTCGTGATTGAAGCTTTAGAAGAAGAAGCGGATCAGGTCCAGGCGCTTTTAGTCCGCGAGATGGAGGGCGCCGCGAATCTTTTGGTAAAACTCGAAGCGGAAGCCGGAAGAGGCTATAGCCTGTATGATGCGAAGTAGGAATTTAAAGATTTAAAGCATTAAGTAGGGATTTAAAGATTTAAACCATTAAGTAGGGATTTAAAAATTTAAACCATTAAATCATTTAGTCATTAAATCATTATAGAAGAGGTTTGACATGAATCCGGAAACAGAGTTAAGCTTTACAGAACTCAACCAGCCGAAGAACGTTATCGGCATTACGGGCGGCGTCGGCGCTGGAAAATCAACGGTTGTGAATTATATTTTGGAGCATTATCCGGTCACGCGGATCAGCGCGGATGAAGTCGGAAGAGATCTGATGGAGCCGGGCTTTGCGGTTTATGAAGCGCTGGTGGCTGAGTACGGCGATACGATTTTGCTTTCGGACGGGCGCATTGACCGGGCGAAGCTTTCGGAAATCGCTTTCGAGAGTCCGGAAAACCAGCAGAAAATCAATGAAATCGAGCATCCGATCATCCGTCAGGAAATCGTGCTTCGGATTCTTCGCGCGAAGACGCAGACTGTGCTGTTAGAGGCGGCACTCTTTATCGAAGGCGATCTCGTCTCCTTATGCAATGATATCGTCTACGTTCAGGCAGACGAAGGGACGCGGATCCGCCGGCTGATGACGTCACGCGCGTACACAGAGCAAAAGAGCCGTCAGATTATGGCGCTTCAGAAGGACGACGCGTCCTTCCGCGCGATTGCGACTTATGTTCTTCATAATAACGGGGAATGGAAAGAAACGGAGCAGTCGGTCCGCCTTCTCATGGACCGGCTGATTAAAAAAGGAGAGTAACATGCGCCTTCAGGCGATAGCCAGCGGCAGTAACGGGAATTGTGTCTATCTCGGTTCCGGTGAGACCCATCTGTTAATCGATGCAGGGATTTCCTGTAAAAGAATCCTGTGTGGCCTGTGTGACCTGTCGGTCGATCCCAATGCGCTTTCGGGCATCCTCGTGACGCACGAACACTCCGACCATATTTCCGGGCTCCCGATTTTCGCAAAAAAATATCATATTCCGATATACGGAACAGAGGGCACGCTTTCCGGAATCGCAGAGTCCGATCTTAAGGGCGAAATTGATCCGGAGCTTTATCGTGTGATTGAACCATTGAATGCTTTTTCTGTCGGTGATTTCCGCGTCCTTCCGATCCCCACCCCGCACGATGCGGCTTCTCCGGTCGGCTACCGTTTCGAATGCGCCGAAGGAAATTTCGCAGTTGCGACGGATATCGGCCATATTACCGACACTTTAGTGGAGAATCTCTCTGAACTGAACGGAATTCTTATCGAATCAAACCATGATATCCGGATGCTCGAGACAGGAAGCTATCCCTATCCGCTAAAAAGGCGCATTTTAGGCGATTTAGGCCATCTGTCGAATGAAAACTCAGGTAAACTCTTGTCGCAGATTTTGAACGAAAATTTGCGTTTTATCGTGCTTTGCCATCTGTCCGAAGAGAATAATTATCCGGAGCTTGCACTTCTTTCCGTAGTGAATGAGATTAATGCGTCTGACACGCCGTACACTGCGGATGACTTCCGGATCGAGGTTGCGACTCGGAATGCCCCGTCGTCGGTGTTCACGGTCTGAACCGCTGCGTCTCCGAAAGGTTTTAAATGGACTCGAACGGCACGACCGTGGTCCGGTTTGCTCGGCGGTCTGTGTGAGTATTTAACTTTATACTGGAAGGCGGCTGTGAATTAGCCTTTTCACATGGTCGCGCCTCTGTTCAGGAAAGGAAAGAAGCAGAATGGTAAACAATCAGTGCGCCGGCATCTATGATAAGTGCTTGAATATAAAGATTACAAACGCTTGCCCAGGGTCGTGTTATTTCTGCATCGAACGGGACGGATATAAACCGAAGATGGCGCCGGTTTCGCAGATCGTGGAGAAAGCGAACGCATTGGAAGAGTATCAGACCGTCCTGATTCTCGGCGGCGAACCGTTTGCCTATCCATATCTGGGCGAGTTATTAAAGGGGCTTCGAAAAAAAGAGACGTACATCACGACGAACGGCGGTTCCTTTAAAAATGTGGATATTCCGTCCGTTTCGAAGCATTTGAACGGGCTGAACATCTCCATTCATAGTTATGATGAAGCGGAAAATGCCGCGTTACTTCATACAAAAGTCGATTTCAGCGCGTTAAAAGAGGCTATTGACTGTTTTCAATCGAATGGCGTGCCGGTCCGCTTTAATACGATTTTGCTTGCGGATGGAATCTGTTCCCGGGAAAAAGTGAAGCGAATGCTGGCCTTTTGCAAAGAAATGAATGTGTCGTGGATCCGTTTTTCAGAACTGCAGTTTGAAACGCGCGGATTTGTGTTTGCGAAGGACTGTTTTGACGGAATCAGTCCTGATCCTTATCATGACGGGTGCAATCAGGACTTTACGATTGACGGGCTTCACGTCACGGTCCGGCAGTCCTGCGGCATTGTTAACACGTGTAAGCCGTTTCCGGACGGCGCGTTATGCCGGAAAAACGAAGCCGACAGTCTCGTGATGTATCCGAACGGCGAAGTGTTTCCGGGCTGGCTCGTTCCGAAGGAGTACCGGATTCAAAATACCGAACCGTGTGAAAAAGTGATCGAATGTTTATAATAGGACAGCCGCGTTACAATCTGCGCGTGACAGGAACCGCTGCCGGTTTGTAAAATAAAGAAAATCCTTAAAACCATGTATTATTGATATGCCCCCCTTTTACTGGCTGTCCAGTTAAGGGGGGCATATCCTATTCACATCTTCACGATTCCCTGCGTGAATTCGTCCTTCAGCTGTGTGCCGAATTTCTGATAGACGACGTTCCGATAGATTTCTGCGCCGAAAATGTCGATCGAGAGGAGGCGCATTGCCTTCGGAGAAAGGATTTTTTTCGCGTCGGCCATCTTCGAAATGAGCGGAAGCGGTGTCGAATCCTTCACGATGGACAGGAGCGGGAGCGAATCCTTGCGGAAGCCGAGGATGCGCGCGTACATGCAGTAATCCTCGTCGACATAGGCGTCGAGATCCTTTTCTTTGATATTCAGGATCAGATGGAGCAATGCGCGGTTGATACGGGTGTGCGTGTAGGATTTCGATTTGATCGCGCCGGACCACTCGCGGAACGTGCAGACGTCGGGAAGAAGGTTCCGGATGCGCTCGGCGATCTCAGGCGTAAAGTCGAGATAATCGGTGAGCCGGTCCTTTTCGGAAACCAGCCGGTACTGGAGAAGCATGGAGAAATCATCCGCGCGGACCGGCGTCGAAATGCCGTATTTGATGGCGAATTCCCGGGCCGTATAAGGCGTGACGAACGGAGTGACCGCTTCAATGCCGCCGTCCTCATAGAGCTTGTTCCGCACAAAAGTTGCGGAAGCTGTATCGTCATAGGTGTTCATGGAATGATATTCGGTCGTCCACCGGTGGACCGTAAAGGGCGTGATAGAAGAGCCGAGCCTGTCGAGCGCGCGAAGGTACTCGATTCCGAGGATGTTATTGGAGGTTTCGAGGATTTCGGAAAGATTCGGAATCTCGTCGCCAAACCATTGCTGAAGCGCAGCCGAGCGGGCACGCGCATAATTCATGCCGGTGCGGATATTGTCGCGGAGATGCTCCTTAAAGGAGTCCGGCTCATTGTTTAAAATCTCTGCGATTTTTTTCAAAGGAGCGAGGTCGCCAAGCTCTGTGCCGAAGCAGACCGAATCGACGCATCCGAGCTGCGTAAGCAGGCTCATGGCTGCCGTCGCAAACGTTTCCGCCGAAGCGGTAGAGAAGAGCGTCGGAATCTCGAGCACGAGATCGGCTCCACCGTCGAGCGCCATCGCTGTCCGCTCATATTTATCGATGACAGCAGGTGTACCGCGCTGGACATAGTCGCCGCTCATCACGACAATGATATAGTCGCAGCCTGTCAGTTTCCGTGCTTCTTCCATATGATGGACATGACCGTTGTGGAAAGGGTTGTATTCCGCTACGAGACCGCAGATTTTCATGGACTGTACCTCCTGCCTATTCTGTTTCTTTGAGCCGAGCATAGCACAGAAAACTCGGATATTCAAGATTTTGAGCTTTCGATTCAGGATAAATGTTCTTTTTGTTTTACATCCCATCTCGTTTGTGCTATGATAAAATCAAATATGATTTAAAGGGGATAATATGCGCCGATTTGGTCTTTACATTTGCACATTTACGGTCATGCTCATGGTGCTGATGATGGCTGCAGACTTTATTCCCCGTTCAGATGATCCTGGAAAAGAGACCGATCCGACCATGATCGCGAGCGAATCCGATAAAGAGACGATAAGCGAATCCGGAACAGATTCGTCAAAGGATGCTACAAAGGATTCCACAAAAGAAACGGATCCCTCTGACAGTTCTCAAAGTGAAACGGAAACGCCCTCCGAAACTGTTCCGCAGTTTATCATTGTCGGAACTCCGGAAGCGCCGGTCTTATCGCACGAAAGCGGTTTCTATGCGGATGCGTTCAGCCTGACGATCACGGCTGAAACCGGCACACGCATTTATTATACGACGGACGGCTCGCTTCCCGACACGGAATCGACGCTTTATGAAGGTCCGATTACCGTTTATGACCGCTCGTCCGAGCCGAACCTGTATCGTTCGATTGAGCGCGTCGTGAAAAACTGGGACTGCGGCGTTTCTGAGCCGTATTGCGTGAAAACGCCTGTAAAAAAAGCGTTTATCATCCGCGCAATCGCGGTTTCGGAAGACGGAAAGACTTCTTCTGTCGTCAATGCGACTTACTTTATCAATATGTCCTCCTACGCGGGCAAACAGATTATTTCGCTCATCGTCGATCCGGACGATTTCTTCGGGGCGGAAAACGGCATTTATGTGACCGGAAAAGCGTATGATGACTGGATTTTAAGCGGAAGACAGGGCACAGAGCCTTCGGTCAACTACGAATGGCGCGGAGAGGAATCCGAACGCGAAGCGTCTCTGGAACTATTTAATGCCGGCAGTCTGACCGTTTCTCAGGACGTCGGTATCCGGATTCAGGGCGCCGGAATCCGTTCCTATGCGCCGCGGCGGCTGTCGATTTATTCGAGAAAGGATATTTCAGGGTCCGCCTATTTCAGCGGAACGCTGTTTGGACGCGAACTCGTCCATTCGTTTGTCACGCGCGATTCTGCATTGAACAATGTCTGCATGGCGCTTGCAGAAGGACGCGATGTCGCCGTTCAGAACACCGCTGATACGCCGGCAGTCCTCTTTATTAACGGCGAACGCTGGGACACCTGGTATCTTCAGGAAAAATATTCTGACAACTATTTTAAGACGCGCTACGGCATCAGCAAAAAAGATCTTCAGTATGTGAAGGTCACGCGCTGGAAGGAAGAAGAGCGCACAGCATTGTCCGATTATGGTTATATCGCGCTTACTGACTATATTAAGAAAAACGATATGAGCAATGCGTCGAACTACGAGTATGTCTGTTCGCAGCTCGATATCCAGTCGTATATCGATTTCATTGCGCTGAACGTTATCTTCTCAAATATGGATTACTGGGAAAACAAAAACTATGTCGTGTTCCGTTCGACCTATACGGACGGCACCGGCTGGAATGACGGAAAATGGCGTTTCGGACTCTATGATATGGATTGTCTGACTTACGACACACGTGTCAATACAAGCTATTCATTTGATTATGAATTAGATCCGTTCACGACGCCCGGCGCCTTTGTGTCAGGCTCGTATAACCAGCTTCCGCTGTTCGCGTCGCTTCGGAAAAATGAAGATTTCTGCCGTCAGTTTGTCCTTTCATTCATGGATATTTTGAACACGAATCTTTCAAATGAGAACGTGCACGCGGTGATCGACACGCTGTTAAAGGATGACGGCGTCACGGCGGATTCGTATAAGAAAGGCTTCTTTGTCAAACGTCAGTCTTATGCGATGGAGCAGCTGAAAACAAACTTTGGACTCTCCGGAAGCCTGGCCGGTGTAACGGTCGAAACGAACGGTTCCGCGATGGGAACGGTGACTTTAAATACAATATCGCCGGATCTTTCCGATGGCAGCTGGACCGGGCAGTACTATACGGATTACGCGGTCACATTGACGGCGACGCCTGTGAAAGGGTATCGCTTCGTCGGATGGGAAGGCAGCATTACTTCCCATGAGACGACTGTTTCTGTACCGGTGACGGCCGGCGGCATTACGGTGAGAGCCGTGTTCGAACCGGAAAAATAAGTTTTAAAGCCTGCGGGCAGATAGCTTTCAAGCCTGCGGGCAAATAAGTTTCAAAGCCTTCGGGCTAAAAAATAAATTTCTAATCCGAAAGGAGCCGAATTATGGCATTTATTGATGTAATCAAAGCAAAAGCAAAAGCGGATGTGAAGACGATCGTTCTGCCGGAGGGCATGGACAGACGTACTTGGGAAGGCGCTGTGAAAGCGACGAAAGAAGGACTGGCAAACATCATCGTGTTAGCGTCAAAAGCAGAGCAGGATGCGAATGCGCAGGGCCTGGACCTGACCGGTATCCAGATCATTGATCCGAATAACTGCGACAAAAAGCAGACATATATCGATCTTTTAGTAGAACTTCGTAAGGCGAAGGGAATGACTCCGGAAGAAGCAGAAGAGAAGGTTTCGAACGACTATACGTATTTCGCAACGCTGATGATCAAGAACGGCGATGCAGACGGCCTCGTTTCCGGCGCTTGCCACTCGACTGCTAACACGCTCCGTCCGGCGCTTCAGATCATTAAGACGAAGCCGGGCGTAAAGCTTGTTTCCTCGTTCTTCTTAATGGAAGTTCCGAACTGCGAATACGGCTACAACGGAACGTTCATGTTCGCAGACTGCGGCCTCGAACCGAATCCGGATCCGGAAAAGCTTGCAGCTATCGCAGCTTCTTCTGCAGAATCCTTCGAGAAGATGGTTGGCGTGAAGCCGATCGTCGCTATGCTTTCGCATTCTTCTTACGGCTCCGCAAAGAATGACGACGTAGCGAAGGTTCAGGAAGGCGTCCGTATCGCGAAAGAGCAGTATCCGCAGTATCTGATCGATGGCGAACTCCAGTTAGACGCGGCTATCGTTCCGTCAGTCGGTTCTTCGAAGGCACCGGCATCTCCGGTGGCAGGTAAGGCGAACGTTCTTATTTTCCCGGATCTCGATGCAGGAAACATCGGCTACAAGCTCGTTCAGCGTCTCGCGAAGGCAGAAGCTTATGGTCCGGTCTGCCAGGGTATTGCTGCTCCGGTCAATGACCTTTCCCGCGGCTGCTCGTCTGACGACATCGTCGGCGTCGTCGCCATCACCGCTGTCCAGGCGCAGATGAAGTAATGATGCAATCACCGCTGTTCAGGCGCAGATGAAGTAATGATGCGCCTGTCACAGGAAAGATAATTCGATATAGCGTCTCAAACCCTTGAAAATCAAAGGTTTGAGACGCTTATTTTATTGTCAAATTATTGACAATTCTATTCTGGTATGGTATAAAAAAACATATTTTTTTCGAATATGCACATAATCTTCTTATGCATTGATAAGAACCCGTTCCCAAAAGTGTGCCTTCTAATCACTAAAAATCTGAACGAAGTTGAGGAAATGCTGTGAATAAAGAGATTAAACGGTTTGATATGAATAAACCGCCGAAGAAAACCAAGTGGTTTTTTAAGCCTATCATAAAATTGATATGCAGTCCCGCATTCAAAAAATATAAGCCGGAAATCACCTATGTGAACGGTGCCGAGAATCTGAAAGGCCCGTTTTTGCTTTTATGCAATCACAATGCTTTTTTAGATTTCAAAATTGCATCATCCCTTTTGAAAAAGAATGATGCAAACTATGTGGTGGCTATTGACGGCTTTATCGGGAGAGAATGGCTTCTGCGAAATGTCGGCTGCATCTGCAAGCGGAAATTTACTGACGATATTACCCTGATCCGTCAGCTGACGAGAACGATCGCCATGGGAAATGTAGCTGTCATTTATCCGGAAGCCCGGTATTCTCTTTGCGGGACCACTGCCGTATTGCCTCGTTCCCTCGGAAAGCTGGTAAAGCTTTTAAAAGTGCCGCTTGTGACGCTCATCTGCCACGGCCATCATATCAATTCGCCCTTCTGGGATACCTCTCACGAGAGAGGCATAGCGCACACTTCTGCCGAATATACGCAATTGTTTACGAAAGAAGAAGTGGAAAAGCTTTCTGTCGATGAAATCAACAAGGGAATTGTTCAGGCATTCCAATATGATGATTTTACCTGGCAAAAGGAGAACAACATCTCTATTACAGATGAAAACCGTGCTAATGGACTCCATCGCGTTCTTTACAAATGCCCTTGCTGTAAAACCGAAAATAAGATGGGAAGCCAAGGAACAAAACTGTTCTGCACAGCTTGCAGCCATGAATGGGAAATGACCGAACTTGGCGAGCTGAAAGCTATTAACGGAGAAACTGTTTTCTCGCATATTCCTGACTGGTATGAATGGGAGAGAAGCGAAGTTGCCAATGAGGTGGAAGAAGGTACTTATTCTTCCGGCGAGTTAACCGCTTCAGTGGATTCATTGCCCAATGCCAAGAAGTTTATTCATCTCGGGATCGGCAAGCTGATTCATGATATGAACGGTTTCAGAGTCGCAGTCACGGACAAAGACGGCGATATTCATGAAATGGTGAAAGAACCCGCTTCACTTTATTCCAGCCATATCGAATATCAGTATCTCTTCAAGCATGGCGACTGTGTCGATTTGAACACGCTCACCGATACCTGGTATATTTATCCTGAAGGCGATTTTTCCGTCACAAAAATGGCGCTTGCCACGGAGGAACTGCACAGAAAGTTCTTACGAAGCAAGGGTAGGACGCTTATCCCGGGAATGTTCTAAAGATATAAAGCGGACAGGATTACCTGTTCGCTTTTCTTTTAGGATAAGGCGGCAGACATCTTATCAAGATAAAACTGCAGACATCTTATAAAGATAAGGGTCCAGACATCCTATCAAGATAAGGCTTCAGATATCACATAGTCTTGAAAAAAAACGGGTACTATTGTATACTGTATTAGCATAATTTTATTATGACTAATTTTGTGTTTTTTTCGGAGGCTGAAATGAAGTGCGATATCAAAGGTACAGTGCATATCTGCGTAGGACGTGAAAGCGGTTCGGGCGGAAGAAGACTGGCGATGCGTGTCGCGGAAGCATTGGGAATTCCGTGCTATGATAAGGAACTGATCGCTGTCGCAGCTGAAAAGAGCGGCCTCTGTGAAGAGATATTAAAGAACCATGACGAAAAGGCGACGAAGAGCTTTCTTTACTCGCTCGTAATGGATACATATTCGATGGGATACCATACGGCGCCTCTCGATATGCCGATGGAGCAGAAGGCTTTCCTCGCGCAGTACAATGCGATCAAGGATATCGCTGCACAGGGCTCATGCGTCATCGTCGGCCGTTGTGCGGATTACGCATTGGAAGATGACCCGGACATGATTTCGATTTTCGTTTCCGGCGATTATGATGATAAGATTGAACACTTAAAGTCCGGTTATGGCTTCAATGATGCGCAGGCGAAGGACTATATGGTGAAAACCGACAAACGCCGGAGCAATTATTACAATTACTACAGCAATAAAAAGTGGGCTGATGCGCGCTCTTATGACCTTTGCATCAACCGGAGCAAGCTCGGACTTGACGGATCAGTTCAGGCGATTGTGGAATATGTAAAACAGCGAAAGCTGTTCGAGGAGTCGAAAGCAGCGAAGTAAGCGGGCATTTCAAGTAAGCGTGCTTTATTAAAAAAAAGAGGCTTTTTCAAGCCTCTTCGAAAGCACATTCTTTTGATTCTAAAAAGCGGATAACCGCTTCATCCCAGCATTTTTCCATCGATTTATCGAGTGTGAAACCTCCGTAAGCGACTCCGGTCGTTAAGTAGAAAGCGTTGTCACGATAGAGAAGATTCATCGAGAGAGAAGTGACCGGGCAGTCGTTAAAGCCGCATTTTTCACGGATTTTATCGGTCTGCGCGCGGTCGGTCATTAAGACCGTCTTAAACGAGAGCGGCAGGCGTTTCCCTTTGATCAGCTGATAGAAGACCGGACGGAGCGCTTCCCAGCGGACATACGGGTTTTCCTTTAAGCCTTCGCGTTCGCTTTCCTCATAGAAATCAGGATTCTGCTCTCCGGAAAAGGTGGCGCTGACCGCAGTCTCGAAAGAGGCGTCGCGAAGGAAGAAACGGTCGAATGTTTCGCTGGCGAAAAGCATTGTCGTTATTTTTTTGATGTCCGTGATTTTAAGTGACAGCATAGGTGCTCCTTATTGATACGAATTCCTTTGAAATCGTAACATAGAAGCCCTGATTTTACAAGATTCTGATTATTTTGGAAAGGAGCCGGAACCATGTTCAGAGAGCGAAAAGACGGAAAACTGCTGAAGGATATCGATTCGCTGCATTTTGTATCCGGCTTTTTATATCCGAACCGTTGTGACAATGAGTTCTATGTCGAGGAAACGATCGATCTTCAGAATACGGACCTTTATCTTCGGCTGAAAAACTCTAAAAATGACGGGAATTCTTATAATATGTTCCAGGTCATTGTCGCGGCGGCGATGAAAACCTTTATGCTGAAGCCGAAGCTGAACCGTTTTATCATGAACGGCGACTATTACCAGCGGAATGAAGTTTCCATTGCGTTCCCTGTCAAGAAATCGTTTACAGAAAATGCGGAATCGGTTTCTGTTATCCTTCGGGCGAAGCCGGACTGGACGATGGAAGAGGTTCATAACCGGATGGTGAAACAGATCCGCGAAGTGCGCGAACGCCCTTATGACCGCGCTTCGAAACAGTTTGACGATATCCGAAAGATGCCGCGCTTCATTTCGCGCGCATTCGCCCGGTTCGTCCGTTTTGCAGACAGACACGGATTCCCTCCTGAGTATCTTCTTGAGAAGGATCCTTATCATACAACGATGGTGATTTCTAATTTGGGTTCGCTTAAAATGGAGCACGGGCACCATCATCTGACTGATTTCGGTACTACATCTTTCGTCTGTACCGTCGGCATCCGGAAGGAACGTCCGTTCCCGAAGGCAGACGGCTCGTTTGAGATGAGAGATTCAGTAACCGTCGGCATCACGCTCGATGAACGGCTTGCTGACGGAATATATTTTTCACGTGCGGCAGGACTCTTTAAGAATCTGATTGAAAATCCGGTTCTTTTAGATCTTCCGTTTGAAAGGGAGGTAGAAACGAATGGCTGAAATTACAGCAAAGGCACCTTGGAAAGATCAACTGGGAGACATCCCGTTTTCCCTTGAGTATTTCGAAGGCACAATGTTTGATGCGGTAGAAAAGATTGCGAAAGAGTATCCGAATAATATCGCATTTGACTTCATGGGAAGAGCTGTCACTTATTCCAGACTTGTCCAGAATATTGAAACCTGCGCGAAGGCTCTGAAGACCATCGGTGTCCGTGAGGGGGATTGCGTTACCATTGCGCTTCCGAACTGCCCGCAGGCGTTATATATGTTTTATGCGGTAAATATGGTGGGCGGCATCGCGAATATGATCCATCCGCTTTCCGCAGAAAAAGAAATCGAGTTTTACCTGAATTTCTCGAACTCGGTCACGGCGATCACGCTTGACCAGTTCTATTCGAAGTTTGAGCGTATCCGCAAGAATACGAAGGTTGTCAATATCATCATTGCGAGCATCAAGGATGAGCTTTCCAAACCGATCAAGTTCGGTTATATGCTTACCGAAGGCCGTAAGATCCAGAAGATCCCGAAGGATGCGCCGATCATCAGCTGGGAGCGGTTTATCAGCCTTTCTCAGTCCTGCTTCTATAATTACCGTGTACAGCGTACGAGCAATGATCCGGCAGTCATCCTGTATTCAGGCGGTTCTACCGGCACGCCGAAGGGAATCCAGTTAAGCAACCGGAACTTTAACGCGCTCGGCCAGCAGGTCCTCGCAACGAACCCGATGTTCCGCATCGGCGACAGAATGCTGGCAGCTATGCCGGTATTCCACGGCTTCGGTCTCGGCGTCTGCATCCATACGATGCTTTCACAGGGCGGCCGCTGCATCCTGATTCCGCGTTTCACGCCGGATTCGTATGCAAAGCAGATCACGAAATACCGCTGCAACTTTATCGCCGGCGTTCCGACGCTCTTTGAAGCGCTGCTCCGCACGAAGTCGATGAAGAATGCTGATCTTTCCTGCCTGAAGGGCGTATTCTCGGGCGGCGATTCTCTTTCAATCGAGCTTAAAAAGAAATTTGACAAGTTCTTATATGACCACAGTGCGGTTATCCAGGTCCGTGAAGGATATGGCCTTACGGAAACGGTCACAGCTTGCTGCCTGACGCCTCCGAACCGTGCAAAAGAGGGCTCCATCGGCCTTCCGTTCCCGGATACCTATATTAAGATTGTCGAACCGGGAACTGAAAAGGAACTTCCGTTCGGCGAAGAGGGCGAAATCCTTCTGGCCGGCCCGACCGTCATGATGGAATACCGGAATAACCCGGAAGAAACGGCTCAGACGATCCGTGAGCATGCGGACGGCTTAAAGTGGGTCTACACCGGTGATCTCGGCGTCATGGACAACGAAGGCTATGTTTACTTTAAAGGCCGTGCGAAACGAATGATCATCGCTTCCGGCTACAATGTATATCCGGCACAGATTGAAAACATCCTTGATTCTTACGAGAAGATCCAGATGAGCTGTGTCATTGGTGTTCCGGATCCGTACCGTATGCAGAAGGTTAAGGCATTCGTCACGCTGAAACCGGGCATCGTCGCATCTGATGAACTGAAAAAGGATATCCTCGATTTCTGCCGGATCCACATTGCAAAATATGCGATGCCGTATGATATCGAATTCCGCACTGAAATGCCGAAGACGCTGGTCGGAAAAGTCAACTTCCGCATCTTAGAGCAGCAGGAGTTAGAGAAGATCGCGAAGGAAGAAGCGGAAGCAAAGGCTGCAGCAGAAGCAGCCGCTGCGGAAGAACCGAAAAAGAAGAAGTAACGGAAGCATAAAGATTCAGTAACCGTTCCGAAATGGGACAAAACAGGGATAGAAAAGGGACAGAAAAGTCTGATCATCAGCGGGCGAATTATGGCGAAAACAAACGTTTTATTTGCA
Source organism: Lachnospiraceae bacterium UBA1778 (assembly GCA_002315255.1). Classification (GTDB taxonomy): domain Bacteria; phylum Bacillota; class Clostridia; order Lachnospirales; family Lachnospiraceae; genus UBA1267. The sequence continues at coordinate 31,177 of DCGM01000059.1, forward strand.
GCATCGGAATGTGTTCCGTTTATAAAGACCGGAGGCCTCGCGGATGTCGCGGGGTCTCTTCCGAAGTACTTTGACCGGCGGAAATATGATGTACGTGTGATTCTGCCGAAATACGAGTGCTTAAAAGGGCTGGATAAAGCAGAACTCCAGGAAGTCACACGGTTTGTGACCGGATTTAATTTCCGCGAGCAGGTGGTGATTTTAGAAGAGGCGGTTCTGAACGGGATTCATTTCTATTTCATTGGGAATGACTTCTATTTCAGCGGCGCCTGGCCGTATACGGATATGCGGGACGATATTGAAAAATTCGCGTTTTTCAGTAAGATGGTCCTTTCTGTACTGCCGCAGCTCTCCTGGAAGCCGGATATCCTTCATTGTCATGACTGGCAGACCGGACTTATCCCGGTCTATCTTAATGATTCGTTCCAGGGCGATCTTTTCTTCCATCATATGAAGACCGTTTTTACGATTCATAACCTGAAATTCCAGGGAACGTATGATATAAAGACGGTTATGGAAAAAACCGGTCTTTCCTCGTATTATTTTACTCCGGACAAGCTGGAAGCCTGGTCGAACGGAAACCTTTTAAAGGGCGGCCTCGTTTATTCCGATCGGATTACGACTGTTTCTGAGACCTATGCGAAAGAGATTATGACGCCGTTCTATGGCGAAGGTCTCGACGGACTTTTACGGGCGGAACAGAATAAGCTTTCCGGTATCGTGAACGGCATTGACACAGATTTCTATAATCCGAAGACTGATCCGGACATTCCGGTCCGGTTCTCCGTAAGCAATGCGATTGAAAAGAAGGCCGAGAATAAGAAGCTTCTTCAAAAGAAGCTCGGGCTTTCAGAAGATCCGGACGCGATGATGATCGGAATCGTTTCCCGTCTGACCGATCAGAAAGGCTTCGACCTCGTCGAATGCGTGATGAATGAGATCTGTAACCAGAAAGTGCAGCTCGTCGTTCTGGGTACCGGCACTTCCCGCTATGAGAACTTGTTCCGTTATTTTGCATCCCTTTATCCTGATCGGGTATCGGCACAGATTTTCTATTCCGAGCCGTTATCACACGAGATTTATGCGGCATGCGACGCATTTCTGATGCCTTCACTCTTTGAGCCCTGCGGACTTTCGCAGCTTATGTCGCTCCGCTACGGAACGCTTCCGATCGTCCGTGAAACCGGCGGCTTAAAGGATACTGTCGAGCCGTTCAATGAATTCACGAAGACCGGCACCGGCTTCAGTTTCGCCAACTATAATGCGCACGAAATGCTTTCCGTCATCCGTTATGCGGTTTCCGTTTATCAGGAACGCCGCGATGATTGGAATGAAATGGTAATCCGAGCAATGGAAAAGGATTTTTCATGGAAAGCGTCTGCCCGAAAATACCAGGCGATTTATGATGAACTGATGGCCGATAAAAAAAGAGAGGAGACCCCTGCGGATATCTGATTATGAAGAAGTTTCGTAAAGTGATTTCATTCGTTTTGATAGGCCTGATTCTGGCCTGCGTCATCACGATGCTCGTATTCCTGCTGATGTCATTGATGCGCGCATTTTTTATCACGCTCAGCGTTTTAGGCATGCTTTTTGTCCTTTCTTATGCGTTTTTACGTTCGGTGAAGCGCTCTAAAGAAACGAATGATGAGATTCATGCGCCGGAAGAACCGGAAAAACTGACAGATAACCCAGAAGGACCTTTATCGGCAGAAGATGAGAATCTGTCGGAAGAAACTGTTAAGACGAAAGAATAAAATAATTTTACCTTTGGGGCTTTCGGGATGCCTTCTGTCGGCGGTTCGGAGGCCTCATTTTTTGGAGGATATGATGTTAAGAATCGGATGCCATCTGTCAATGTCTGGCGGCTATCTTCATATGAGCGAAGAAGCGGTCTCCATCGGTGCAAACACCTATCAGTATTTTTCCCGAAATCCGCAGGGGCGCGGCGTGCGTCCTTTTGACGCGGCTGACGCGGATGCAATGATTAAATATAACGAGGAGAACGGAATCGGCGCGATTCTGACGCATGCTCCTTACATTTTAAACCCAAGCGCTGCGACGGAGGAGCTTCGTCAGGCCACGCTTGAGATCATGCGTGAGGATGTCGGGCGCCTCGAATATTTCAATGAAGCGATGTATAATTTCCATCCCGGCGCGCATGTGAAGCAGGGAGTCGAGGCCGGCGTCCAATACATTGCCGACCTTTTAAATCATCTGATCGATCCCGGACAGAAGACGATCGTGCTCCTCGAAACGATGGCCGGAAAGGGAACTGAGATCGGCAGAAGTTTTGAAGAAATCCGGGCTATTATGGATCTCGTAGAGCCTTCCAAGCGCGACCGTCTCGGCGTCTGCATGGATACCTGTCATGTTTCAGACGGCGGTTATGACATAAAAAACAGTTTGAATGACGTTATCAGCGAGTTCGACCGAATCATTGGCATCGACCGGCTGCATGCGGTTCATCTTAATGATTCGAAGAATGAAATCGGCGCGCATAAAGACCGCCATGAAAAGATCGGTGAAGGGTATCTCGGTCTGGAAACCTTCCGTGCGGTCATCAATCATCCGGCGCTTTCGCACCTTCCGTTCTTTTTAGAGACGCCGCAGGACCTCGAGGGCTATGCAAAGGAAATAGCGCTCTTAAAATCGATTTATCAGGGCTAATCCGCTTTTTGTTCTCTTTTTTTCGGGCGCTTTCTCCTCTATAATAGGCACAAGCAGGATAAGAGCGTTTATTTTGTGATAAATGCATCTTTCCTAGGAGGAGACGAGTATGAAAGACCCCTATCAGGTCCTCGGCGTATCGAGAGAGGCCACACCGGAGGAAATCAAAAAAGCATATCGCGAAAAAGTGAAGGAATACCATCCGGACCTACATCCCGATGACCCGAACGCCGCGGCCATGATGAATGAGATCAATGTAGCTTACGGGTATATCGAGAATCCGGACCGGTACGAGCATGACCTCGCGCTTTATCGGGCATCCAGAAGAGACCATGAAAACGCTTCTTTAAATGATACAAACGGGTCGGATTCTGATATTTTTGATTATGCAGAGGGCTCTTATCCTCCTGAATTTTCCCGTGCATACTGGTGGGAGGATGAACCGAGAGAGGATATGGAAGCGCGTGATGCTGTCCTCCAGGACCCTGGTCTTAAACAGGTCCCTGTCAGCGGCAGTGAGCGGATCAAAACTGCGATTAAGCTTGTTTTATTCCTTCTTACCGGATTTGCGCTTCTTTGTAAATTTGTCAGCTGCTTTTCATAACCGCTGACGGCTCGAAAGGACTACCCATGATTAAAGACCCTTATCAGGTATTAGGCGTTTCTCGCAATGCGACCCCTGATGAAGTAAAAAAAGCATATCGAGCGAAGGTTAAACAGTATCATCCGGATCTTCACCCTGGCGACCCGAATGCCGCTGCCATGATGAATGAAGTCAATGTCGCTTACGATTATATTGAGAATCCGGAGAAGTATCAGCATGATCTCGCGCTTTATCGCGCCTCCCATCGTTCTGAAAGCTCTTACGGAAGCGGCTCCGGAACTTCTTCTAGCGGTTATGGCTATCGGAATTCCGGAAGCTCTTATAGCCAGGGAAGCTCTTATAGCCAGGGAAGTTCTTATAACCAAAACTATCAGAACCGGAGCTACCAGAACCAGGGCTATCAGAACCAGGGCTACCAGAACCAGAGCGGATACCGGAATTCATATCAGGATGCTTCACATAACTCCTATCAGAACGGTTTCTCCTCGGACATCTTCGGCTTCCGTCGTTCCAGCGGCTTTGATACGACTCCGCATCATCAGTCAGACGATCCTTCCTATATCCGTTCGGCGATCGATATGATTAACAGCGGAAACTTTAAAGACGCGATCGATCTGCTTCTGTTTGAAACGAATTATCCGTGGGATCACCGCCGTTATTATGTCGCCGCATTTACGTTTATGCGGATGGGAAACTACGAAAAAGCGGTCGAGTTTGCCGGAAGAGCATTGAGCTTAAAGCCGGACAATCCGATTTACCGTGAACTTTATCAGAAAGTCCATAGTGCGAAGGTTTACCGCACAAATACAGGAAGCGCCCAGGACAATTCGAACACCGGCGTAAAGACGGTGGGAGGAATCGGGTGCATAGGCGTATTTGTGTTTATTATATTTGCTGTCGTTATTTTAAATATCGCTTCAAGCTTTATCGGCTGCATGTTCTAAAAAGCGTGGGCAGCTTTATCGGCTGCATGTACTAAACAGTGCGCTATAAGGGGACGGTTCCGGACCCGAAGGAGATTAAATGGCAGATATCTGCAGATTTGAAAATGTTTACAAGTCGATTTCGAAAATATCGGTCTTAGAAAATGTCACATTATCGGTTCCGGAAGGATCGGTCTACTGTATCATCGGCGACCGTCTGTCAGGAAAAGATTTTTTACTGAAAATGATGGCAGGACTTGAGCAGCCGACCGAAGGAACCGTGACGCCGATCGAAAGCACGTACGGACTGATGGTGAATAACTGCGGCATTCTGCCTTATTTTTCCGTACGGGAGCATTTCGAAATCAAGCGTCGCGCGCTCGGCATTAAGGATCCTTCTATCGTCGACCAGACAATGCGCGACTTTAAACTGGACCGTATTTCGGAAATCAAAGCCGGAAAACTTGTTCTTGAGCTCCAGTGCCGTCTGATGCTGGCGCTTGCATTGATGGGAAATCCGAAGGTGCTTCTTTTGGAAGAACCGTTCCAAAACATGAATTTTCAGGAAATCACGGAGACGAAGCAGCGCCTGCTTTCGTATCGCGACACTTATCAGGCTACAATTGTCATTGCGACGGAAAACGCGAAAGAGATGACCGGTTTCGCTACTCATATCGTTAAACTGAATGAAGGCCGGTCCAGTGCGGAAACGGCTGTCGCCGATATTGACCGGTCGATTCCGGGCTATATCCGTCTCAGCGCTACTCCGCTTGAAGAAGCGAAGAAGACGCTTAATGAGATGGGCATTTACAGCTATCAGACGAAATCCGACCATGTGCTCTTTATTTTTGAACGGTTTTCCGATGCAGAACTCATTAAAAGCACATTAGAGCAGCATTTTATAACGGTCGATGAATGCCGTGTCGTTTATGATTCGATAGATCCGACTGACAGGACGCTGAGGTATTAACGATGAAAAATGCGCTTTCTTATAAATTTTATATGGTGACGCACCAGGCCTCGACATGGGTAGTCCTGGGCGTTTCGTTTGCTTATTCGCTTTTTATCGGGTTCTCTTTTTCCGTGATTCTTGGGAACAATGCGTTCGCCGTATCGTATCGGGAACTCATGAATTCTTATGGCGCAGCCATGTCTCAACTGTACGGAATGGATTTCTCAGAGCTTTTAGCCCTGATCGTCGAAAGGCTCTCCATCTATTCGTTCGCGGATTTTGTCGAACTCGGATTAAGCATTGATCTTCCGGTATTTATCACGACTTTCGTTGTTTTTTCCGCGAACCGGGAAAAGCGCTGCGGCATGCCGGCATCGTTAGGCACGTATATTACTCGAAAACAGGACCTTTTCGCGAATGTAATCCTGATTTCGGCATATTCTCTGGTTCTTTTCATCCTGGCTTTTATCGGCTTTTCTGCGATGTATACGGTCGGATTTGAAGAGGGCGGTCTTAACACGGTTAATGGATGGTTCTTCCTTTCCGTTTTTATCAAGTTCGGACTTCTTTCGTCGGTTGGATTCCTCAGCATGCTGATGACGGATCTTTTCCCCATGCGCCGCACCATATCGGTCTTTTCGCTCTTTTACGTCCTGTTCATCTCATCGTGGATCTATTCGGCGCTCGATATGCTGACGGAAGGCTTAAATATGAGCATCCGTGTCGATTTTCTTATGCCGATTGGCGCATTTTCGGCGATTACATACAGAAATACGGGGTCATTGATCGTAGGAGGATGCGTATTTTTGATTTATGTCGCGCTCTTTTTAGCGCTTGAATTCTATGTAGTGCCGAAGAAGGACCGCGTCTGATAATTTTCGTTGTTTTTTCACACATTTTGTGCTTATATTTCTTGTATAATACATTATTTTGTGGTAAACTCGGAAAGAATGGAGTGATTATGAGAGTAATTGCAGGTGTTGCGAGGAGTCTTCCGTTAAAAACGGTTCCGGGTGACCAGACCCGGCCGACCACAGACCGGATAAAAGAGACTTTATTCAATATGCTTCACGCGTCTTTGCCGGGCAGCCGGTTCCTCGATCTCTTTTCGGGTTCGGGCGGAATCGGAATCGAAGCGCTTTCAAGAGGCGCAGAGAAAGCCGTTTTTGTCGATTCGGCGAAGGAAGCGGAGAATGTAATCCTTTCAAATCTCGCATTTACGCACCTTCAGGAAAAAGCCTGGGTAATCCGGGCGGATGTCCTTACGGCGATTTCACGCATTGAGGCAGTCGAAAAAGAGCCGTTCCACTTTATCTTTATGGACCCGCCGTATGATCAGGGGCTTGAGTTTTCTGCATTGAAGCGGCTTCATGACAGCCCGATCGTGTCAAAAGATACGGTGCTGATCTACGAAGCTTCGATGAAAGCGGACCTTTCCGAAGCAGAACGCCTCGGCTATGAAATCCTGAAGGACAAACAATATAAGACGAACCGCCATGTCTGGCTGAAAAAGGCGGAATAAAGGACGATTATGGCAACTGCAGTCTATCCGGGCTCCTTTGACCCGATTACTTTTGGACATATCGATATCATTGAGCGGGCGAGTCTTATGACGGACCGGCTCGTGGTCGGCGTTTTGAATAATCCGTCGAAAACGCCGTTATTTACAGTCGAAGAGCGTGTCGAAATGATCCGTCGCGCTGTTTCGCATCTTAAAAATGTCGAAGTCAAATCCTTCTATGGTCTGACAGTCGACTTTGCGCGGCAGGAGAATGCGACGATCATTGTCAGAGGACTTCGCGCCGTCACCGATTTTGAGTATGAACTTCAGCTTTCGCAGACGAACCGGAAGATCGCGCCGGATATTGATACGGTCTTTTTGACGACCGACCTTCGGTTTGCTTATCTTTCCTCCAGTATTGTCAAGGAAGTCGCGTCCTTTAAAGGCGACATCGCTGCTTTTGTTCCCTCATTCGTTGAGGAGGCTGTTTTGAAGAAAATGAACAAGGAGTGTTGATTATGGGCAATCGTATCGAACAAATCATCGCAAATATCGAGAATTACCTCGAAGGCTGTAAAGGCCAGGCGTTCTCCGCAAACAAGATTATCATTGACCGCTTCCAGATTCAGGAAATGCTGGACGAACTGAAGCAGCATACGCCGGAAGAAATCCGGAAGTATCAGCGTATCGTCGATAACCGCGACAAGATTCTCGAAACGGCGAAGCGCCAGGCGGACGATCTTCAGAAAAAAGCGATGGAATACCGCGAGCGCCTGATCAATGAAAACCAGATCACGCAGGGAGCCTACAAGCGTTCCAATGAGATTCTGGAGCAGGCCAATGCGCAGGCGGAAGAAATCCTTGCAGCAGCAAATGAGGAAGCACGTCAGATCCGTGACGGCGCTTACGAATATACGAACAGTCTTTTGGACGATCTTCGTCAGATCCTCTCCGGAACGATTGAAGATTTCCGCATCAAGTTTGACGATACGGATAAAACGCTTCAGAATCATCTGAATATCGTCGAGCAGAACATTGCCGATTTAAACGGAACGGAAGTCGAAACGAAGGAAACGAAAAATCCGAATTCGCAGTCGTTCTTTGAAAGCGAAGAGAATCCGAACGGAAACGGATTCTTTTCCGCAAACTAAATTCAGTTAACCGGGAAGTTTACTGTGGAGCCTGCGGCAGTTTTGTGCTGCGGGCTCCGTTTACTAAAATGATGAGTGCTTTTGCAAAGTCTGTCTAAAAGAAACAGAGCGCTTTCACGGTCTCTGTCATAAAAAAGTGGAGTTCTTTCTGTTCTTAAGAAAGGAATTCTGCATGAAATCATTCGTTAGAGGAGATATACTATGGGTGTTTTAAGCGGCCTGAAACCGGAAAAGGTTTTCAGCTATTTCGAAGAAATCTCAAAGATCCCGCACGGTTCGTTCAATATGGAACAGATCAGCCGTTATGTCTGTGACGAGGGAATCCGCCTCGGTCATAAGGCATTCCGTGATGAAGCGAATAATGTAGTGATTCTCGCCAAAGCATCGAAAGGATATGAAGATAAACCGACAGTTATGCTGCAGGGGCATCTCGATATGGTGGCTGAAAAGACGGCAGATTCCGACTTTGATTTCTCGAAGGATGCGTTAAAGCTCTTTATCGACGGCGATTTTATCGGCGCGAAGGGCACGACGCTCGGCGGAGATGACGGTTTTGCGGTCGCAATGATGCTCGCGATTCTTTCAGATCCGGAGCTTCCGCATCCGGCGCTCGAGTGCGTCTTTACCACTGATGAAGAGGTCGGTCTGGTCGGTGCGTCTAAACTCGACTTATCCTTCAGTAAAGCGAAATATCTTATTAATCTGGACTCTGAACTGGAAGGCGAATTCCTCGTTTCCTGTGCCGGAGGCGCTCGTTTTGACGCTGAATTTCCGGTGGAAAAGAAGAACGCGAAGGGCTTTGTCTATCAGCTGAAAGTGGAATCCTCCTTAGGCGGCCATTCGGGTTCAGAGATTACGAAGGGAAGACCGAACACGAATATCGTGCTTGGCCAGATTCTCTATGATTTAAAGAAATCCCAAAACGGACTGTCAATCGTTTCGATGAACGGCGGCCGTTTTGACAATGCGATTCCGGTCCTCTCCGAGGCGGTCATTGTCACACCGGAAAAGATCGATATTTCTCCGGTCGCAATATCCTATGCGAACGAATATGCGACGACGGATTCTGTCCTTACGGTCAGCTTAAACCTGCTGAAAGAGAATGGTGAGGAAGAAGCCTTCTCGGATGGGCTGACCGAGCGCATTCTCGCTTATTTTGAGTTTGTTCCGAATGGCGTGATCGCGATGAACCATGTTTTTAAGTCCATCGCGGAGACCTCTCTGAACCTCGGTATTTTAAAGACGGAAGCGGATCAGGTAGTTATCAGCCATTCTGTCCGGTCCAGCATGGAGTCCAAGAAAGTCCGCCTTCTTCATACATTGACGGATCTTTCGGAAAGCGTCGGAGCGAAGACGGATATCCACGGACGTTATCCTGGCTGGGATTATAAGATAGAATCGCCGCTTCGCGACCTGATGGTCCGGATATGGGACGAAAAATATGCGGCTGAATCACGGAAGGCGAATATAATCGCCACACACGGCGGCGTCGAATGCGGCCTGATTTTAGGACAGCTTCCGGAACTTGATATCGTTTCGATCGGACCGGATATGAAGGATATCCATACGACCTCCGAACGGTTAAAGATTTCCTCTGTGGCGCGCATCTATGCGTTCCTCGCCGATACGCTTAAGATGATTTGATAAAACTTCTGGAATCTACGATATGACGAAACTCCCGGAAACCTTTTTAAATACGATGAAAAGCCTTCTTTCTGAAGAAGGCTTTTCGTGCTATTTGAAAAGCTTTGAAGAACCGCGCGTAAACGGTCTTCGCGTCAATACGTCGAAGATTTTGCCGGAGGAATTCGAAAAGATTTCGCCGTTTTCATTGACGAAGGTGCCGTGGACCACGGACGGCTATTATATCGACGCGTCGGAAAAAGCTTCGAAACATCCTTACTATTTCGCCGGCCTCTATTATCTTCAGGAGCCTTCGGCAATGCTCCCGGCGCAGATGCTTCCGATCTGCGAGGGCGACCGGGTGTTAGATACCTGCGCCGCGCCGGGCGGAAAATCGACCGAGCTTGCGGCCCGGTTAAACCGCACCGGAATCCTCTTTTCGAATGACATCAGCAATTCCCGCGCACAAGCGCTTTTAAAGAACCTGGAGCTCTTCGGAACGCCGAACACGGTGATTCTTTCGGAAGATCTTCATAAGCTCGAAGAACGCTATTATGAAGCGTTTGATAAGATTTTAATCGATGCCCCCTGCTCAGGAGAAGGGATGTTCCGAAAAGAACCGGCAGTCATCCGAAGCTGGGAAGAGCACGGAATCCAGTTTTATCGGAATCTTCAGGAGATGATCGTGACTTCCGCGTTAAAGATGCTGAAGCCCGGTGGGATGCTTCTTTATTCGACCTGCACCTTTTCACTTTTGGAAGACGAAGAGATGGTGCTCTTCATGAAATCCGTCTGTCCGGAACTTCATGTAGTCGAACCGCCGATTTTCTGTGACGGTTTTGTCCATGGTTTTGTCGATAAAGCTTCTGTCAATGATCCGGAACTTTCAAACTGTGTCCGGCTGTTCCCGCATAAAATTAAAGGAGAAGGGCATTTCGCCGCGCTTTTAGAAAAGCGGATCGAAAGCAGTTCGGCTGCCGCCACAGGGTACAAGTCCGGAACTCCGGTTTCTTCTGGTTCAGACGCTAAAACGATCGCGAAAATCTTTGAAGCTGCGAAGGATTCGCTCGGAATGATTTCTCCGGAATTCTTTAAGAACGGTTCATTTTCCCTCCGGAACGACCATCTTTCGTATCTTCCTTCCGGCGCATCAGACCTTCGCGGATTACGCGTTTTACGGGAAGGACTGCTGCTTGGCGAATGGAAGAAGGACCGGTTTGAGCCGTCTCAGGCGCTCGCGATGGCATTGAAAAAAGAAGATTATCAGAATGTGATTGATTTCCCGGTTTCTGACCCGCGTGTCATCAAGTATCTGAAGGGCGAAACGCTTGATGTGACCGATATTGGCCCTGAGAAAGAGGGGTGGATTCTCGTTTGTGTTGATTCTTTCCCGCTTGGATTTGCGAAAGGGAAGAACGGGATTTTAAAGAACAAATATCTGCCCGGCTGGCGTTATCAGTAAGGCTTGTGCCATTCGAGAAAAGTTTGACAGACAATGCGGATTTTTGTATAATATAGGATTGAAAATCAGAGCGGGCAACGCCCGTTATTGAGATTTTCAGCAGATTTGTTTGAGATATTTCCAGCCGATCTGTATCTGGAAATATCAGCAGCTTTATTTGGGGAATTTTTTAGGGAAGAGTTAAGGGGAATTGATATGAAAGGTCTTTTAGTAGTCGTATCAGGTTTTTCCGGCGTCGGAAAAGGAACCTTGATGAAAGAGCTTCTGGCACGGTATCCGGACCAGTATGCGCTCAGCATTTCGGCCACCTCCAGAAAACCGCGGGAGGGCGAGACGGAGGGCGTCGAGTATTTCTTTAAGACGCATGAAGAGTTCAAAAAGATGATCGATGAGGACGCTTTTTTGGAGCATGCAGTCTATAACGGCAATGACTACGGCACACCGAAGGACTTCGTCTATCAGAAGCTTGAGGAAGGGGTCAATATCATCCTGGAGATTGAAATCCAGGGCGGCTTCCAGATTAAGAGCCAGTTCCCGGACGCGCTTCTTTTATACGTGATTCCGCCGTCGGCGAAGGAGCTCGTCAACCGGCTTCGGAAGCGCAGCACCGAGTCGGAAGCGGAAATCTTCCACCGGCTGCAGCAGGCTGTTACGGAGGCCGGGCTCATTGAAAATTACGATTATGTCGTCATGAATGACGATTTCGAGATCTGCCTCAATGAGATCCATCAGATGATCTGCCTTCAGAAAAAGAGCAGAATGTTACGGAAAAAATACGCTCTCGGGCTTCGCGATGAGCTCGTGGCGATTACATCAAAGGAGAATGAATAATGCTTCATCCGTCGTACAAAGAAATGTTTGAAAAAGTAAACACGGAAAGAACTTCCGAAGAGTCCGAAATCAAGAGCCGCTACACGCTGGTTCTCGCTTGTGCAAAGCGTGCGCGCCAGATCAATGCAGGCTCGGAGCCGTTAGTGGACATTAACGACAGAAGAGAACGCACGAGAAATCTTTCGATTGCGGTCAATGAAATGTATGCCGGAAAGTTCCATGTTCTCGGCGATATCGACAACTACGAAGAGAACCTGGAAAACGCTTCAGATGAGGAAATCCTTTATACGGATGAACTTGTCGATGCTGAATAAGCGATCAGCCTGAAAGCTCCCTCCGGCTGTTTCGCCGGGCGGATCAGAACATTTGAAAGGACACGGAAGCGTTGAAAATCTATTTTTCCTCACTTGGCTGCGATAAAAACCTTTCTGACAGCGAGCATATGCTGGCGCTTCTTTCGGATGCCGGTTACGAGTTTACCGACCAGCCGGAGGAAGCAGAGATTGCTGTGGTCAATTCGTGCTGCTTTATCGGCGACGCGAAGGAAGAAAGCATCGGTGAAATCCTTTCGCTTGCGAAGTATAAAAAAGAGGGAAAGCTTCAGGCGCTGATCGTGACAGGCTGCCTTTCGGAACGGTATCAGGAAGAATTCTTAACAGAGCTTCCAGAAGTGGACGGAATCTTAGGCATTTCGTCCTGGGACCGTATCGTCACGACTGTTGAAGAGGCGCTGAAAGGTACAAAACCGCATCTTTTTGACGACAAAAACCGGCTCTGCCATACGAAAAAGCGTGTTGTCACCACAGGCGGTCATTACGCATATCTGAAGATTGCGGAAGGCTGCGGAAAGTTCTGTACCTACTGCGTGATTCCGTATGTGCGCGGGCTTTTCCGTTCGGTTCCGATGGAAGATCTTCTGAAAGAAGCGGAAGAACTCGTTTCGGGCGGCGTTCAAGAACTGATTTTAGTCGCACAGGAAACGACATTATACGGCACAGACCTGTATGGGCGAAAAGCATTGCCGGAGCTAATACGGAAACTTGCGGAAATCCCGGATTTAAAATGGATCCGGCTGCTTTACTGTTATCCGGAAGAGATCAATGACGAGCTCATAGAGACGCTTCGGACAGTTGAAAAAGCGGTTCCGTATCTCGATATTCCGATCCAGCACGCTTCGGATATGGTATTAAAGCGGATGAACCGGAAAACGGACCAGAAATCGATCCGTGAGACGGTGGATAAACTCCGTCGGGCGATTCCTGACATTACGCTTCGGACCACTTTGATCACCGGATTCCCGGGAGAGACGGAAGAGGATTTCGAAACGCTGAAGAAGTTTGTTTCCGAACTGCGCTTTGAACGGCTGGGCGTCTTTGCATACTCGAAGGAAGAGGGCACACCGGCTTCGAAGATGAAGGACCAGGTCCCGAAACGGATCCGTGAAAAGCGGCGTGACGCCATTATGGCGATCCAGCAGCAGATTTCGAAAGAGCATTTAAAGTCTATGATCGGAAAAACGCTTGACGTCATCGTCGAGGGACGGCTCACGGACGAAGAAGACGCCTATATCGGCCGCACCGTAATGGATGCGCCGGATGTCGACGGCTATATCTTTTTTACATCCTCATTGGATCTTGTGTCCGGCACTTTTGTGCGCGTGACAGTGACTGATTCCAATGAATATGACCTGATAGGAGAATTAAACGAATGAATTTGCCAAACAAGCTGACGGTCGCCCGGATGATTTCCGTCCCCGCCTTTGTCGCGGTATATTTACTGTTTTGGAATACTCCCTGCCGCTGGATTGCGTTCGGACTTTTTATCGCAGCCAGCCTGACCGATCTTTTAGACGGAGCGATCGCGCGGAAGCGGAATCTGGTCACGAATTTCGGTAAATTTATGGATCCTTTGGCGGACAAGCTCCTCGTCTGCTCCGCATTGATCTGTCTTTCTTATGTCAACCTCGTGCCGGTCTGGATCGTGCTGATTATCGTCGCCCGTGAGTTTATCATCAGCGGCTTCCGCCTGATTGCAGTCGAACAGGGGCTCGTACTGGCAGCATCCGTTTTCGGAAAGATTAAAACTGTTTTAACGATGGTGATGATCTGCTTCCAGATCGCGAATCTCGCTGCTTGCCCGTTCTGCATGATTGTCGGACAGATTTTGATTTATGCGTCGCTGTTCTTTACGATCCTTTCATTGGCGGATTACCTTTGGAAGAACAAGGGCGTTTTAAAGGGCGAGAAGTAAGAACGGATAAATGATGACAGATTATAGTTTGATAACGAGAGAATTACGGAATAAAAAGGATGTGGAGCGAAACCTCATCCTTTTTTCGGATAGATATATGTTTCTGTCTGCAAAACTTGCGCTGGTAAATCTGGCTTTTTCAGCGGTTTCGCTAGTAGAAGAAACGACGCAGACCATCAGACAGATGGAATCGGCAGAAACTGGAAACGCTGCTGAATCCGCGTCCAATGCGCCGGATAAGAAAACAGCTTTTAAAGCGGTTTCTGCCATGCTTTCCGATCTTTTAAACGGAAAAATGCCTGAATATAAGGCTGTGGAAAACTTGCGAAATGCCAATATTCAGGCGATGGAGCGCGTAACGGACGATGTGGATATCTTCCATACGGGTGAATTTGCATTGAACCGGCTCGAACATCGTTTCCACGGAACGAAAATGCTGTCGGAATCCTATTCGGATCTCGCGCTTACCGATGCGATTATTAAGTATCTTTCGCAATTGCCGGATGAATCGCAGAATCTTTTGATTTCAGAAATTATCGCGGAACTTCCGCTTCGGATGACGAAAGCCCGCTATTTTGATCTTCTTCGTGAACGGCTTTCCCGGTATGATCATGGGGATTTGTCAGCCTTTTACGAAGTGCTTACGCGGATCGAAACGATTACAGGAATAAAGGGATCTGAAGAAGCGAAAGCTTTATTACAGGAACTTTTCCACGCCGATTTTTCAGTGGCCGGACAGCCTGCATTTGACCGGTTCCAGACCGAATTTATCGGCACCTCGGAGGAACTTGAAGCGGAATCCGATTTCTATATCGTATTTGAAAGCGCGTTAAACGAACTGATGTCCTTATCGCTTGTATCCGATCTGGCGTTCAGCGATGAAGTCTTTACCGGTCCTGTAAAACTGATTTTAGAGAAGGCGGTAAAAGCTTTTTCTAACAAGAAGAACGCTGCTGCTTTTTCAAAAGAACTGGAGAATACGGAATCTGAATTATATCAGGCCTGTGAGGCTTTAGAAGGAATTCCGGAAGAGACGCATGAGGAGCTTGAAAAAATCGCGGACATCCTGCATCTGATTACGGAACAGCTTCCCAAAGAAGTTTCCGCATATGGGTTAGAAGAGCGGTACGAATCGCTCCGGAAGCTCACGGTGCTCCAGTCCGACAGTATCTTTGCGGATCTTTCTATTAGCGTAACTTCGGGAAAAAACGATGACGGAGAAAACTCTAAAGAAGAAAACGACACGGAAGAAACCGTAACGGATGAACTCTTTAATGAGAAGACCGGAGAACTGATTCAGAAGCTTCAGACGCTGTTTGACGGTATGGACCGTTTCTTTGTGCGTGTGCTGATGGCCCGCACGTTTTCTGTCCTTCCGCCGCATTTTTCGACTCAGGAAGAACTGGAACAGACGATTTACGGCGCTCTTTCTTCCTGCGCGGATGAAGCGGAAAAACTCGGCTGCATCGAAGTCATTGACCAGCTGATGGCGGAGTACTGATTTTTGGAAACAATGGGGGAATGATGAAATTCTGGCGTTATCTTTGGTTGGATCAATCATTAAATCTTCGTCGGACGGAACTCCTTCAAAAGATGAAGAGCGGGAAAATCCCCGCTGACCTCTATGCGGTTGTGCTCCCGAAAGACGAATGTATTTCATTGGAAATCTACCCGGCGCCGGTTCTCCGACAGGCTTTTTACCGGAAAGAGGATTTCACGGTAGTCGGACTTTCGGATTCGTATGACGGAGGGAAAGAACTCGGCGCGTCGATCGTGGCAATGGTCTTTCAAAAGACAGGAAAAACAGATGTAAACGCATATCTTGACGGGAATCTCGACTTTCTGTAAATCTGCATGGGCCAGGAAGGATTTGAAATGGTATTACTTCGGCGGGCGCAGGTAAAACCGTGTCCGTATCCCCGACGAAAGGAAAAGGATGGATATTTTTCTGATAATCCTTAAAATCATTGGAATTATCCTGCTATGCATTGTCGGACTGGTTCTCTTTTTGATCCTGCTTCTTTTTATCGCACCGGTGCGATACCGGATGAGAGGGGAGAAGGGAGAGCAGCTGACGTTCGAAGGAAAGGCCTGGTGGCTCTTTCACCTTCTGACGCTCGACTATAAAACCGGTTCAGACGGAGCGGCGGAAACGCCGGAGGAGGGCGGTACGTTAGAAATCCGCCTTTTTGGAAAGAATCTCATCAGAAATCAGGAGAAGGACGACGAAGAAGACCATGAGCCCGCTGGAACGGACGATCCGGAAAGCTATCCGGAAGAAAATGAAGAAAACAGGAAGAAAGATTCTGAAGGCAGTGGGACGCCCGATCGGGAGCCTGATACTGAAGATGATCTGGAAGCTGGCGAAGGTGATTCTGGGAGCGCTGGCGGGAGTAACGATTCTGACGGTCCTTCTGGAAGACTCAAACGATTTAAACGCATAAAAAAGCTGATTTCAGACGATATTACAAAAAAGGCTCTCTCATTCGCCTATCATAAACTCTTGGCGCTATTGCGCCATATTTCGCCTAAAAAGGCCACCGGACGCATCCGCTTCGGATTCGACTCGCCCGCACACACCGGAATTGCGCTCGGCGCCGCCGCCGCATTTCTACCGGCGCATCGGAATGCGGTCGCATTGGAGCCTGATTTTACAGAAGAATGCTTCGAAGGAAATCTCGCATGCGAAGGCAGCATTAATGTAGGCTATGCGGCAGTCCTGTTTTTAGAAGTCTATTATAACCGGGATATCCGGAAAACGCTGAAACGATATAAAACCCTACAAAAACTGAACGGGGAGACCAGCTATGAAAAATCAA
>DCGM01000022.1 GCA_002315255.1 Lachnospiraceae bacterium UBA1778
GGACTACATAACAGCCGTTCGTATCTTCCACTTTTGATGCGAAATACTCGGAATCCGCTGCAGAATCGAGGACCTTAAGCCCGTCGCGAAGCCATTGGATCGCGGAGCCTGCGACAAAAACAGAACCTTCCAGGATATAATTGACTTTTCCGCCGACTCCCCATGCGATCGNNCTTCAGCTCGTCGCGCAGCCACTGGATCGCCGCGCCCGCCGTGAAGACGCTGCCCTCGAGCGCATATTCGACGGCGCCATCAACGCCCCAGGCGACGGTCGTCAGCAGTCCGTTCCTGGAGAAGACCGGCTCCTTGCCGGTGTTCATCAGCATGAAGCAGCCGGTGCCGTACGTGTTCTTCACTTCGCCCTTCTGGAAGCAGGTCTGTCCGAACAATGCGCACTGCTGGTCGCCTGCGGCGCCCGCAATCCGGATCGGCTTTCCGAAGAGCTCCGCCTCGGTTTCGCCGTAGACAAAAGAAGACGGCTTTACTTCCGGAAGCATACATTTCGGGATATTCAGGCGGGCGAGAATCTCCTCGTCCCAGCAAAGCTTCGTGATATTAAAAAGCATGGTGCGGCTCGCATTGGAATAATCCGTCACATGGACTTTTCCACCGGTCAGCTTCCAGATGAGCCAGGTTTCCACCGTGCCGAAAAGAATCTTTCCACTCTCCGCTTTTTCGCGGACTCCGGGCACATTTTCGAGAATCCAGCGGATTTTCGTGCCGGAGAAATACGGGTCAATGACAAGGCCGGTCTTTTCGCGGTATGTGTCCGCGAGGCCTTCTTTCACCAGCTCGTCGCAGAACGATGCTGTACGGCGGTCCTGCCAGACGATCGCATGGCAGACCGGCTCGCCGGTTTCCTTGTCCCACAGAATCGTCGTTTCACGCTGGTTTGTGATGCCGATCGCCGCGATATCTTCCGGCTCTGCAGCCGCTTTTGCGAGCGCTTCCGCCGCGACCGAATACTGCGTGAGCCAGATTTCATTGGCATCATGCTCGACCCACCCGGGCTCCGGGAAATGCTGCGTAAACTCCTTCTGCGCGACACTCACCATATGACCCTGCTTATCAAAAAGAATCGCACGGCTGGAGGTCGTTCCGGCATCTAATGCCATCATATATTTCGCCATATATTCTCCTTCTCGCTAAAAGCGACTGAATCCTTTCCTGGACGGAACACATACTGAAACAAGATTATCATACCACAAACGCGTGTGAATGTACAATTATAAAGATTTCAGCTTTCAGCTGTTTTTATCCGGAGGGGCCGGTTATCTATGTTTGGATGCTGTTAGCTGTTCCGGTTGCGGGTTTATTTACTATTATGCAATATTTGCATAATCCTTTATACTTACTTCGATATGGCCCTAGATAGTTTCGTGTTTTGTTTCATAAGTACAACTTTGTAATATTTATGTATCGCTCGGAGTTTTTTATAATGGAAATAACAAAAACGATGCAGGAGGAGCCGACGCACATGATGACAGAGTCTTCAGATAAGAAGCCAGAAAACATGGGCGAACGCATCTTCTCGCTTCGAAGAGAAATGGGGATGACGCAGGAGGATCTGGCCGAGCGTGCCGGAGTCTCCTCGCAGTTTATCTCATATGCGGAATCGGGAAAACGCTCTGTGCGTTCGGAAAACCTCCTCCGGATTTCTCAGGCACTGCATGTCAGCGTCGATTACCTGCTGACCGGAGATACGGTTGATTCGGACTACCTTCCTCTGATTGAGAAAGCGCGCCGCCTCCCGCCTGAATCCCTGAAGGTCCTCGACAGCCTGATCAGCCAGTGGCTCGGGGAGCGCTAAGTTCAGCCTGATAAGAATTGGTTTCAAAATAAAAAGCCGGAGGATCTCCGGCTTTTTTGTGCGGGAATACGCATCTCATTTGATAATTTCCCAATATCCGTATTGATTGTTTCCAATTCTTTTAACAAAGCCTTTTTGAATCAGTGAAACCAATACCCTTTGAACAGTTTTTTCACTTTTATTAATTGCTATAGAAAGTTCAAACTTTTGTATTTTATTATTGGTTTTCAGTTTTTCATAAATAATCCGTTCGTTGTCGGATAAATCATTTTTGCCATTTGTCGCCTGGATATTAGCTTGGACATTATTTCTTAAAAAGATAAAGTAAAACCCATAAGCCGAGTTGCAATAATCCCACGCGATGTTGTTCTCTTTACACATTTGATTCATTCGCTTGAACCCAGTGCCGGATTGCTCAACATTTTTACATCTGAACAAAACGCTCAAAATAAGCGGATTTCTTTTGATTGAAGATATGTCTTTTTCAATAAAATCATTCGGGGTTAAATTATCCGGAAATGCCCCGGGATTAAAAATAGTAATTTTCCCCGGATGTATGTTTACTTCGATTTGAGGATCGCTTTGATAGTTAGCATGGGCAAAAGCATTAATAATCATTTCTCTTATGGCCATTACAGGAATTTCGGGAATCTCTATTCTTCTTTGTTTTCCTATTTCAGCCCGCCAATGAATGTTCTTACTGATATAATCAACGGCTTCAGTAATTAAGCAATAAATATTTCCTCGGATTTCTTTAAGATCGATAAATGTAATCTTTTCATCGGTTGCAAAGGAAGCAACTTTTAAAGAAATAGGCCCATTTCTCCCAAATAATGCATAACCTGCATTTAAAACCTTATCATGCTTGCATAAACCAAGAGTGCTTAATAGAGCATACTTATCATACTTATTCATCGACAAACGGCCACAGCCAACTGCTTCCTCATAAAAATGAAGAAGATCTTCATCATTTATCTCTGAAATCTCATGATTGCATTTATCTTCCCAATCCAATGAGTAGTTAAACTCTTTTACTAGCCTTATCAGCTCATCTCTACTCATTTTTCTGTTTTGAGTTCCGACTCGGATTAAGAGTTTCCCGAATGCAGAATATGGGACTTGAGTTCCGGAAAATGTCACTTTCAAAATCGATTTATCTCCGATATCCAGATGCTCAATCGTAGGAATAATCCTAGGTTCAATATCCCGAAAAATTGAATCCGTTAAATCTTTAATTGTAGAATCTGTAATGATTTGCCCTTTAGCATCACCATTATCCTTCACCCCAAAATACAATGTACCATAGCCATGCTTATTAATAATAGCCGCAATTGACTCAAGTGCTTCATGTTTCTCACCCGTAGATTCTTTAAACTCTACAATTTCACTTTCTATTCCAAAATTCATGCTATTCCTTTCTGTACTGTTTAAAAAACAAGTCTTTCTTGTTTTTTCCACCCTGATGTCCACCCAAATGTCCATCCAAATGTCCACCCAAATGTCCATCCAGGTGCCCACCCAAATTCCACTCAGGTGCCCACCCAAATTCCACTCAGGAACAAATAATTAAAGTGGTCAAAAATGCGGCATTTTCCCCTAAAACAAAAAAAGTACTGATATCAATGTATCAATACTCTGATTTCTATTGGTTCGCCTTTGAAGGAAGTTTTGGGCTTCTGGTCATTATTTCATCATAGAACCGCAGGAATCCTCCGGATGCCTGCGGTTCTTTGTCTGTTCAAGCAGTCAGATGACACACCGCTCTCGCCTCTATGCATAAATCATTACTTTTCGTTCTCGCCTCTACGCAGATAATTACTCTTCGCTCTCCGTCTCTTCCGTTTTGTCGGAAGACGGGATGCCGTTCTGAAGGACCTTCATCAGTTCGTCGAGATCACGGTCTTTCTTCCGGTTCTCGGCCAGCTGCCGGTCAACCTCCGCCGCCAGTTCAGCAACCTGCGGATAGTCCTGCGTTTCGGAAAGGTATGCGGAGAATTCGGCGGAAACCGCCCGGTTATAAATCCAGTAATGGCCGCCCTCATCCTTGCAGATGATGAAGCAGTTTAAGGACGGTGCGCCCGTCGAAATCTTATTGAAGAAAATGTCGTATTTGACGTAGACGACGAACGTCGAACTGCTGATGCCGGGCAGCACGTAAACGGCATGCTCGTCAATGACATAGTCTGAAATAAACTGGGTCTCGGTCACCAGCTTCGAATGGACATACGGCTCATCCGAGTCCACGATTCTGTTCAGATGATCCGCATCGCTGTCAAGCTTAGCAGAGAAATACTCCTGGATCAATGAAATCACACTGACGCCGTCGACTGCCGGAACGGTCGGAAGCGCATTCGGATCCTTCGATTCCTGTTCAGTCTCGTCAGAGGGGAGTTCAATGTAAGACCCGTCTGAGGATTCGGACTCGTTGACCGACACCGTCGGCTTCGTTTCAGAAGGATTGACCGTCGGGTCAGTTTCCCGATGATCCTTGACTAAAAGAAGCGTGCCGACGAGAATCAGTATCGCAATCAGCAATACTGCCGCATACGGGAACCACTTTCGGAATAAGAGTTTTGTTCTTCGGCTCATTTAACCTTTTCCTTTACACAAAACATAAAGAAACTATACTCCAATTTATAAGCCGATATTACTACAGATGCCTTTTTTTGTCAACTTGAGCAGGGGGCCGAAACCGTGATAAAACCGTGATAAAAGCTTGAAAAAATCAAGTGCAGAGAATGATTTTCCGCATCTTTCGGTCGTACAGGTAAATGCTGTTCGTGAGGACTTCTTCGTCCTGGACTTCCGTATCATTGACCGTCTGGACCATCTGTTTTAAGAACGCGAGGCTGTTTCCTTTTTCAGGGAGAAGAATCACTTCATGCACACTGGACGGGAGGATAAAGAGGTTGCCTTCCTTCTGGTCCGCCATCTTCTGAAGCTCCTTCGAATAGAGAAGCGCGGATGCGCCGAAAAGGTTCTCGCGGTTGGAAAGATAGTAGACCTCGCGGCTGCTGGGCTCATGATTTAAAACTTCGTCGAGTGTCCGGAGTGATTCGCCGAGCCGCTCTTCCGTATTTGCCAATGCGATATCATAAAGCTCCGCTTCGTCCATCCCCGCTTCCTTCGCCATCGTCTGAGTCAGCTTGATGCTGCCGGAGCCGAGCACCGGATTATCGATCCGGATCACATACGAGACGACCATGTCGAGGAACGCCCGATAGAGCCAGTTCTTCAGGTTTTCCCGGTTCTGGGCGCAGCCATAGAGCCGAAGATAGACGGAATCACGGAGAAATGCAGGGTCTTTGAAAAGTGCCGTATCCAGGGTGAATCCGGGCATCGAAAAGAGTGCGGACGCGATCTGGTCCGCTATATTTTCCAAAGTTTCGCCCTTCTTCCAGAACTCGTAGAAATCTTCGAGATAAAGGACCGGCGCTGCAAAATCTTCTTCATGAGGATTGGAAAAAATGCCAGTAAAAAACACACCGTTGTTCTTTCGAACGGTGTGCAATGTGATATTCTTTCCTTCCGGAGCCCGCTTGGAAACTAAAGAAAGGATCTGTGTCTGAAATTCTGTATAGGTCATAAAAAGCACCGCCTTCTGCGACGGCATATATAAATGGGGATTGCGTCTGAGAGGAATCGAACCTCCGCACCCGGCTCCGGAGGCCGGTGCTCTATCCACTGAGCTACAGGCGCATAATGGAACCCGTGACATCACGGGTTCCAAAATATGCATAGCTGAAAAACAGCTTATTTAACTCTGGAAAGATATTCTTCCGAACGGGTATCGATACGGATGACTTCGCCGTTGTCGATGAATAACGGAACCATGATCTTCGCGCCGGTTTCAACGATAGCCGGTTTCGTAGCGCCCGTAGCGGTATCGCCCTTGAAGCCCGGTTCGGTATCCGTGATCACAAGTTCAACGAAAAGCGGCGGTTCAACGGAAAATACGCTGCCCTTATAAGAACAGACCTTGCAGATCTCGTTCTCTTTAACAAACTTTAAGGAGTTTCCGACGATGTCCTTTCCGATCGGAATCTGCTCATAAGTTTCATTGTCCATGAAATAGTAGAGTTCGCCGTCCACATAAGAATAAGTCATGTCTTTACGCTCAACGAACGCATCTTCCAGCTTTTCTGTCGGGCGGAAGGTCTTTTCAACCACGCCGCCGGTAATGACATTTCTTAATTTCGTACGTACGAAAGCGGCACCCTTTCCCGGCTTTACATGCTGGAATTCGACTACCGAAAATACGTTGCCTTCAAATTCGAATGTATTACCGTTTCTGATGTCACCTGCCTGCATTAATTTATCCTCCTAGCAATAGCGTGTTTTGGAAAATCCTATGGTATTTTATACGAAATCTCAGTATATTTCAAGCGGATTTTCAAAATTCCTCTTATTTTATTTTGCAAAAGGGCTTCTCAAACACCCTTTTCAGCCGTATGAAGAACGTGTCGGACGCCAAATCGACCGGTTCCGTCAGAATCGTACGGATTCCGGCGCGGTTCGCGCCGAGGATATCGGTAAAAATCTGGTCCCCGATACAGACCGTTTCGCCCTTCGCTGTCCCGAGCAATGCCATCGCCTCCATGAAGCCTTTCGCGGACGGCTTCTGCGCATGGAAAACATAGGGAACGCCTGCGGAATCGGCGAACTGCTTCACCCGCGGCTCTTCATTGTTCGACACGATACAGACCGTGAAACCGGCGGCTTTCACCTGCTCGAAAAATGCCGGAATCCCTTCGTCTGCAGGCATGTCCTGCGGGACGAGCGTGTTATCGATGTCAAAAATGACGCCTCTTAACCCTTCCGCATAGAGCGCTGCATAGTCAAGCGCACGTGCAGGGCCAAAGATCCGCTCCGGATAGAAATCCCGGGAAAGCGCCATCACTGCTTCTTCAGAAGCTTCGTGATTTCGCTTGCGAAGGTGTCGACATCCTTAAACTCACGGTAGACGCTGGCGAAGCGGACATAAGCGACCGCATCGAGGTCCTGAAGCTTCGTCATAATGAACTCGCCGATCCGGGTGACCGGGATTTCCTTGTCGCCCAGATTAAAGAGGTAGTTTTCAAGTTCATCCAATAAGCCGGAAATCTGCTCAGCAGAGACCGGGCGCTTATGGCAGGCGAGAAGGATTCCTTTTTCAGCCTTCTCACGGCTGTAAGGCTCACGGGTATCATCCTTTTTCACGACCATCATCGGAAATGTTTCCAGACGCTCGTACGTGGTGAACCGTTTCCCGCATACATTGCACTCCCGACGGCGGCGGATCGCATTCTGCTCGTCTGCCGGACGGGAATCGACTACTTTCGTGTCTTCATCATTACAAAACGGACATCTCATAAAAAAGCCTTCCTTTTTCTCCTGCAATTCTGCCACCGCAAAATACGGATAGCTTAACACAAGATATAGTATATCCATAAATCTGCAGATTTGTCAAATATTTCTTTGTTTTTCAAGGCTCCGTTCACAGTTTCAACAAACTTTCTACATATAATTTACAATACTATGATTTTTGTTTTATAATGAACATATTGTTCGAACTTCCAATGACATTCCAGGATAACGGATCTGTGCCGCAAGAACAGTATGATATCAGGTGGATTTGGATAACAGGGGCAGGATTATGAAACTATTTGGCAAACTGAAATCGAAATACAGCACGCTGGAAACGATGGATAAAAAGCTTTTCTGGCTCGCTGGCATTATCTATAACGTTGCGGCATTCATTGCCGCCATCATTTTCTGTTTCTTCTTTAAGGATTATCTGATGGCCGGGCTTTGTCTCGGCATTATCGTGCTCCCGGTCTTTATCATGATTCTCGCTGCCCGGACGCACAACTATACGGTCCTCCTTCCTGCCCTGGCCCTCATGATCAATATGATCGGTCTCCCGCTTTTCACGATTTTTATCCGGAATGGCGTATTCTTTATGCCGGTAATCATCCTCTGCGGCATTGCGCTCTGCGGGCTTTCCCAGGACCGCGGCCTCCGTTATGGTTCCGGCCTCGCGAGCATCTCGATGAACTCGTTCACATTGGTCTCGCGGATGAATGCCGAAACGATTCCCGGATATGAGCAGGTCCAGCTCATTTCTATCCTCACCTTTGGGGTGGCCGGCTTCATCATCCTCTTTATGTGTGACGTCCTGATGGAAGAAAACCGGAAATACGTCTTAAGCCGGAAGATTTTAAACCAGTATATGGACTTTAACGTGCAGAAGGAGCTGTACAATGACGGTTCCGAGAACGGCATCTTAAAGCTGACCGGAAAACGGCGTGCAGCCGTCCTTTTCGCCGATATCAGCAACTTTACTTCGATAACAGAAGATATGCAGCCGGAAATCGCGGCGGAATATCTGAACATTTTCTTATCCGCTGCCGACAAATGCATCCATGAGAACGGCGGCACCCTCGACAAATATATCGGCGACTGCGCGATGGCCTTCTGGATTGACGACCAGCAGACAGGCTACGGCGTCTATGAAGCCTGTAAAACTGTTATGGACCTTCGGCGAAGCCTTTCGGAGCTTCAGGAAGGGATCCGTGAGCGGTTCGGCTGGGAGATTGTCTTCTCTGCAGGCATCAACTACGGCGATGTAATCGTCGGCGGCGTCGGTTCCTCGCGCCGTACAGATTACACGGTTATCGGCGATACGGTCAATGTGGCGCAGCGTCTTCAGGATACCGCGACGGCCGGCATGCTCTGCCTTTCCGAGCGGACGGTCCAGATCCTCGGCGACCGCGCTGAAACGAATCTTCTTCCCGCCAATGTGGCCATCAAAGGCCGTAGCCGTACGATTCCAGTCTATGAGCTTATCCGCCTGACGCAGGGAAGCACCCGTGCATTACCCCAGGAGCCGGAGAAAGACCCCGCCAACGGAATGCTCTATATCTGCGGCTGCCGTGGTTCCTACTCTGTCACCGGTTCGATCTTCAGTGAGTTCGGCGGTGAAACCTCCTGCTATATCATCAAGCGCGGCGCGCACGCGATGGTTATCGACTGCGGCACCGGGCTTTACCGGGCACGCGAAATCCTCTCTGACTGTAAGAAGATTGACGTGCTTCTGACCCATGTCCATTATGACCATATCCTCGGTCTTCTCGACTGGTCGGTCTTCCCGATGGATTCGGAGCTCACGATTTACGGAAACTTTAAGAATTGGGAAGGCGAAAACACGATCAAAAACTTCCTCCGCGCGCCGTTCTGGCCGGTCGATATCAGCTTCGGCAATCTCGTGAGCATTGAGATGCAGAAGGAATACGGATTGGCGGACGACATCTCCGCGCGCTTCTTCCCGGCGAGCCACCCGAACGAAGCCTGCTTCATTGCCTTAAATATCGGGCAGAAGAGAATCTGCGTGTTAGCGGATTGTGAGACGCCGGATGCGATGCCGGAGGAATATCTTTATAAGAGCGACATCGTCATTTTCGACGCAATGTATGAACAGAACGAATACAGCAAGCATATCGGCTGGGGCCATTCTTCCTGGGAGCAGGGTGCAAAGATGGCGAAAGCGGAAGATATCGGTATGCTGTTAATCACGCATCATAACCCGCAATTCGGCGATCAGAAGCTTCGTGAGATGGAAAGCCGCGCGAAAGAGTATTTCTCGGTGACCCATTTCGTACGGACCGGCGACCGGTTCTCGCTGTAGCAGAAACGGGGTTCCGCAATGAAAAAGCATTTACCGACGATTACAAAAAACCAGCAGATGGGCATCGTTTTGACGCTCTTCCTTTCGTGTATCATTCTGGCGCTGATTCTTCTCGGAGTCCAGAAATTCGAAGGGATGCAGCCGGAACTGATTCTCGCTGTCGCCACAGACTTTATCGGAATGGGCCTGGCGCTCTCCGTTTCTGTCGGTTTGCTGATCGGCGAAAACAGCCCGCGTACCGGAAGCGACTATTTCCTCGTCTTTTCGTGCTGCTCGTTCCTCGCGCTTTTCTTCGACCTGCTGACCTGCCTCTCTTCCCGGATCGGGCTTCCGGACTTCTTCCAGACACTTTTCTATCTGCTGTCTTATCTTTTGAAGACCGTCGTTCTTCTCTTCTATCTTTTCTATGTGCTGACGTTTGCAAAGAAAATTTCAAAGACGCAAGGGATCCTGCTGATCGTCATCTCCTGCATTTTTGCGCTGGTCTCCTTCATCATTCTGCTTTCGCTGATCCGGACAGTTTCTCAGGAAGGCCTTATCTACTATGAAGAAGGTTCGACGATTTCCTCCCATCTTCTCATGTTCGCAGGATCGTCGGTCATCGCCATTTCAATGTTCTATATCGTCATCTGGAAAAATCTCTCGCGAAAATGGCGCTATTCGTTATTCTATTATCTCCTTTCGGTTTTAGGAGATATCCTTCTGTCCTGGTTCTTGACCAGACGGCCGAGTTTCCATGGGCAGTTCCTCATTATCCCGCTCCTTTATATCTACTGTCTCACATGCATGGAGTTCGAAACTACGGATCAGGAAGTTCCGGACACGGATACCGGCATTCCTTCTGCGAAAGACCATCCGCAGCTGATCACTCCGACCGCAGTCAATAAGGATGTTACCGTCCTCGTCTGCCGTCTCCATAACTTCGGTCTGATTACAGAGCATATGAATTCGAGTATGGTCATTGCTATTTTCAACCGCTTTGCAGAGGAGATGACGCCGATCATTGAAAGCAATAACGGCCTCATCATTTCCTTCTCTGACTATAGCGTTTATGCCGTTTTCGGTGCCAATGACGATGACTCCCAGCTGCATCCGGAAGCTGCGGTCCGCGCCGCGCTGGAAATGCAGCAGGCGAAGCTCCGTCTGAACGCATGGTGTAAGGAAAACCATTATCCGACCGTTTATATGGGAATCGCTATCCATTCTGCGGAATCGATCGTTAGCGCCATCGGTGCGAACGGTCATATGCAGTATGCGGTCATCTATCGGAATGTCTCGATGACGGAGCGAATGGAACGCCTCAGCAATGACGGCGATATCATTGTTTCGCAGTCAACCGCTTACCGTCTGAAGTCGAAGCTTTCGATTTTAGACTCCTTAGAGTTCCGCCATACGCCGCGCGGAAGCGCCATGAAAATCTATCGGATCGAGGGCCTGACCAATGAGTAAAAAAGTCAAGAAAAATCTGCCCTATATCAGTTATTTTTATGCGGCTGTCGAGCTTGTCGTCATGATTCTGACGCTTTTGGGCATTAATAATATCCGTTTTGCGAATCTGGAGCCGGTCTGGATTTTTAACATTGCTTCCGGAACAGTCTGCATGCTTTCCTCGTTCGTATTCCTGGTCAGCCTTTCGCCGCGAAAGCAGAACCGGTCGATCCGCACCTTTTCGCTTTTAAATTTCATCCATTTCCTGGCGATTACGATCGACATATGGACATGGCTTCTCGAAGGGCATGTGGAACTGAAGGGCTGGCTGTATATGTCAGACCTTGCGCAGCAGATTACCAGCGTTTTTCTCGCAAATATCTCCTTCCACTTTATGAAAGCCGCCGTTCTCGACGATTCGGATGACCTACGTCTGATCACATTCCTGATTGACCTGACGGCGATTGTCGCAATCATCATCCGACTGCTCAACTACGGAAACGGATTCTACTTCTATATCGATGAATATGCACATTATCATCGCGGACCGTATTTTATCCTGTCTGTAATGTATTCCTATTTTGCGCCGCTTCTCGGCATCATCAAGCTGATTCAGAAGCCGGTCCAGTTCAGGCAGAAGCTTCCGTTCTTCATACTGATCCTTCTCCCGCTCATATTGACAGCTGTTTTCGGATTCTTCTATGGTGTGTCATTCCTTCCGAGCGGTTTCTTCCTCGCGCTGCTTCCGTTCTACAGCAGCTATTTCCTGGAGAACGACTATATCTCTCATAAACAGCAGACGCTTTTCGGAAACTTCCTGCCGGCCTCTGCGACAGCGCGGCTCATTGACCAGAAGACCGGAAAACTTCTGGAAGGAAAGCGTGAGAAAGTCACGATTCTCGTCTGCTCGATCAAGAACTTCGACAAGGTTACGCGTCTCCGCCAGCCGGATGCCTACAGCACTATGATGAACCATTTCCTGGATGCTTCGGCGAAAATCGTTGAAAAGTATAAGGGAATCACGATTGACTATCTCCGAAACGGCTTCCTCTGTGTCTTCGGTGCGCCGACCCCATTGAATAACCACGCGGATATGGCGGTGGCCTGCGCCATCGAGCTCCAGTCCATGATCCGCCAGAATAACGTGTGGAACTTCGCCCATAACTATCCGACGCTGGATATCGGCATCGGCGTCCATACAGAGCAGATCCTCTTCGCAAGTATCGGCACGGACAAGCACCGCCGCTATACCCCGCTCAGCAATGAGGTCCGGCGCTGTACGTCTATCTCGGCCTTCGCCCCGAACGGACAGGTCCTGGTTTCCCGCGCGACGATCGAGAACCTGACCCGGCAGGCGGAATACACGCGCTTCGCGGAGGACCTCCCCGAGGAGCAGGATGCCCAGTCGCTGGAATTCCAGACGCCGGTATTCAGGGTGGCGTCGATAAAGATGAAATAACGCCGCCTGTGAAAAGGCTTCAGTTTTACCTAGTGAGACCGGTCAGGGTTCAATATGCATCTTCTTCGCTAGACGCTCGTTTCCTACTCG
>DCGM01000047.1 GCA_002315255.1 Lachnospiraceae bacterium UBA1778
ACACTCTCGTTACAGAGTTTTCAGATTAAACTCTCTCATCTGACACTCTCGTTACAGAGTTTTCAGATTAATCACTCTCGAAAAGGAGCTTCCGATGAAAACCTACCGTTTTGATACTGAGCCGCTGAAAATGTACGGACTTGTCCGCTTCGGGCAGGACCGTCTTCTCCAAAGGATCCCGGACGAGCTGATCGCGTCAATGCCGTCGCTCGAGTTTCTGGGAAGACGCTGCCCCGGCGCGCGGCTCGAGTTTAAGACGGACGCGCCGGAATTCAAGCTTCGGCTGACGCTTAAAACGCTGTCTGTCGATGTCGGGATGGCGCTCACCGCCGTTCAGTCATTGGCGGTCTTCGCAGGTCCGCATTCCTCCTCCCGCTTTTTAGGGCTCACGCGCCCGGGCGATTATGAGCATTTTTCCTGCGAGGCAATCTTTAAAAAAGGCCCCGGATTAGAGAATATCCAGGTGTGGCTTCCGCGGAATGAGCTCATCGAATCCGTCGAGCTCGAGACGGCGGAGGATGCGATAGTGACGCAGCCCGATCCGTACCGCTACGAAAAGCCGGTCGTTTTTTACGGCTCCTCGATCACGGAAGGGGGCTGCTCCTCCGGCACTTATAACTGCTATAACGCGCTGATTTCCCGCTGGCTCGATACCGATTATCTGAATTTCGGCTTCTCCGCTGCCGCAAAGGGCGAGCCCGAGATGGCCGATTTTCTCCGGGAAATCCCGATGAGCGTTTTCGTCTATGATTATGATCATAATGCCCCGACCCCGGAGCATCTTCAGGCGACTCACGAGCCGTTCTTCCTTCGTTTCCGCGAAAAACAGCCCGACACTCCGGTCATCATGCTGACGCGTCCGTTCGGCCGTTTTACCGACAATGATGACACCAAAAAGCGCCGCGACATCATTGCTGCCACCTATGAGCGCGCCCAGGCGCGCGGCGATAAAAATGTCCGTTTTATCGATGCGCGCGACTATTTTTCTGAGGCCGACCGCGAGATTGCATTAATGGACACATGCCACCCGAACGATTTAGGCTTCTATCGGATGGCGGAGCGGATCTGCCCGGTCATCCGTGAGTTCTTAGAAAGCCGGTCTTAAGATCACCTCTCTGTCAAACCCTCTGCTTTTTTACGCCCAGATTGCCATCGCGAGCGTTCCGCAGACCATTAAAATAAGGCCGATCAGCGCCTTCGGGCTCAGCTTCTCCTTAAAAACGAAGAAAGAGAAAACGACTGATACGACGATACTCATCTTATCGATTGGGGCGACGACGCTCACCGGACCGTGCTGGATCGCATAATAATAGCAGAGCCAGGACGCGCCGGTCGCGAGTCCCGACAATGCGATGAACAGCAGTTCCTTTTTATCGAGCGCCTTCAGTTCCTTCTGCTTTCCCTTCATAAACACGATTACCCACGCCATTAAAAGGACTACGCCGGTGCGGATCGCGGTGCCGAGATTTGACTCAACGCCCTCAATTCCGACCTTCGCGAGAATCGACGTAAGCGCTGCGAAGACAGCCGAACCGATCGCATACGGAAGCCAAAGGGCTCTCGTCTTCTTCGCTTCCGCATTTTTCTTTTCAATCATCAGAAAGACGCCGATCCCGAGGAGCGCGGTGCCGATCAGTTTGACTGCGAGATGATTCGTCTCGCCGAAAACAATGATGGCGAGAAGAACCGTCAGGATCGTGCTCGATTTGTCGATCGGGACGACTTTATTGACATCTCCGAGCGAAAGCGCCCGGAAATAACAGATCCAGGAAGCACCGGTCGCCAGTCCTGAAAGAACTAGAAACAGAAGCGACCTCGGCTGGATCTCCGAAATCGTCGGCGCTGACCCGACGATAAAAACCATTATCCAGGAGAATGCGAGCACCACCACCGTCCGAAGCGCAGTCGCCACATCAGAATCGGTTTTCTTAATTCCGCATTTTGCCAAAATAGACATTGCACCTGCAAAAAGGGCGGATAAAACCGCCGCTAAAAGCCACAACATCAGTTCATTCCTTCTTTCTATATACCATTCCCATCCCCAGTTTACGGGTTTAGACTAAATCTTTTCCGGCTTCGCCATTACAGGTTCAGACTAAATCTTTTCCTGCTTCTCCATTACAGGTTCAGGCTAAATCTTTTCCTGCTTCGCCTTTACAGGTTCAGGCTGTAATATTTCTCGATTCCGCCGTATCCGGTGATCATCTTATTTTCCCGCGTCTTTGCGAGAAAGCTCGAAAGCCGCTTCTGAAACTCTTCCGGCCGTTCACGCGCCGCATCGATATAAGCGACACGGATCCGTTTATACGGCTCTGAAAAACGCTGATAGTTCTGCCATGCCGTCTCATCCGCGCGGATCACATCCAGAATATCTTCCGGAAAGACAAATTCCGCTTCGATAACTGCCGTCAAACCTTCGCGCACCTTCGGATGGATCAATCCCTGCCGGTCGAGCCAGATCAGCCGCTCGATATTCGGCCGGGAATAATAATCGAAATTTTTCCGCGGCGTAAAATGGCGTACGCTATGCTCCTCGTCGAGCCGCTTCGCGGTGCTGTCGATCCAGTTAAAACAGAGCGCCTCTTCAACCGCATCATTGTAGGAGATGGAAGTTTCTCCCGACGCTACCGACGGAAAAACAAGCCAGATTCCTTTTTCTGTTTCAAAATGCTTCAAAAGCCACTCCCGCCATTCGCTCCGGTCTGTGGCGTAAAAGGTTTCATTTATCTCCATCGTTCACTCCCTGTTGTCGGCAGCTTCAAAAAACATACAATTTTTTCGACAACTCCAGATATTATACAACTTTTTCGACAAACTGGCACATTTTTTTTACGCGATTCTTCGTTTCAAAGGGGCAAAAAAATCTTGACATCCGACTGCGCCTCCATTATAATCACGATAATTAAATAGCAAACCGTTGATGCGGAGATAACGGC
>DCGM01000085.1:0-9912 GCA_002315255.1 Lachnospiraceae bacterium UBA1778
CAAACGGAGTGCTTCGCCGGTTGCACGGAGCTTGCACGGAGAAAATTTCAACAAAAAACTGACTTCGTGTTTGAAAAACACGAAGTCAGTTTTTTGTTTTGCTATTGATTAGTATTTTTACTTTTAATTGTATTGATCGACGAAACCAACATTCTTCTCAGTTCGACACATTTTGATGTCATCATATCAAAATCAGTCTTTTGAAGTGAATCCGTTTCATAAAGCAATTCAATCCAATACGAACTCTCATTGCATTCTTTTAAAGCTATTTCCAATTTTGAAATAAAGTCCCGAGTTCCCTGAGCATACTGTGCCTCGTGGACATTCGCACCGACTGAGGTGCCACTTCTCAACAATTGGTTTAGCAATGCAGATTCTACACCTTCATTTTTTAATTTTCTACATAAAAAGACTATTGATTTTGCAAATCCTTTTGATTTATCTCTAATAATACTATCAGCCAATCTTTTCTCCAAACTTGACGAAGTCAATCTTAACTCTAAACTCTTAACTTGTTTTGCAAAAACTTTGCTGTAGTTTACAGTTTAGAGTTATGAATCTGCTTCGCAGATGTTAAGATATGATTGTTTTTGCAAAACAATCATAGTTGATTTTTGCCGAGGCAAAAATCATTCCCACTCAATCGTACTTACCGGCTTTTCGGAAATATCCCACAGGACTCTGTTCACGCCGGGGACGTTCGCAATGATGCGGTCACGGATGGTGCAGAGCACGGAGAACGGAATCTCCGGAACGGTTGCGGTTACAGCGTCGACCGTATTCACGGCGCGGACGACGACTGCCCAGCCCATATAACGCTCGCCTTTTCCGTCGACATACTTGATGCCGGTGGAGATGAAGTCCGGAATCGCGCAGAAATACTGCCACGGAACAACCGGGAGTTTGCCGATTTCTTCACGGACGATCGCGTCTGCTTCGCGGAGCGCTTCGAGACGGTCGCGGGTGATGGCGCCGACACAACGGACACCGAGGCCCGGGCCCGGGAACGGCTGACGGAAGACCATGCTGTCCGGAAGGCCAAGTTCCTTGCCGACGACGCGGACTTCGTCCTTATAAAGAAGCTTCACCGGCTCGACCAGTTCGAAATTCAGGTCTTCCGGAAGGCCGCCTACATTGTGATGCGCTTTAACGCCTTTAGATTCCAGGATGTCCGGATAAATCGTGCCCTGTCCTAAGAACTCGATTCCTTCCAGCTTCTTCGCTTCTTCTGCAAAAACGTCAATAAAAATCTTGCCGATGATCTTGCGCTTCGACTCCGGCTCGCTAACGCCTGCCAATGCGTCTAAGAAACGGTCAACTGCATCGACGTAAATCAGGTTCGCGCCGAGTTCCTCGCGGAATACGCGGATAACCTGCTCCGGCTCGCCTTTTCTTAAGAGTCCGTGGTTAACATGAACGCAGACCAACTGCTGTCCGATAGCTTTAATGAGGAGTGCTGCGACTACGGAAGAGTCGACGCCGCCGGAAAGCGCTAAAAGCACTTTCTTGTCGCCGATCTGTGCGCGCAATTCTTTCACCTGCGCATCGATAAATTCGCGCGCAAGTTCCGGTGTATTGATTCTGGCCATAGATTCAGGCCGTAAGTTCTCAGACATATCAATTCCTCCCGTTTCATACAAAATCTATCGTTAATAATATCACTTTTACCGCCTCTTGTATAGAAAAAATTTTTCCCCCGCAAAGCGCTCGTTTTTGATAAAAATAGACAAAAAGCGGGCCTTGCGAAGCCCGCAAGGCCCATCCAAAAACATATTCATCCGGTTTCTCCTGTTTTCTTCTTTTCCGGCTTTTCTGTTTTTACTTTTTTGCCTTTTCAGGCTTTTCTGTCATTTCCTGTTTATCAGTATCTCCCGGTTCTTTTTTCTTCCGCATGAGAAGGATCACAACCACGAGCCCGATGATGATCACGACCAGTACGCCGATTCCCACAATCAGCCAGATTATCAGCGAGTCATCCTTGTCGGCTCCCTTCTGCTCTGCCGCCGCCTTCGTCAGATGGCAGACGGTGCATCTTCCTTCTTCAAAGGTATGGTCCTCTTTTTCGGTGATGGTCGCGCCGCATTTGCAGATTCCCCAATGCTTATCCGCATTGGTTCCGTAATAAACGATCCCGTAATGGTTCTCAGGGTTCTTCTCTAAAACAAGCGTCTGCGCATCTAAAACGGAACTTCCCTCTTTGTCAGCAAAAACAGTCCCGCAAAGCGCGCACTCATAATGCGCTGCCATTCCTTCCGACACACAGGTAGCTTTCTTTTCCTCGCGGAAAACGATCTCGTGCTCCAATGCCGGAATCGTCTCGCTTACGGTATGACCGCATTCCAGACAGACCCAGGTAATGCTGCCCGGTGTTCCGCAGGTTGCCGGAACGATCGTCTTTTCATAATCGTGCGAGGGCGCAATCGTGTCTGTAACGATCACATATCCGCAGGTCTCGCACTCGAGGTGCATATGTCCCTCTTCTGTGCAGGTCGGATCGACATCGACCACCCATGTTCCTGCTTCATGCGCTGCGTAATCGCCCTTCACGCCGCAGACGGAACAATGACGGAAATGTCCGTTACTGTCGGTCTCCCACGGTCCGGAGAAGCAGTGCTGTACCGTGCGCTCGGTGCCGCAGGCATTGCAGACCGGATCGCAGTCATTGTCATAAACATGCTGGCCGGTAGCGGGGATTACGGCATCTATTGCGTTAAACTCATCGTCAAAATCGCCGCCGCAAACCGGGCAATGCTTATGGGCGACCATTCCGTCGTGGACGCAGGTCGCGGCCACTTCACCCACTTCAACATCATAACTTATGATGACCTCCGCGGTGAGCACGGCCGAGCCGCCTTTCTGCAGTTCTACCGTGAGCCACTTGCCATGCATGGAAGCCTTCTGCGCTGCTGTCAGTTTCGAAAGATCTGCTGATTTTCCATTGCCGAGTTCAATCTTTCCGTTAGAGCTCCAGCAGTACCAGTACAGCGTGCTGCCGGCCTTCATTTCGGCCGAGACATGGCTTAAGTCTACCGTCACCGTCTGGTGTACACAGGCCACAGCGGGGAGAAGCATATAGTTTCCGTCGCTCTTATTGGAATTGATCAGATCACCCTTGTGGTAGTAGCACTGCAGGTTCGTGCAGGTGTCATCCGCATCGAACGTATGGAGCTCTTTGATCGCCTCACCGCACTTCGTGCAGTACTGCCAATGATGCGTCTCGTCATGGTAGGTGCCTGCGTTTGCGTTGCAGGAGTGGAAGTTATAGCCGCCCTTCCGTTCTGTAGTCACGAAATGACAGCGGGTGCACTCTTGTGTCACATCTGCTTCGGTGCAGTTCACCGGTACCTCTGTCTTCACGATGAAGTCGTGGCTGTGAACCTCTTTCTTCTCGCCGCAGACGAGGCAGACCTTATAGCATTCATCCTTGTTGTAGGAATATCCTTCGCCATAGATATGCGCGCCGGATGCGTAAGAATCCTCTGACTTAGCCGCGCCGCATTTGCTGCACTGGTAATACTTCAGTCCGTCGCTTTCGCAGGTGGCGGTGTCGGAGATCAGCTGGTAGTCGTGGTTGCAGCCGTTCTCATCGCAGATGAAAACGATCGTGGCATCCACGTCTCCTATGTAATCTCCATCTTTATCGTAACAACTGATATATCCGTTCCAGTAAACAGTGCCTTCCGAATAGAAGGTGATATCTACGGAGCAGTGCCCGTTTTCATCGGTTTTTCCGCTATAGTATTGACCTTTACTCAGATATCCGCACTTGATTAAGACGCTGTTGCCCTGTGCCAGGAAGTCCTCGTCAATCACAGCATCAAAAGAAACCGTCACGGTATCGCCCACGTGAACATAGATCGGATCCTCAGAGTAGGGGGTCAGATTCACCATAGAAACGGAGCTCATTTTCAACTCCGGTATCACTTCACCATGACTTAGCTCTGTGCCGCAGAGGCAGCAGATCACGTCACCGGTATAGCCGTCTTCATCATAGCTGGCTTCCTTCTGTCCGACCAGTTTTCCTTCGTGAAGGCAGGCGCCTTCCGGAATCTCATTGACCCAGCTGATGATAAACCTTTCCGAGTCCACCGTGTAATCTCCGCCCTTTGGAGAATTATAGGTAAGAACCAGTTTATAGACCGCTTCCTTCTCTTCCCGGTCATCGGGCTGGAAGATTGTCGCATACCGGTCTTCGTCCTGATAAGAAATATATGCTGACGTTTCCTCCCAGGTTTCTCCATCTTTCAGACAGTAAACCGAGACGTATTTTAACTTATTATAGCAGGTATAATCAAATGCGATCTGCGGCGGATAGTCCAGCTGTGCCGTGTGCGAGGACGGTTGCAGCGTAAAGCGGAAATCCGGTTTTTCTTCCCACTGGAGAACAACCGCATCCGTCACAATTTCGGCGTTACTGTATTTTGCAATGACACGGTAAGCGCTCGTCAATGCATTTCTCTTCGCAGGGACATCGATACGGAAAGAATCCGCTTTGATATCATAGCCCTGATCGGTTTCGTCTACGACGCACCAATTGACCTCCGCTTTTTTACAGCTCTTCCAGGTGAATACAGTTTTTCCGTTTTTAACGGTTGCCACGTATTCCTGAACGACGAGATCCTCCGGCTTATCACTGAACGCCAGATAGAATCGGCCCTTTTCACCCGTATAAAGAATCTCCTCCGGCACGATAATTTCAGTGACTGTGGGCGCATTCTTTATCGTGATTTCATGCGGCCAGCCGATAGTCTCAATTTTAGTCTTCTCCGGGTCTATGATCTCCCCGTCCATCGTCATGACAGCGCCTTGCTTTAAGGCACGGCTGACCGGCCAGCTGCGGGATTCGTTATCCATATCATAGACGCCTCGGGTTTTCTTCCACCAGGTGCCGGAAGTCGAACAGAGCATGATGCCGCCG
Organism: Lachnospiraceae bacterium UBA1778; assembly: GCA_002315255.1. Classification (GTDB taxonomy): domain Bacteria; phylum Bacillota; class Clostridia; order Lachnospirales; family Lachnospiraceae; genus UBA1267. The sequence continues at coordinate 4,919 of DCGM01000085.1, forward strand.
GAAAAGGTGCCGCCGTTCAAGACCGGCATCTGCCGGGCTTTGTTCCAGGTATTATCAAAGAAAACGGCATAGGCGCTGCCGTCGAATTTGCCGCCGTTTATCGTCAGGCCTGCTACCGCATAATCACTGCCCAGCCCCAGTGCCGATACATAGCGGTTTCCCATCTGGGTAGCCAGATCATCGTCTTTCACATTGTTATCTGCCGTAAAATGGCCGTTATTAATGATCGATTTTACACCGGTTAAACCGACTGCCGAACGGGTGAAGGGATTATAAAAAGCATCCCAGCAGGGCTTTTTCTCCGAGTCGGTAAAGGCCACATAGCCGCTCAGCTGCGAGGTGATAAATTTTTGATTCTTTGCGTTCAGCTTATAGGTGCCGCCGTCAATGATGACGGTTGCCCCGTTGTCATAAGGAACCTGCGACTTATCCAGCCCGGAATAATCGCCCAAATAGTCGCCGGTAATGCAGAGTGCCGTAGAAGGCCCGTCAACCAATGTTTCGGCATCCAATGTGATACCGCCACCGCCGACCGAGTCCACAAACCGCAGGGTGAGATCCGGAACGCCGCCATAGTACAGTTTGATATTCAGGGTGTTCCATGTCTTATTGTCCTGATTGTTGATAGCGCGAATCCTGCCGGAAATGGTATGACCATTGAAGTCGATCGTCATATTCCGGGTGAGGGCAATGTAAATCAGAGAAAACGCATCTCTCGATACATCCGTATCCTCTACATGAATATCTGCAGTCAGTCGGATAAACGTGCCCTCAGCGGCATCCTTGTCCGACCAGCGATTTTGCTTGTCGATTTCCTCTAATTTCTCCCGGGTGGAAACCTCCACATAGTCCCATCCCTCGGGAACTTCTACATTCTCTGTCCGATACAGTTCATCCCACGCTTTTACAACCTCGGTAAAAGGCTCTAACGGAAGAAGTCCTGCTATCAAGACCAGACATAAAAGTAAACTGACGAGACGCTTACGCATTTTTTTATCCTCCTGTTTTGTAACTTCCCAATTAATTACGTGAAACCTTTTGTACCATTTCAAGCCCGATCCTCCGAGCCTAACTTTCTATTTCACGATTATACTCATTTCTATGATAAATTTCGTCACCCTTCTCACCCGAAAAATACGTTTTGAAGGCGAAAAAGGGTGATTTTTTCTTTTGGGCTGATTTTCGATAAAAAGCCTGTTTTTCTGTCCAGTGCATAAAAAGCCCGTTTTCCTCCGGGCAAAAAAGCAAAAAGCGGGCCTTGAGTTTCCTCAAGGCCCGCTAAAATCGCGAGTTATTTCGTCACATACTTATGTAAGGTCTTACGGACAGCGCCGGGGCCTGCAAAGAGTTCCTTCACCATTCCTTCGGTCTTCTCGCCGAGGCCGACTTCGTAAAGATCGACACCGAAGACATCCGCGCGGCTGAAAAGCTTCTTCAGGCAGCTGAAATCCTGCTCGCCTTCCTTCACCTCGAGTCCGGCAACGATCGGCTGAAGCTCCGGAAGCAGCGGGTCGGTAGACAGCTGCATCTCTGCGCCATTGTCATCGATCGCACGAAGGAAACGAGCATAGCCTGCGAATACCAGCGGGATCAGGTTAAGCTTCGTGACATCCTTTCCGGCCTTCAGATATTCCTGAATCGTACCGCCGAACCGGACGGAAAGCTTCTGGGAGGTATCGGTCGAAATGCGCTGCGGTGCATCCGGCATGAACGGGTTCGGAAGACGCTTCGTCAGGACTTCGTCGATAAACTTCATCGGATCGACGATGCCCGGATTGATGACGACTGGCATACCCTCTTCATAACCGAGGCGGGTAGCGAGAGCGCGAAGGTCCTCATCATGCATTTCTGCTGAAATCAGCGTGTAATTTAAGAGACATCCGTAGATGCTGATCGCGGTATGTAACGGGTTCAGGCAGGTGCCGACCTTCATACGCTCGACCTTGTCGACGGTTTCCGCATCCGCGAAAAGAACGCCGCCTTTTTCGATCGGCGGACGGCCGTACGGCGCATTGTCCTCGATAACGAGATAGCCGACTTCCTCGGAGTTGACGAAGGGTGCGGAGAAGGAATGCTTCTCGGTTTCGATGAGTTCGATATCCTCGAAACCGTCAGCCGCCAGCATGTCGCGGATCCGGGAGTCCGGACGCGGCGTGATCTTATCGATCATAGCCCACGGATACGTAACCTTCTCCGGGTTCTTTACATAATCTTCAAATGCCTTCGGCGCAATGCCGAGCGCGACGAATTTCTCCGCATACGCGTAGACGCCGGCGCGGACTCTGTCGCCGTTATGCGAGCAGTTATCGGTCGACTGAAGCGAAATCGGAAGCGGGTTCTCCAAAGATGCATTGAAGCGGACGAGCAGGAGACGGGCCATCTTGCCCATCATGAAACGTGCTTCCAGGCCGCGCTCGAGGTCGGCATCATTGAAGCCGTAGCCCTTCTCCGTGATGGAGAATGTAACGAGCTGAAGCGACGGTTTCCGGAAAATCTCTTCGAGACGCGCCCAATCCTCCGGGAAGGAGGTGTCCGCCTTCAAAGACTCGGTCAGACAGCCGACCAGGTTCTTTTCAATCGAACCGTCGGAATGCATAACGACCGAGAGCGTCAGGTTATCAAACGGACGATACGCGCGATCGATGATTTCATAGTCAAATCCTTCTGCGACAATGAGTCCGCGGTCATATTCGCCCTGGTCCAGCACTTTCTCCAGGATTTCCGCCTGATATGCACGGAAAATGTTTCCTGCGCCGAAATGCACCCATGTCGGGTTCTCATACGTCTTCTTTTTCAGTTCCTCACGGTCAAACTGCGGAACCGTATATCCTTTTTCTAAAAACGCTTTGCGACCGGCCTCTGTTTTCAGGTCTAATAATTTCATTGCCGCCTCCTGTGTTTATTATTTTAGTCTGATAGAAAGGCAGATAATATCTGCCCTTTTAGTATTCTATCACGCGGTTTGCGCTTTTTCAATCCAAAAAGAACCTGCTTACTCCTCGGCGAGCTTCCGGACCACTTCATACGCTTCGGTCCAGTTGTCAACACGGATCATCCCGTTTGCCTCCGCATCATAGAGGCGGTTATGAGACGCAGAAAAAAGCACCTTCACGTAATCCGCGCCTTCGAGATTATGGATCCCGTCATCAATCAGCACATCGCCCTTCAGAAGCGGCTTATAATGCGTGAGAATCACATCGTGCCAATCGATAAACGGAAAATACTTAAAGAGAAAACGGGTCATTTTCGCCGGAACAATCTCATAATTCGTGGTGGTGACGATCAAAAGCCGGTGCCCGTCCTCCTGAATCTTCCGAAGCGCTTCGACTGCGCCTGGAAGCGGCTCCATCACATCATACAGGTCCGCCTCCAGCACGACGTCGTAAACCTGCTCCCGTGTAAGTCCCGGGTATGACTTCGCAATATTCCACTCGATGACCGACTCCGGATCCACCTGGTATCCGTAGCGCGCGTTCAGCCGGTCGATCCAGATTGCTTTCAGATTTTCAATGGTATCGTCCATATCGACCATTACCGTCAGTTTTCTCATAGGTTCTCCTTTTCGGAACTTAATAGCCTTTCTTTTGTGCTATTCTACTCTAAATCCGCCCGTTTAGGCAAGCGGTTTCGTGCGCTTGTGTTTTATCAGGCAGCGCATTATAATCGTTTTATCAGCCGGGCAGCGCCTGATTAACAGCCTGTCCATCGTATAGGAGCCCTATGAACGAATCAGACGAAATCTTAAAGCGGCATCTTCTCGACCTTTCCGCGCAGGCGGAGCGTCAGGGGGCTTATACCTTCTCGGGCTTTCTGTCACTTCCGGAGCAGGATCTTTTTCTAAGCCTCCAGCGCGATTTTCCGACTGCTTCCCGCCTTTTCGGCGGCAATGCTTCCGCCGAACGGAAGCTCGCCGTCTTCGGCTCACCGGACGAATTTGGCTACGAGCCTGAGCTTCCGATCGCAGTCATTGCCGTCTCGCCGCTCTCGCTTAAATATGGTGAAGCGCTTTCACACCCGGATTACCTCGGCGCGCTTCTCAATCTCGGAATCGACCGAAGTCTCATCGGTGACATCATCATCCGTGAAAAACAGGCCTGGTTCTTCTGTCTCGAATCCGCTGCCGCATTCCTTTCGGAGAGCCTGACAAAAGTGCGCCATACAGACGTGCGCTGTGAGCGCGTTTTTGGCGATATTCCGGAGCTTGAGCCCGTTCTCGAGGAAATACGCGTAAATGTGGCTTCCGAGCGTTTAGACGCGATTGTCGCGGCTTACACGGGCATCTCCCGAAGCCACGTCGAAGAGCTCTTCACAAAACAGCGCGTTTTCGTGAACGGACGGGTCATTTTAAAGGAAAGCACGAACTTAAAAGAGGGCGATGTCCTTAATGTCCGCGGCTTCGGGAAAGCAATCTACGGCGGAATCGACGGCACCTCGAAAAAGGGTCGCCTCTATGTCGTATTAAAGAAATACAGTTAACCCCGCTTCGTTTCGCACAGATTTTCTGCTGAAACCGCTGGGAATCTAAAAAGACTGAGGACCATGGACGGGCTCAAATCGAGCCGGTAAAATCCATGATCCTCAGTCTTTTTTATTCGGGCAGGGCTGCCCAGCCGATTCCTGCGCCGGCAGAAAACGATCGCTTCCGTCCCTCGGTCACCGCTCTTCTGCGAGAACACTTTTCTGTTACAGTTCCTCTGTGGGGCGCTTTTCTGTTACAGTTCCTCTGAGAACGCGAACTTCTGTTACAACTCTTCTTCGAGAACGTTTTTCAGCTTCGTGATGTTGCCTGTAATGTCACCGCGGAATACAGTCGATCCGCTGACGAAAACATTGGCGCCGGCCGATGCCGCGCGCTTTACCGTTTCAAAATCAATCCCCCCGTCAACCTCGATGTCACACGGCAGTCCGAGCCGGTCAATCTCTGCGCGAAGCGCTGCAATCCGCTCGTCCGATTCCGAAAGATACGGCTGAAAAGGTTAAGGTGGGTGTCAAGA
>DCGM01000085.1:9919-11630 GCA_002315255.1 Lachnospiraceae bacterium UBA1778
AATCCCGGCTCCACGGTCATAAGAAGCACCATCTCAACTTCACTAAGATACGGGAAGACATCCTCAACCGGCGTTCCCGGCTTGATGGAAATGCCCGCCTGAATGCCGCAGTCATGAATCTCGGAAATCAGTTCTTTTACCGAATTCGGCTCTCCGACTTTCTTCGCGGCTTCCAGATGGAAGGTAATGATATCGGCGCCCGCCGCCGCAAAGAGCGGGATCTGATCCTCCGGATTCGTAATCATGAGGTGGACGTCGAGCGTCATATCTGTCGCCTTCTGAATCTGACGGAGAATTCCTTCCCCGTACGAGATCTCCGGCACAAAATGCCCGTCCATCACATCGTAGTGGACATAATCCGCGCCTGCGCGTTCCGCTTCCGAAAGCTGCTCACCGAGCCGCATGAAGTCCGCGGAAAGAACGGACGGCGCTATCTTGTTCCGTCTTTCGTATTGATCATTTCCCGGGAGGGTAACCCGTTCCATCCCTTTTACGCGATAGTAGCTCATGTTCTCCTCTGTCGCTGCGAGGCTCCTCCAGCGTTTTCTTTCGTCAAATCAGCGATAAACGATGCTGCGTCATGGTTCGGCAAATCAAAACAATCCTGATGCCGCATCATTGTTCGTCAAACCAAAGTAAACCGGTTTCCGTGTCACCTTCTATCCGTCACAGATAAATCAAGTCCGAAAAGCTTATGGCAGAAGGACCCGTTGATCGTTTCATACGACACCGCGCCTCGGACGCAATCCTTCGGATACGCCTCGTTCCAGCGGTCGCAGAGCAGATCGCACAGTTCCTGAGCAAGCGGATTTTTTTCCGGTTCCGCCGCCGGCGCTTCCGATGTCGTTTCCGCCGTCAGCGTTTCGGCCGCCGAAGCCTTTTCCATCCGTAAAAGCATTGGGCAAAGATATGCGATGATCGTCATCTTAATATTCGCCCGTTCTCCGCTGCGCCGTAAGAAAAAGGTCTTCTGAAGATCGGCCTCGATGCCGCCCATAAAGGCGTCTGCGACCTTCTCCGCACCTTCAGCTTCCAATGCGTCCGCGAATGCTTTTTCATAAAGCCCGCAGAACTCAGAAAACGCTTCAGGATACCGTTTTTCCGTAAAGCCGCCCAGCCATTTTCCGAATATGGTTACGCTCTCTGCAAGTTTCAATGATTCCATCGGCGCTTCCCCTTCATCTCAAATCAATAATTCTCTGCGTTGACTTCGAAATAGCTCTGCGGATGTGCGCAAACCGGGCAAAGTTCCGGAGCGTTCGTACCGATGACGATATGGCCGCAGTTCCGGCACTCCCAGACCTTGACTTCCGATTTTGCGAAAACTTCCTGCGCTTCGACATTGTGAAGGAGCGCTCTGTAACGCTCTTCATGATGCTTCTCAATCGCTGCGACTGCGCGGAACTTCTTCGCAAGCTCCACGAAGCCTTCCTTCTCAGCGGTGACTGCGAAGCCTTCATACATATCGGTCCACTCATAGTTCTCGCCGTCTGCAGCAGCCTTTAAGTTCGCCGCGGTATTGCCGATGCCTTTGAGCTCCTTGAACCACATTTTCGCATGCTCTTTTTCATTGTCAGCCGTCTTTAAGAACAATGCTGCGATCTGCTCGTAGCCTTCCTTCTTCGCGACGCTTGAGAAATAAGTATACTTATTGCGAGCCTGGGATTCGCCTGCAAATGCGGCAGCCAGGTTCTTTTCAGTTTCGGTTCCT
>DCGM01000104.1 GCA_002315255.1 Lachnospiraceae bacterium UBA1778
CGATGGCTTAATGAAATATTGAAGGAAGAAAAGATTGAACAACCTGTGTTTGTCGGACAGTCAATGGGAGGATATGTGACTCAGGCTTTCTGTCAATATATTCCGGGAAGGCTTAAGGGTTGTGTAATTATTGATTCGGCGCCTCTTCAACAATCCTATTCAAGTCGGTTTGATCTGTTTTTTATGGAACATGCAGAAACCATGTACAAAATGTATCCGTGGAAGAGTTTATTAAATGCAGGCTCAAAAGGAGTTGCAGAGACTAAACTCGGTCAGCAAAACATGTACGATATGATGAGCATTTACAGTAAGGATGAATATTGCAAACTCGTGGGACACGGATACAGAATGCTTGCGAAGGCAATAAAAGCGGATTTGCCTTACAAGATTGATTGCCCGGTGCAAATAATCTGCGGAAAGAATGATAAGGCCGGATTTACGAGAAAATATAATGAAAGGTGGATATCAAAAGAAGGATATCCGATTGCATGGATTGAAAACGCCGGTCACAACTCAAATGTAGACAAGCCCGAAGAAATCAACACAGTTATTGAGAAATTTATTGCAACCGTGAACCGTAGAAATAATGAATCAATACATTGAAAACAATGGGTATGAAAACGATTTTTTCAAGCAAAAACCTTTGACAAGTTCCCCCTCACTAGCACTTTTGCTTGATAAGTTTCCACACACGAAGAGGGGAAAGTGGACAGTAATGCTGACGGTTTATCAGAGTGGTTGGAAGGCCTTTTCTATGCACTAAATTCGGTCGAAAAGGCTGAAAATATACAGTTGAGTATGCAGTACTGTTATTATTTGAAATTGAGTGTGCAGTGCTGACAAAATTGAAAATTAGGGGCACAATATCCCGAAATTTTAACTATAATCTTGCTAAAAGGCTTATAAAGACATATAATAATGAAAAATGAGGGCACAATATCCTTGAAATGTCATAATTGAGGTGAAAAATGGAAATTAAAAGAGACATATACCTTAACAAATTAATTAATAGAATGCATAACGGAATGATTAAAGTGATTACCGGAATAAGACGTTCCGGAAAGTCATATTTGCTTTTCACAATATTTAGAGATCATCTTTTATCAGATGGAGTAACCGAGGATCACATTGTTTCAATAGAGCTGGACCGTTTAGAAAATAAAAAACACAGAGATCCCTATGTGATTTTAGACTACATAAAGAATAGGATTATTGATAAAGATGATTATTATATTTTTCTTGATGAAGTTCAGCTGTTAGAAGATTTTGAAGATGTGTTAAATTCTCTTCTTCATATGAAGAATGTTGATGTGTATGTAACCGGAAGCAATTCTAAGTTTTTGTCAAAAGATATCATTACCGAATTTAGGGGACGAGGGGACGAGGTTCATATTTATCCATTAAGTTTTAGTGAATATATGACAGCTTTTAATGGAGATAAGTATGAAGGCTGGGGCTCTTATGTTAGATTTGGTGGTTTACCATTAACGGTAACAATGAATACAGATGAACAAAAAATAGAGTATTTGACCAAATTGTTTGAAGAAACATATATTAAGGATATTGTTGAACGCAATCGTATTGAGAAAAAGCAGGAATTGAACGATTTAATAAATGTCTTAGCATCTGCCATAGGTTCTCTTACAAATCCGTCTAAAATCGTGGCCACGTTTAACAGCGCTATTCAGTCCGATATAAGTCTTAACACCGTACGCAATTATATTGAGCACTTGAAGGATGCTTTTATTATTGCTGAAGCAAACAGGTATGATGTAAAAGGAAGAAAATATATTGGAACTCCTTTAAAATATTATTTTGAAGATATCGGACTTAGAAATGCAAGACTTGGCTTTAGACAAGTGGAAGAAACTCATTTAATGGAGAATGTCATTTATAATGAACTTAGAATCAGAGGTTTCTCGGTTGATGTTGGAGTTGTAATGAAAAGAAATAGAACTGAGGCAGGCGTTCAGGAAAAGAGACAATTGGAGATCGATTTTATTGCTAACCAGGGAAGCAGACGTTATTATATTCAGTCTGCGTTCGGTATCCTTGATGAGGAAAAGAGAAAACAAGAAAAGGCATCGCTTATTAACATAAGTGATTCTTTCAAAAAAATAATAATTGTTAAGGATATAGTAAAACCTTGGCATGATGATGATGGTGTGCTGACTATTAGCTTATATGATTTCCTGCTTGATGAAAAAAGTTTAGAATTATAACAGCACAAGAAGTTGCAAAGACTATGGACAGATGCCGATGTGAGAAATATTCCATCGCAGAAAATTGCGGAAGATAAATTTTCATGACTCATTTTTACGTGTAAATAAAGACAATATTGCATCTCAAAAGGTTATGGAAAATAATGGAGCATATAAAGCCGGGGAGGACGATGGTCATTATTTCATGCGGATACCATCAGTATTTTACTGTTATAACGAAAGGGAGGATCAGTTTTTATGAAAATATACATTATCAGACACGGAGAAACCAAGGCAAATGAAATGCACTGTCTGCAGGGAGTCACGGACTGGCCGCTCAATGAAAACGGAAGAACGCTTGCGGAAATCACCGGACAAAACATGAAAGGAATTCATTTTGACGAATGTATTACCAGCCCACTCCTGCGGGCAAAAGAGACGGCGGAAATCGTTCTGCGGGAAAGCGGAAACGAGGACACGCCGATTTTCTGCGATGACAGGATTCGGGAAATCAATCCGGGAATATGGGAAATGAAACGGAAAGAAGACATGCCGAAGGAAGTGATGATTTCGTATTTCCTGGCGCCGTTGGACATCAAAGAAATACCGGAAGGAGAAACCCCCACAGATGTCTGCAAACGCACCCAGGCTTTTTTATCCGAGCTGGCAGCAAGGGATGATGATAAAACCTATCTGGTTTCCACGCACGGCGCTGCCTTGCGGGCCATGCTGAACCGGCTGTACCAGAATCCCTCCGATTTCTGGCAGGGCCGTCTCCCGGCGAACTGTGCTGTTTCGCTTGTTGAGGTGAAGGACGGGCGGCCGGTGCTGACGGAAAAGGATCAGATTTTCTATGACCCGTCCCTCTGTCCCGACCAATACGAAGTCAGGATATCTCCCATCAAAAAATTTGTGGTGCTGTCTGTCTATAAATTCATGAAGCTTTTCAAACCCAAGGGAAAACATTCTTCATAATGCGGCATATGAGAATATTAGAAAGCTTTTTGAAACGTCAACATACCCGAATATGTTTGACAAGCATCCTCCGTTCCAGATTGATGGTAATTTCGGAGCCACAGCAGGAATTGCCAATATGTTGCTTTTTTCCGATGAAGAAGAAATTATTCTTCTTCCGGCTCTTCCCGATAGCTGGAAGAGCGGATCTGTAAAAGGTTTGAGGGGAGTAGGCAATATTATTATCGATATTTTCTGGAAGAACGGAAAAATAACGGAGTATAAAATAACCGCTTTATCAGATATCGGTACAGTGGTAAAATATGGCCAGGAATATTCCACCGCGTTAAGCATGAAAGCCGGGGAAACGAGAAAGTTTGAAATCAAATGATCATCGAAACAGAAAGCAGCTGTTGTAAAGGAAGCGGAGCAGAATCCGAAACGGCAGCCCTGTTATCACGGAATCAGGAGAGATGATGGAAAAATATTTTGAAATCAACCAGAATAATCAAAATATCAGATGTAAACTTTATTATGACAAGAATCGCCTGATAGAAAAAGTGGTATTGTTCGGCCATGGATTTGCAGGGCATAAAGACAATGGTGCGGCTCAGAAATTTGCGGAACGTCTTTTGACAAAGTATAAAGGTGTGGCGCTTCTGACCTTCGACCTGCCTTGTCATGGGGATGATGTTAAAAAGAGGATGGTTCTTCAGGACTGTATGACCTATATTGAAACGGTCATTGATTACATTCATTCGGAGATTCAGACAACGTCGATCTATTCTTATGCCACAAGTTTCGGCGGATATCTCGTTTTGAAATATATAGCAGAACATGAGAACCCTTTTATTCGCATTGCTCTACGTAGTCCGGCAGTTAATATGGCTGATGTGCTTACAGGCACTATCATGAAGAATGATGAACTTGAAATGATATTGAAAGGGAAAAAAGTTCAGGTCGGATTTGATCGGAAAATAGAGGTGAACCAGCAGTTTCTCGCTGACCTTAAAGAATCGGATATTCAGAAGAACGATTACCTCCCTTTTGCAGAGGATATTCTGATTCTTCATGGAGAAAAGGACGAAGTGGTTCCTTCCGAGGCAGTGAAGGACTTTGCAGAAAACAATCTGATTGAATTTATCCCGGTCGAAAATGCTGACCATAGGTTCCAAAATCCGACATGCATGGAACTGGCTACAAAGAAAGTTCTGGAGTTTTTCGGCTTTTAACGGGTGCTGAAATCCTGCGAAACCTGTATGAATTGACTGAAACCTAGAGGAGACTTATATCACTATGATTACCACATTACAGAATGGAGCCGATGCGTCGGCCGAATCCCGGAACTATCGGAATATACGAAAAAAGTATCTGCAGTATCTGATACCGTGCACCTTGACGGCAGTTGCTACCTCTCTCAGCTCGTTTGTGGACAGCATTATCGTGTCGAATCTGCTTGATGCCTCAGCGCTGAGTATTGTGAACCTCGCCTCGCCGGTGATGTTTGTTTTCTCAACCGTATATACCATATTGGGCGTCGGAGGATCCGCGATGTATTCGGTTAACCGCGGAAACCACGACCGGAAAAAAGCTGATGAGATCTTCTCCATGGCAATGATCATTGCGATTGTGATAAGTGTATTCCTTTCTGTCGTCGGAGTTTTGTCCTCACCGCTTTTAGCCCAACTGCTCGGACGCGGCTCAGGATTAGAGGTAGAGCTTTCGTCCTTTCTTAAAGTGCAGGCCTACTCTGCTTTGCCGATAATCGTCTCCTGCCTGTTTGCCATGTTTCTCCCCGCTTGCGGTCATCCGGTGCTTGCAACTGTGGTGAATATGGTTTCAAATGCTGTAAATCTGGTGTTTGACGTTATATTTATCAAGTGGTTCAAAATGGGAGTCAACGGTGCCGCAATGGCTACATTAACCGGTTTTTCAGTCGGGCTGATCGTTCTTTTGGTGGTATATCTCCGCAGAAAGGATGATATCGCCCAGATTCATTTCTCCACCGGAATCCTCCGCCATTTTAAAGAAATTATTACGACCGGATTACCGGTGGCCTCAACCCAGATCGGGTATGCGATAAAAGTTTCCTTCTGTAATTTCTACGCCGCAAAATTTGCCGGCGAAAGCGGAGTGCTCACCTTTGCCATCTATATGCAGGTAATGTCATTGATATCCATATTCCTGGCCGGAGTGTTTGATACACTGCTGCCGTTTTACAGCACGCTGAAAGGCTTGAATGATAGAAAAGGGCAGACATATGTCATCAGACTTTCTGCCGTTATTCTTACAGTGGTCTCGTCTGTCTTTTTCCTTATACTGCAGTTATGGCCACAGGGGCTGGCGTACATATTTGCCATTGATCCGACAGCCGCTTCCGAGGTGGTAGCTCCGGCGGTCCGTATCTTCTCGTGGGTGTTGCTGTGCAGATGGGTGTACTTGGAAATCAGGAACATTCTGTCGGTTCTTGGCATGAAGTGGTATTCTCTGATGATCAGTCTGGCAGATGGCTTCGTCTTGCCGGTTCTGCTTTCTGTTATATTATGCCCGATAATGGGAATAAACGGTCTGTGGTGGGCGCTTCTGCTGACATCAGCAGTAATCACAGTAACAGTATTCATCATAAACAGAGTCATTGTTAAACGTTCCGGCGGGAGATATAAAGGCTTCTGGCTGATCGACGAAAGCTCAAAAATGTTAGGAAATCTCACCATCGACGGTGATCTGAACAATATCAGCACCGTCACCCGAGAAATCGAGCAGGTGTGCAGAAAAAATGAGCTGATGATGAGCCGGGCCATGCTGGTGGCGATTTCCGTAGAGGAAATGAGTATCATTATACGGGACAACATCGGCGAGAGAAACCTCACCCCGATAGACATTCTGATTCAGAAGAGGGACGATGAAATCATGGTAGATTTCTGTAGTGTCGGCACCCCCCTGAACTCTGTCGCAAGGGAGCACGAAGAGGATTTTGATAATTTTGAGATGCTTAAAAGGATTTCAAAATCAGTGACCTATGATTATGTGTTGGGAATGAATATTACCAGGATAGTTCTGTCGCTGTGATGACTTGCCTTACAGGCTTTCCAAAAGCGCCTGTAGTTCCGTTTCTGCCTGTGCATTGCACTTCAAATCCGAAGTCATCTGGCTAAGCGCGACTCGGCCTTCCAGGAAAGCCAAAACAGCTTCATAGATCGCGTCTTCATTGTTTTTGATGACCCAACCTCGTCCTCTTTCTTCCACCAGCTCTTTGGCAGAGCACGTCTCTGTGGATATGACCGGAAGTCCGATCACTCCGCATTCATTAATAACCATAGGCGCCGCCTCGTGGTAGGACAGAAGAAGGTAACAGGAGGCATTGGGGAAATAAGGATAAGGGTTGTCCTTCTGCCCGATGAGCTCCACGATCTTTTCCAGCCGGTATTCCCGGATTTTTTTCTGAATCGCAGCCCTTTGGGAACCATCTCCGATAATCACCCATTTGTATCCGTCCGGGATGACTTCCTTTATTCGGTAAAAGGCATGGAGTGCCCGGAAATATGCTTTTTGTTCCACAAGGCGACTCGCGGTAATAAATACCGTTTTCTCCTGGTAACGGACTGCCGGCGCCATCATATGAAGAATTCTGTCCACATCGGTAAAATTCTCCAAAACGGCTGTCTTTTCCCTCAAAGAGGGAAAGCGCTGAAGAAAGATGTTTTTACAGCCTTCAGAAACACAGAGGATCCGGTCAATGGTATTATAGCAAGCCTCCAGCCGTCGGTCGAAGGATCCGTCTTTACTAATATCCGCGTGGATATATACCGCCTTCGTCTTTGCCCGAACCTTATCCGCCAGATACTGCCTGCAGCCAGGTGTCAGCTTGTGCCAGCCGTAATCATAGGTATAGGCTATGGCCAGATCATAGTCTCCACGCGTCCGCACAAAGCGGAACAAAAGAGACCTCGCCTGGTCTCCGGAAAGCAGCTGGGAAAGACTTGTATAAAAAACTCTCAGAAGGCCCATTCTTTTCGAGCGTGCAAAAATATCTCTCAGATAATTACCGAGTATCAGAAGATGTTTGTCGGGGGTCAGAATTCGGATGTTCTTAGGAATCCTTTCCCTCTTAATGGAAGAAGGATCGAAGACCAGAAGATCACAGTCTATCGGTCGGCGGGAGATTTCCTGCAGAAAATTATATAGGGAAGTCGCAATCCCACCGAGATAAAAATTGTCGATCACAATCAGCATCTTCAAAGTAACTTTTTCCTCTTCTCTTTTCTGTTCAATGCAGAGCGGACCACAGCCTTCTGTAGAAGTACCAGATTCGCGTTTTCAGCCGTTCAAACAAATACTTGCACACTTTTCCGGGATAATGTGCCCGAAGCTCTTTAAGAGACATGGCGCGCCGAATTTCCCGTTCCAGCATCGCATTGATTGAAGTTTCCATGTAATCTGTGTCGCATGGAAGTAATTCAAATGCATCCCGAATCGGATTCATCACTTCTTCCAAGCGCTTCATACGCCTGATTCTCGCTGTTCCCTTTACAGAATAGCGCTGATGGTAAACCATATCTTGATAGAAAAACAGACGGCGACAGTTGGCCAATGCCCTAACCGAGAACTCCAGATCTTCGAGGATAAACATCTCCTCCTGGAATCGAATGCCGGTCAGTATGCTCTTTTTGATTATTTTATTATAGATCGGATAAAGAACGCTACTATCAAAAAGGCGGTCAATCATCCCGTAACACTCCCCAGCGGTCAGAAATCCCTGAACCGGCAGAATCAGCTTATCACGCCAGTGAAGTCTTCCGTTTTTATAATGGTCCTGCGATCTGGAATAGAGAAGCATATCGATATCCGTGTGGCTTTCCAAAATGCGCATACACTCCGAAAGCCGATCCTTCTCCACGATGTCATCTGCATCGACAAACAGGATATAATCTCCCCGAGCCTCCAAAAGTCCGCGGTTTCTGGCTGCGGATACCCCACGATTTTCTGTATGGATTACCTTTAGCCGAGCGTTTTCTTCTGCCAGTCTCTCCGCAAGTTCGCCCGTCCCGTCGGTGCTTCCATCGTTAATAATCAGGATCTCTGCATTGTCTGGGAGCGAATCCACACATGCTCTTAAAGTGGAAACGTCGTTATATGTAGGGATAATAAATGTAAATCTCATCTGATTTCGCATACCTCCTGCCTTTACTTTTTAAGAGAGTTCCTTTACAGCTCTTCCGTTTTCAGTCTTTTCCGTCACTTCTTCGCGCCGTATCTCTCCTAAACCGTTCGCTCGCATCTCTTCTGTAAAGACACGGAAATAAGCCGCATAGAGCCCCAAGATAACGTTAAAGACTCGGAATTCGGTAATCTGCGCTACAGATATCCAAACCAAAAGATACATCGCCATAATAATGGGCACAACCAGGAGAAAAGGATGTTCCTGAAACAGGAGTCTCATTTTCTCTTTCCTGATATTCTTTGCCCTCGCGGTAACCCAAATGACCGTTCCCAAATAGTAGAACAGGAAGGCGCTGAGACCAACCAGACCATACTGAGCTGTTCGGAAAAGATAATTATTATCGATCGAAGTAGAAAGGAATCCGGCGGGGCAGGCAGGTATGCGAATGAGAAATGGCTCCTGAAGGGCTGATGATCCAACCCCCAGCGCATAATTTCCCTTGATGATGGATGGGAAAGCTGTCAGGAGCCCGATACGATAGGCCATACTGGTTCCGTACACGGTATCATTGGGGTTAAACATATTTATCAGGGCCAGGATATAGGTATTCTGATTCAGCAGGTTTGTGAAGCAGAGTATGAATATCGCTATAAGCAGACTTGCCGAAACGGCTAGAATAATCAGTTTTTTCCGCTTGGACCGAATAAAAACCACACCGGCGCCGAGAAGTATAAAAATAATGAAAGCGAGGCGGGAATTCGTCAGGAAAATATTCACCCCGATCAGTAAAAGAAGAATCAAAAGAAGAATTCTGATCTTTTTTTGGGGGGCGGAGAAGAATCGATACCAGGCCAATAAGCTAACCGCTAAAAGGTAAGTGGAATAGGGAAGGCACTGCCCGAAAGACTGCTCGATTCTGTATATACCATAACGCACTTCGGAGATGCTGCCCATTTTATCGCCAAAAATACTGGTTTCGATGATAGACCAGATATTAAACTGAGTTACGGTTTCCAGTATCCCCATCACGCACATAAATGCGGTAAACAGGAGAAACGAATCGATAACCGTTTGGATCTGCTTCCGGTTCTCAATGAAACACCCTAGAAGGATAAACGGGCCGATATACTCCAGCATGGTTCTGAGATAGACCAGCCGTTCATGATGTGAAAGCTGACAAATCATCATGAGAACAGCAAACACAAGAAGTATGCATCTGACAGCCGGACTGTTTTTGTGGAAATTCTCCCGAAAAAGCCAGGCCAATATTATCCCGAAAAACAGTACATAGTCATACAACGGGAATTTTCCGATCACACAATAGTTCGGAAAGGTCGAAAATATGACGGCTGTAATACTGAGAATTATCGTTAGGACAGTAGAATTATTGGCTGTCTGAATGCGGATTTTCCCTAAAAAGCCTCTTCTCCCGCTTGTATTTTCAATATCATTTTTCATTATGCGCATACTCCGTAAATGCTTCTCCGCTCGCCTGAAGGTGGTGACATAAAAAGATATAATTTAGCATATCATGATACCACAAAAAAACAAGTGCTATGTAAAAAGAGAGTACTGGGAACCGGCAGCTCATTCAACGCGCCTTGCACAAAAAAAGATTCGGTATTATTATATGCATGAACGAGATATAACTGTACGTTCACGAGATAATTTTTCGATATCGCGATACGCATTGATCGGAGGGACGGCAATGAAAATAATGATTGTTCGACATGGTGAGCCGGATTATTCCATCGATTCACTGACAGAAAAAGGGTGGAAAGAAGTTGAACTTTTAGGCGAGAGACTGGCGAAAGCGGACATTAAGGATTTCTATGTCAGCAGCTACGGCAGGGCGAAGGATACGGCGAAGCATGCATTGGAACTTACCGGAAAGGAAGCTGAAATCTGCGACTGGCTCCGGGAATTCTGCCCGCCGTTTATAGACCTGCCGGGCCGAGAGGGCGGAAAAACATATTTGTGGGATTGGAAGCCGGAGGAATGGACGGCTTATCCGGAACTTTTCGACGCCTTCCGCTGGACCGAGAACGATATCATCAAAAACAGCGATGCAGAGAACTGCTATCGCGATGTGACCGGGCATTTCGAGAAGCTGATAAACAAGTATGGGTACTACAGAAACGAAAATGGTTATTATACGACTGAAGCAGGGAATCATGACACGATCTGCCTCGTCTGCCATTTCGGGCTGGAGTGCGTTCTTCTTTCGTATCTTTTGAATATTTCACCGATGGTATTATGGCACAGCTTCTTAGCGCGTCCGTCTTCTGTGACTACGCTGGTGACGGAAGAACGTGAGAAGGGCCGTGTGCTATGGCGCATGGTCGAATTCGGAGACACCTCCCATCTTTATGCGGGCGGGCTGAAGCCGTCATCCGTCGGCTTATTCCGGGAATGAGGCGAAAACCATTATGAATCTGGAAGAACGTAAGGGAAAAAACACGGTGTTTGCGGTTCTGCTTGCCTTGATGGCAGCTGTTTTTTATTCGATAAATACCCCCTTTTCAAAGCTGTTGCTTGACAAAATATCACCCACATTTATGGCATCGTTTCTGTATCTGGGGGCGGGGGTCGGAGTCGGAATTCTATATCTCTTTCAATACAAGAAAGAAAACCGGGAAGAACGGCTCACCAGAGAAGATTTACCTTATACCATAGGTATGATTGTTCTCGACATTGCGGCACCTATATTGCTGATGATGGGCATCAGCATTGGTTCGGCTGCAAATGCCTCCCTGCTCGGAAACTTTGAAATCGTTGCAACCACACTGATCGCACTATTGTTTTTTAAAGAAAAGATTTCTGCAAAACTGTGGATCGCCATTGGCTTTATTACAGCGTCAAGCATTGTGCTCTCATTTCAAGGAAGTGACAGCTTTGAGTTTTCTTTAGGATCAGTATTAGTCGTATTGGCTACATGCTGCTGGGGAGTGGAGAATAATTGCACCAGAAAAATTTCAAATAAAAGCACTTACGAGATCGTTACGTTAAAAGGTCTGTTT
This sequence comes from Lachnospiraceae bacterium UBA1778, assembly GCA_002315255.1. Lineage (GTDB taxonomy): Bacteria > Bacillota > Clostridia > Lachnospirales > Lachnospiraceae > UBA1267. The sequence continues at coordinate 11,337 of DCGM01000104.1, forward strand.
TCCGGGTTGGGAGCCTTCCTGATAGCGCTCATTATCGGAGAGAAGCTGCCGCCATTTATCTTTATTCTATTGGCCATGGTTTTAGGCTTTGTAACGTATGGATTAAGTATTTTTACCTATATCAGGGCACAGCGGGACCTAGGCGCGGCGAAGACCAGCGCGTTTTATGCGATAGCTCCATTTGTCGGGACGTTCTTATCATTTCTGATTATTGGAGAGAAGCTGGATATTATGTATTTTATCGGCATGATTCTGATGCTGGCCGGTTCAGCATTAGTGGTGTTTGATACACTGAGCAGGCAGCACAGTCACGCCCATACCCATACAATCGTGCATACACATGACGGCATTACTCACACGCATGTGATTACACACGAGCATCGGCATAATCATTTTAGCCATGAAGAAAAACATGGTCATAGCCACGACGGGTTTATGAGCAGCGAAGAGCATCAATCCTGCCATGCTAAGGCGATGTAAACCCTGGCTTGCAAAAAAAGTGCAGGGGCATATCGTGTAGAGGGATATCAGCCGCAGAACCCGTAAAAAATGTCCAATAGTAAATCAAATATTGGCCGTTGTATGAAAAGAAAAGTATGTTAACATAAGATTTGCGGAGGGAAGCGGATGTGTACGGCCATCGCAAAGAAAGGAAAAGATGTTCTTTACGGCTATAATCTGGATATTGATCCGGCCGTGTGGAACTATAAGCTGATACTGAAGAAGGATTACTTCTCCGTCGGCATCACGGTGGGAAGCACCACCTATCTGACCCATGGCGTGAACGGAAACGGCCAGTTTGGAAACCTGCCGTATATGAACGGCGAGATTTTCCCGGTCCCGAAGGGGGCCCGGCGGGAACGGATCGATCTTCTGAACGACCGGTATATTCGGGGAAAATATTCTTTTGAGGATGTTGAGCGCATCATTCGGGAGACGGTAGTGGTCAATGCGCCGTCAACCACCTTGCATTCGCTGATCGGAAACCGCGACGGGGAGTTTCTTCTCCTGGAACCCGGTTACGGCATCAAACAGTACGAGGAAGACTTTGCTGTCGTCAGCAATTTCCCGCTTTTGACGACGCTTCCTGATTACAGCAATCCGTTCTACGGAAAAGACCGCTATGACAGGGCATTGGCCATCCTCCAGAACAGTACGGAGAACTTTTCGGTCGCCGATGCGCTGGATGTGCTGAGCCAGGTGAAGCAGGAAGGGCAATGGGGAACAAGAATCTCATTTGTGTATTCGCGGAATGAAAATGCCGTATACTATTGTCTCGATGGAAACTTTGATGACATCAGGATTCACAAATTTTCATGAGAACCGCCCCCGCGGACCTAGGCGTAAGTAAGAACTGTCCACGCAGACAAAAGACTTATGCGAGAACAGACTTTCTTAACACGAAAGGAATAAGAGAATGATTACGTATGTATTAGAAATGCTTCTGGCCACAGCGTGCGGCGTATTGATCGGTTTGGAAAGAACGATGAGAATGAAATCGGCCGGCATCAGGACGCACGCGCTTCTCGCGGTTGGAGCATGCCTCATCACGATATTATCGAAATATGCGTTTAACACCGACGCGAACGTGGCGGACCCGGCACGGGTTGCAGCGCAGATCATTGCGTCGGTCGGTTTTTTAGGCGCGGGCGTTATTTTCCGGGAAGGCGATGTGCTGAAGGGACTCTCTACGGCGGCAGGTCTTTGGGCAACTTCTGCGGTCGGAATGAGCATTGGAGCAGGCGAAATCCTTCTGGGAATTATCCTTACGCTTCTGATCCTGTTTGTGCAGTTTATCTTCCATGTTTTTCCGGCCGGATTTGATGCGTACTCGGAGAATGAGATCGTCATTATCCTGGAAAAAAACGACGAGGTCGAGAATAAGATCAAGGAGATCTCAAGCCAGCATCAGGTCAAGGTGAAGGGCCGGACGCTTTCAAAGGAGAACGGAGTCGTCACGATCGAATACCATCTGGTGCATAAGTATAAGTGCAATATCAAAGAGGAATTTGAAAAACTGATCGACTATGATTGCGTGAAATCAATCGTTTTAAAATAACCACACAGGACTTTTTGGGAAGGAGATCCCGACGATGGAGAAAGCGATATGCGGGAGATGAATTATCAGGATATCAATGCGAAGACGGTCGACCGCTGGGTTTCGGAAGGCTGGGAATGGGGAAAACCGATTTCGCATGAGGAATTTGCAGCAGCGGCGAAGGGCGAGTGGAAAGTTCTGCTTACGCCTACCAAGCCGGTTCCGCAGGAGTGGTTTGGCGATTTGAAGGGAAAGAAGCTCTTCGGACTGGCGAGCGGCGGCGGTCAGCAGATGCCGATTTTTACAGCGCTTGGCGCAGAATGCACGGTGCTTGACTATTCGGAGAAGCAGATTGAAAGCGAAAATCTTGTCGCAGCGCGCGAAGGCTATTCGATTCAGGCGATCCGCGGGGATATGACGAAGCCTCTTCCATTTGAGGACGAAAGCTTCGATATCATTTTCCACCCGGTTTCGGACTGCTATATCGAAGAGGTGACGCCGGTCTTTCAAGAGTGCTGGCGGATTCTGAAGAAGGGCGGCATTCTCCTGTGCGGCTTCGACAATGGGATCAATTACCTGGTAGATGATGACGAGAAATGCATTGTCAACCATATGCCGTTCAATCCGCTAGAGAATGAAGAGCAGATGCGGCAGCTTCAGGACTCGGACTGCGGAATCCAGTTCTCCCATTCGCTGGAGGAACTGGTCGGCGGGCAGCTGAAGGCCGGATTTACACTGACGGATCTTTATGAGGATACGAACGGGGAGGGACGGCTTCACGAACTGAATGTAATGACATTCCTCGCGACGAGAGCAGTAAAGTGAAAACAGATACCAGATGAAAAGGAATCGGGGAATCCCGGTTCCTTTTTTGTCATAACGAAGCGAGTTCGGACTGAGCTGAGCCCCCCCTTGACAATATTCCACAAGTGGAGTATTATGCATCATAAATAAACTTTCTATTCCACAAGTGGAATAATATGCTTCACATCCGAAAACAGTCTGAAATTTGAAAGGACACGATATGCTGAAACACGGAATCCTGGGCCTTCTGAACTACGGAAACATGACAGGATATGAAATCAGAGAAATCTTTAACCAATCCTTAAACTTTTTCTGGCAGGCACAGAGCAGCCAGATTTATCGGGAATTACATACGCTTGAGAAAAGCGGATGGATTACAATGACCACTGTAGAGCAAAGCGATAAGCCAAACAAGAATATCTGCGCCATCACAGAAAGCGGAAAGGTGGAACTGTTACGATGGCTCAGTACGGAGAACATCGGGATGGAAATCCGGCAGCCGATGCTGATGCAGGTTTTCTTTTTAGGGAATCGTAGCCGCGAAGAAAACATCCTGTATTTTGAGCGGCTTGCAGAGGCGTGCGAAGATTACTTGGCGTCGCTTTCGGATGTGGAAAACAGCATTGCATTTTTTGAAAACGAATACCAGCTGAAAGATCAGGGATTGTACTGGAAAATGACCGCCGATTTCGGCAGAAGAAGCCTTCAGATGTATATCGGGTGGGCGAAACATTGTATCGAAGAACTGGAGAATGCGAAATGAATATTCTGGTAATCAATGGAAGCCCGAAGGGCGAAAGAAGCAATACTTACCGGCTGACGCAGGCGTTTCTGAACGGAATCTCCGCGCAGGAAGAAAGAAGCGGCCGCCAGGCGCCGGCGATAGAAGTCCTGGAAATCAGCAAACTGACCATTAAACCCTGCCTCGGCTGTTTCTCCTGCTGGAATAAAACGCCCGGCGAGTGCTGTATCCATGACGATATGCGCATGGTGATTGAAAAACTCCTGTGGGCGGATCTTACGGTATGGAGTTTTCCGCTATATTATTTCGGGTTGCCCGGGCAGCTTAAAAATCTGGTCGACCGCCAGCTCCCCATGACGCTTCCGTTTATGAATTCAAACACAGAAAGCGGCGGACATCCCTCCCGCTATGACAGGAGCAGCCAGAAGACAGTAGTGATCTCGACTTGCGGTTTCTATACATCAAAGGGCAATTATGACTGCGTGACGGCCATGTTTGACCGGCTTTGCGGACACGATGGTTATACGGCGCTGTTTTGCGGGCAGGGCGAACTGTTCCGCGTGAAGGAATTAAAAAGCCGCACGGATGAGTATCTTTCTTATGTTAAGCTCGCCGGAGAAGAGTATGCTTCTAGCGGCATCAGCCAAAGCACCCAGGAAAAACTGAATGAGAATCTCTATCCGCGCGATGTTTTTGAGGCGATGGCGGATGCCAGCTGGGGCGTCAGCCCGACGGGGCAAAAGGAAGACGAAAGCCTCATATTTACGCGGCAGATGGCTGCATTGTACCGTTCTGACGCATGGCCCGGCCACGATATCGTTCTGGAAATGAATTACACCGACATCGGAAAAACCTACCGCATCCTTCTTAACGAAAAAGGAAGCCAGGTTACGGAGGAACTGGGAGGAAGCTTTACCACAAAAATCAATACCCCGTATTCAGTGTGGTGTTCTATCGCCGAGGGAGAGATCGCGGGCGATGAAGCGCTTATGAAGCATCTATACTCCGTCGAGGGCGATTTTGATCTGATGCTTCACTGGGACGACTATTTCGGCGCAGGGCAGCGTGAATCCGAGGCAGAAAACGAAGAGAAGAATGAACTGAAAACGAATATGACAATGCTGCTGGCTCCGTGGATTGTTTTCTGGGTTGCGGCAGCGATCGACAGTTTTTTGGGAAGCCTCATCAGCATTGCAGCGTGCATTCTGATACCGGTCTTAATGCATCGGACGAAAGCTACCTTATACGATAAGCTTTCGTGCATCGGTGTAGGCGGATGTTCTATCGCCCTGCTTTTAGGTGCATCGGTTTTGCAGATAATTCCCTTGTCCTACCTTCTGTTCGGGCTGATGTGGTGTATTTCCTGCTTTACGAAGGTTCCGCTTACGGCGCACTATTCCAAAAACGACTACGGCGGAGACTCAGCGCTTCAGAATCCGATCTTTATGAAAACGAACCGTATCCTGACAGCGGCGTGGGGAGTCCTTTATCTGCTTACTCCAATCTGGACTTTCTTTATCATGCTGTCGGGGGCAGGAAGCTACATAGGCGCCATCAATTCGGTTCTTCCGGCGCTTATGGGGATTTTTACCGCATGGTTCCAGAAATGGTATCCGAAGCATGTGGCCAGCGGGAAAGGATGAAAAAGGGCGGCAAAATCCTGCCGCCCTTTTTCTATAGGCTTAAATCAGATTTTTAATGAATCATTAAAAGGTATCCTTTAAAGAGTCGTTAAAAAATTTACTAGGAGAGAGTCCTTAGAAAATATCCTTGAAGCGGGCAGCGTTCGTATAATCAGAGCCCTCTTTTGCGGTATATCCATAAACTACATCGTCAAGCCAGTCGGACAAAGCGGAATCTTTCAGATCGCTCTCGGCGAGATACATACCGTAGTTTTCTCCTTCGCCGGCGAAAAGAACGACATGCGTGCCGACATAGCTTCCGTTGTTATCGATTACAGCCACATCACCGAGCTTACGCCCTTCGGTAAAGAGCCAGTCTTCGATTCCTTCCACCATCATACCCTTATAAATCTGATCATAGAGACCGCCATCTTCGATAGAAGCGGTATCATCCGTATATTTCTCGACCATCGAAGCGAACGTTTCGTCGGACTGGTCGCTTGCGAGCCATTCATTGTAGATTTCTACTGCCGCATCATGAGCAGCCTGAATCGCTTCTTCTGAATAGGTTCCGTCACTTCCGGCCTCCGCCATCACGAGGATGTGGCGCATGGAAACGAGCGAATAGTCGTAGTCAGCCGAGTCGTAACCCAGGCTGGCGCGCTGGGATTTGATGGCGTCCTCCGTGAATGACAATGAATCGGAATAAGCTGCATATACGGCATCCGCAATCGTAGCCATCCGCAGATGTTCTTCGTATAAAGCCAGTGTAACATCCGCCTGATACATTTCCTTCAGATAGGCCTCTGAGCTTTCATATCCCTCATCCGACGCGACCTCTGCCAGGGCGTCCAACTGCTCCTGTATAAAGGCTTCATCCTCATCAGTGCAAGTAAAATTGTTGGCTTTTGCACAATCATTAAGAGCCACGACATAGAGGAGATTTGAGCAGGCATCCTCTAAGAAGAAGCCACGCCAGGTTTTATCGGCGGAATAGTCACAGGTCTGGTTCTCGAGTTCCACAATTCCGGTAGAGGTATCTAATCCGAAATAGGCCGCATAGGAGCCGTAGGTCGAAAGGAACGAGATAAAAGAATCCAGATAAAAAAGATTCAGGACCTCAATGGGATAGCCGGTGTCGTTAATATAGTACGCGATGCCGTCACTCGAAATCGGATCATCGTCATCATCCGCGCTGGTAGAGGCCTCTACAGAGGACTTCGTGCTTGCATCGGTTTCCTTTGAGGTCGGATTCTTCGCATCGCATCCGCAAAACAGTGCGAGGACCATAACAACCGCCATAAACAGGCTGAGTTTCTTCATAAGTTTCATTGTTCTTCTCCTAAACAATAGTTTAATAGCAAACCGGATTATAAATCCGTTACTTTAAATGTACTTGAAAGTGCCGGCAAACCTCACTCCTGCTTCGCGGTAGAGGGCGGTTTTTTAAACACCTTCATATAGGAACGGTAAAAGGTTGAATAATTTTCAAAACCGCATTTCCGCGCCACCTCCGAGGCAGCTTCGCCTTTTTGGATGAGTTCGCTCGCGGCGAGGCATTGCTGCGTCCGGACATAGGACATGACCGGCGAATGAAGCTGGTCGGTAAAGAGCTTCTGCAGGAAAGAGCGGGAGATGTGTACGCCCGCGCAGATGTCGTCGATCCCTTGGAGGTCCTGCAGATGGTCATGAATATAATCTAACGCCTCACGCAGGGGGTTGTTCTCGGTTTCTACGGTTAACGCATATTCGTGTTCATGACAGCAGAGAAGCGACAGTATGACGAGGAGCTGACCCATCAGAAGCGACGGGAGGAGTTCTTCGCTGATCTGGCGCACATAAGTGTCAATCTTCAAAAGCTCGCGGGAGAGTGCTGTGTTTTTAATTTGAAAAACATTCGGAACCTCCTGGAGCTTATCCTGAAGTGCCTGGGGCAGCGACTGTTCATCGAACCGGATGACAATGCGCTCATAAGGCTTCTGCGTATGCATGATCAGGTTATGGTACTCACCGGGCTTCATAAAAAGAAGAGAATGCTCTGTCAGGGCATACGACGAATGCTGGATGACGAACTCTGCATCTCCTTTCAAAAAATACAGAAGCTCGTACGAGGTATGGTAATGCTCCTCAAAACGCTGCTGATAAACTGCAGGGGTTTCATCCAAACTATGCTTAAATAATAGGGCGCCGTTGCGATAATCGTACTTCATAGAGCAAGAATAACTCATTCGTGGACAATTTGCAATATATTGGAACTTTATTGCAATGTACTTTTGTGGAAAATGGTTATATTATGATTATACCGAGTGTGGGATTCGTGCATTTTCCCTAAACTCGCGTCAAAAACACTTCAGAAAGGGGGGATTACTTATGGCAAATTCGGTTCCGTTAATGGAAGTCCGCCATATGTACAAAAACTTCGGCGTTACAGTCGCGCTGAATGATGTCTCCTTTGAACTTGAGAGAGGCTATGTGTATGGCCTCATCGGTGAAAACGGTTCAGGAAAGTCGACAGTTTCTTCCATTATCGCGGGTATGCAGCCGGCGAGCAGCGGAGAAATGATCTATAAGGGCGAGCCCTGGAACCCCACCTCTATGCTGATGGCACAGGAGCATGCGATCGGCATGATCGTTCAGGAAGCCGGTACGATTCCGAACATCTCTGTAGCAGAGAACATCTTCCTCGGACACGAGAAGATGTTTATGAGCGGTCCGTTCGTCAGCAAAGCGAAAATGAACCATGCGGCAGAAGAGCTTTTAGTGAAGCTCGGCATCGAGAACCACTTCAAGCCGTCTGACAGAACGGCGGATCTCGACATGCAGGCGCGAAAGGTCATTGAAATCGCGAAATGTATGTACTGGCAGCCGGATCTTCTGATCGTGGACGAAACCTCCACCGCGCTTTCGCATGAAGGTCGTGAATTCCTTTATAAGGTGATGAAGGAACAGAGAGAGAACAATAAAACGGTCCTCTTCATCTCCCATGACCTGGATGAAATGTGCGAGCATTGCGATAAGCTTACCGTCCTCCGCGACGGCGTCATCATCGGAACGCTCGACAAAACGGAATATGACCAGGATGTTATCCGCCGGATGATGGTCGGCCGTGAAGTAAAGGGCGACTACTATCGCTCCGACATGAACGGCTATTCGGACGAGGTCGTGCTGAAGGCAGACTGCATCACGACGCTTTCCACGCTGACCTGCTTCGACCTCGAGCTCCATAAGGGCGAGATCCTCGGCATCGGCGGACTTTCCGATTGCGGTATGCATCTGATCGGCCGTGCGCTGTTCGGCGTCGAAAAGATTCTCGACGGAAAAGTGGTCGCTGCTGACGGTTCAGTCATTAAGAGCCCGGTCGATGCGATCAACCATAAGATTGCTTATGTATCGAAAAACAGAGACCAGGAATCGCTCGGACTCTCTGCTACGATTTATGAGAATATCGCTTCGACAGGCTATAAAATCAACCTGTTCTTCGCAAACCTGATTTCGAAGAAGAAAGAAAAAGAGTACGTCAACAAACAGGTAAAAGACCTGATGATTAAATGCGCCGGCGTTCATTATAATGTCAACACGCTTTCCGGCGGTAACAAGCAGAAGGTTGTCTTCGGCAAGTGGATGTCGATGGATGCGGATATCCTGATTCTCGACTGCCCCACCCGTGGTATCGATGTCGGCGTTAAGGCTTCCATGTACAAGTTAATGTACGACCTGAAGATGCAGGGCAAATCGATCATCCTCATCTCCGAAGAACTCCAGGAAATCATCGGTATGGCTGACCGTGTCCTCATGATGAAGGACGGCGAGATCACCGCAGAGAAGTTCAGAGGTCCGGATCTTTCGGAGCATGCTCTGATAGACTTCATGATTTAAGGAGGGGCTTGACAATGACTGAAAAGAAAAAAGTAAGTTCCTTAAAACGGTTTTTTGAGTCGCGGCTGTTTAACCAGCTTCTTCCGATCGCATTCCTTATCTTGCTTTGCATCGTCTTCGGAATCCTGACGGATGGGCGGTTTACATCGCTGAACTCTTTAAAGATCATTTTAGACCAGTCTTTGATCGTCGGAACCGTGGCCATCGGCGGCGCATTCATTTTCGCCACCAGTAATACGGCTCTGTCGATGGGTGCGACCTCCCTTTTAAGCGCGACTGTCGCCTGTATCGTTTACAATGCGACCGGCTCTCCGGTCCTGATGATTGTGACCGCATTCGGAATGGGTATCCTTCTGATGGTATTCTCGGCAGTCCTTTCGACACTTTTAAATGTCCGAGTCCTGTTCGTTACGGTTATCATGATGGCGCTCTTCGCAGCGGTCCAGCAGTCGCTCCTCGGCGGCGGAACGGTCGCTGTCCCGTTTGCACTGGTCAATGACCTCACGAACTCGGGCGTCCATTACATCCTGTTCGGCGCAGTCTTCGTCGTTTCGATCATCCTCTTCAACTTCACCGAAATCGGACGTTCGTTAAAGATGATCGGTACGAACCGTGTCTGTGCGGATATGACCGGTATTTCCTATAAGAAATTCCTGACGATCGCGTTTATCCTCGGCGGTATCGCCTGCGGCGCAGGCGCTATTATTGCCGTTATCCGCGCAGGCTCTATCTCTACCACCTCGCTGGCATCTCTGAACATGGACGTCATGCTTGCACTGGTGCTCGGCGGCATGTCCATCTTCGGCGGTTCGAAATCCTTCGTCTATGCAGGCGTAGTCGGTTCTCTTACCGTCGTCGCATTGAACCAGGGCCTCCTGATGATCGGCGTCGATGCTTCCTACATCCAGGCGATCCGCGGAATCATCTTCCTCATCCTGGTCGTCACCTCTCAGAAACGTCCGAAAGGACTTCCGGCTCCGGAAGGCTGATGAGCCCCGGAACCCCTTCACTCAGGCTTTATTAAATAACAATAAAGAAAACAAAAAAGGAGAAGAAAATGAAAAAAGTACTTGCATTAGTTTTAGCAGTTGTTATGGTGCTTTCTCTTGCAGCTTGTAACAACACCCCCACCGAGAAAAAGACCATCAAGGTCGGTGTTGCGAACATCATGACCGGTGAAAGCCTTGAGGCAATCAAGAACTACTACAACAACGAAGTCGGTCCGACCCTGAACATGGAATTCATGATTTCTGAAGGTCTTTCCAATGACGCTTCCGGCCTTGTAGACTTCATCGACAAAGCATACGCATCCGGATGCTCCGGCATCATCAACATGATCACCGGTTCTGAAGCCGTTAACCAGGGCGCTCAGAAGTGCGAGCAGTACGGTATGTGGTTCTGCACGAACAACTCTGCAGTTGCAGCAGACGTTGCAGGTCTTTCTCACAATATCGGACATTGCGGCGCTGACCCGATCGGCATGGAAGAAGCTTATAAGAAAGCGTTCTCTCAGATCTGCAGCGATGGCGAGAATCATTCCGTATTCATGTACACCTGCGCAGCTCCGGGCAAAACCGCAGCTTCTCACTACTACTCAGCAATCGGTGTCCTCGAAGCGATGAAGGAAACCTATTCTCTGACCTATACGAAGTCGATTGAAGACATCGTCAATGACCAGAACCCGGGCGAAGTTGCTCACGACAAGATGGACCAGATCCACATCTATCTCTGCCCCGGTATGGATTTCTCGAACTTCGGACAGTATGTTACCGCTTGCCAGACGCAGCTTCAGACCGGCAACTATGATATCTTCGCAGCATGCGCGAACTGGGCAAGCTTCACCGAAGCAATTAAAGGATGCGAATCTCAGCTGAAGAAAGACATCAAGATCGTCGGCACGATGAACATTGAAGACCAGACGAAGCAGGGCCTCTCTGACGGCACCATCGACGGCGCTATCATCAACCCGCTTAACGTTGCTAACGGCGTTCTCGCTGCGATGATCTACAACGCAGTCAACGGCGCAAGCGCTAACATGAAGGAAGCAGGAACGGCTCAGCTGCTCGGCGTTAAGCCGTGGGCTTGCATGAGCGCAGAAGAATATGAAATCATTGCGAACCTCGACAAGGAAGTCGGCAAATTCGTCCTTGGCGGCAATGGTCTGAAGGAACTCACCGTTCTGACGAACAAGAACGTAACCTACAAAGATATGAACAATACGCTTGCTACTCTGGCTGATATCCAGAAGGTAGTCGAGTTCATGAAGAAATAATTCCCCCAGAAGATTTCCTGACGCTACAGACAGTTTTTTTGCAGGATGAACACCCTTATTTGAAAGAAGGGACAAGTTATGAACAAAAAGGTAAAAAACATTCTTAAAACATTAGCCTTCCCGGTATTGGTATTCGGAATCATGGATCTCCTGGTCCGGCTGAAGACCGGCCACGGAATCATCTCGAGTATGATCGATGTTCAGTCGATCATCCGAAATGCGGGTATCTCCACGATTCTCGCGCTGGCGCTCGCGTTCAACCTTACCAGCGGCAGACTTGACCTGTCGCTCGGCGCACAGCGTCTCGCCGGCACGATTATCGGCGGCAGCATCTGTCAGATGCTTGGCCTTTCCGGTGTCTGGCTTCTCGTGTTCGCGCTCGCGTTCGGCTTCCTTTTCGGCTTCCTGACGGGACTTGCTTTCGTCATCACCCGAGTTCCTCCGATGGTTCTCGGTGTCGGTATGGGCTTGATCTGGGAGGTTATTCCGTTCGCATTTACCGGCGGAAAAGGTTTAAACCTTTACGGTATGCAGGGCAATGCGATTCTGAACAACACCTATTTCATCATCATTGGAATGGTCGTGATCGCGATATTCTGTGCGCTTCTCATGAATAACACCCGGTTCGGCTACGAACTGAAGGCAATTCAGGGAAACCAGCTCATTGCTCAGAACAGCGGCATCAATATCTTTAAGAATGCGGTTATCTGCTATACCTTTGCAGGCGGACTGGTCTGCATCGGCGGTATGTTCACGGCGGCATACGAAACGCAGCTCTTAGCAGGCTTAGGCCTCGCAAGTAACGGCGTCGTCACGTCAAACATGTTCCCGATGATGCTCGGCGCATTTATCGGACTCTGGAGCAATGATGCGATCGGTACGATAGTTGCGGCACTCACGATTCAGATCTTCCAGTACGGTCTCACGCAGCTCGAGTTCTCGACGCCGAACACCAATGCGATTAACCAGGGCCTGTTCGTCCTCTTCCTCGTGTTCTTAGCAAACAAGGAAATATTCAAGATTAAAGCCCGTGAAAAGGCGAGAATCGCTGAAGCGCGTGAAAAGAAAGCCCGGATGGCTGAAGAAAAGGCGAAACTGGCTGCTGAAAGCGCAAATTGATCTCTGGTCCGAATAGGGCGGAATAGTATTAGGGAAGGCCGCTCTGGTTATTAGAGCGGCTTTCCTGTTAAAAGAATGGTTAAAATAGAAAGGATCAGAACAATGGTTGATTTACACGCAAAGCCCTTTTACTTAAATGAGAAACAGATTCAATGGGTAGAGGATACGATTGCTTCCCTGACCCTTGAAGAAAAGATCGGTCAGCTCTTTATCTGCCTGAACTGGGGCGGATTTAAAGAGAATATTAAAACGATGGTTGAAAATTATCATGTTTCCGGACTCCGCTGGCAGGGCGCTAACCTCGAGCAGGTCTGGGAGCAGAACCGATATATTCAGGAAATTTCGAAGGTTCCGGTCCTGATCGCCGCGAACGCTTTAAACGGCGGTGATGGCGCGGTAAAGGAAGGAACGACGGTTGCTACGCCGGCGGCCTGCGGCGCATCGCCGACTTTGGAGACCGCTTATCGCGCCGGAAAAGTTGCGGCAAAGGAAGCGAAAGCGGTCGGCTGTACCTGGACGTTCGCACCGTGTACCGATGTTCTGTTAAACTGGCGGAATACGATTGTCAATGACCGTGCATACGGCCGCGACGTCGAGAAGATCATTGCCTGCTCGAGAGAATATATGCGTGCGATGCATGAAGAAGGAGTCGCCACCTGCGCGAAGCATTTCCCCGGTGACGGCACCGAAGAGCGCGACCAGCACCTCGTCATGGGCTGCAACGACCTCTCGGAAGAAGAGTGGGAGAACACCTTCGGAAAAGTCTATCGCGCGGTGATCGAAGACGGCTGCGATTCCTTCATGATCGGCCACATCTGCTGCCCGAGCATGCAGCGGAAGTTTAATCCGGCGCTTAAGGATAAGGATATTCTTCCTGCAACGATGTCGAAGGAGCTTTTAACCGATCTTCTTCGTGGCGAGCTTGGTTTTAACGGTCTTATCACGACAGACGCAAGCCATATGGCAGGTCTTTCGACTGCCGCACCGCGTTCGGTTCAGGTTCCGACCTGTATCGCGGCCGGCTGCGATATGTTCCTTTATTTCAATGATCCGGATGAAGATTTCGGCTATATGATGGACGGCTACAAGTCCGGTCTGATCACAGAGGAGCGCCTGTCAGACGCCCTTCACAGAATCCTCGGACTGAAAGCAAAAGTCGGTCTCGATGAGTTCACGCTCGATAAGTTCCCGCCGAAGGAAGGGCTTTCCCTCGTCGGCTGCGAAGCACATCATAAAGAAGCTGAAAAGTGTGCGGATGAAACTGTTACGCTTGTAAAGGATACCCAGCACGTGCTTCCGTGGAATGTCAAAGAGAAGAAGCGTGCGATCCTTTATTATGTGCAGTCGGAACCGGTGCTTCTGTTGGACGGACCTGACAAGCACCGCCAGATCGTCATTGAGGAGCTCGAGCGCGCAGGCTTCGAGGTCGATGTCCATAAAGACTTCTATGACTACTGCATGGAAGGTGATCCGCTTCCGCAGATGACGATTATCAAGACACCGCCGGTTGAAGAGTTTAAGAAGAAATACGATGTAGTCTTTATGTTTATCCATATCAAAGGCTACGCGAAGGAGAACGTAAACCGTCTCGTCTGGTCCGCATCTCATTCCAGCGAGCTGCCGTGGTTCATCCACGAAGTCCCGACGATCGGCGTCTCCTTGAATTATACGAATACGCTTTATGATGTGCCGATGCTGAAGACGTTTATCAACTCGTACGCGCCGACCCGTGAGTATATCCGCGCGACGATTGAAAAGATCTGCGGAAAGTCCGAATTCACCGGTACCGCTGATGAAAACGTCTGGTGCGGACGGTGGGATACCCGAATTTAAGGAGGAGCAATGGAAAGAAAAGAATTCCTGGTATGCATTGATTCTGACGGCTGTCTTCTCGACAACATGGAACTGAAGCATAAAGAATGCTTCTGTCCCGCTTTTGTCAATGTGTGGAACCTTCAGCCGGTCTCCCGCTATGCGCGAAAAGTCTGGGAAACGGTCAACCTGTATTCGAGAACGCGTGGCACAAACCGGTTCCATGCTGTTGTGGACGCGCTGAATCTCGTGTATAACCTCCCGGAGGTGAAGGCATATGGCTTGGAGAAACCGGATCTTTCCGACCTGATCCGTTGGAAAGCGGAGACGCCGGAGCTTTCCGCGCGTGCGTTACGGGAATATGCGGAAACGCATCCGGAGCTTTCCGGTGTTTTGAAGCAGGCGGCCGACTGGTCCGCGGAGGTCGATGCGAATATCAAGCGGATCGTCCGCGGCATCAAACCGTTTGTAAATGTCGAAGAAGCATTGAAGAAACTGAACGAGTTTGCGGATGTGGTCGTCGTTTCGGCAACTCCGACCGAGGCGTTGGAGCGGGAACTGGAAGCATGCGGCGTCGCAAAGTATTTTAAGCGCATCTTCGGTCAGGATGCCGGAACGAAATCGGTCTGCATTGCGAAGATGCTGGAAGAAGGCTACGACCTCGACAAGTCGCTGAAAGTCGGCGATGCACTCGGCGATTTCCAGGCCGCGAAGGAGAACGGCGTTCTCTTTTACCCGATCATCCCCGGATCGGAGATTGATTCCTGGGCACTTCTGCGCGACGAGTTTGCGGAGAAATTCAAGAACGGCGCGTACAAAGGCGCAGAGATGGAGAGACGCGTAGACGCTTTTACAAAGGTGCTTCCGGAAATCTGAGGATGAGAACCAGCGCACCCTGCGGAAGAGTAAGCTGTGGTCATATTACACAGCACATTTGTCGCATGTCATAGTGAGGCCTGACTGTATAGCAGGCTATGCCTGATTTAATTTAGAAAGCCCGGCAGGCCTGCCGGGCTTTCTGATAGGACGGAAAAAGCCGAAAGGAGATTCAAATGACAAACGGAGAGAATGCTCAAGGAGAGATCCGTGTGACAACCGATGAGGCGGATCAAAGCGAGATGAGTGTGATAAACGCTGAAAATGATCAAAACGGGAGCTATGTGAAAAAAACGGAGATCGCCGAGAATGAAAAACGGGAGCGTGAAGCATACTTATACAAGTGGCTGATGAGAATGTTCTGGCTGAGCGTCCTGAACGCCTTAGTTTCGGTTTTTTCGGATGTTGCAGGGGAGAGCGGTTCTTCGGTGCTTTCCAACATCTCAACACTCTGCAATTGTTTGTGTTTCATAGCCGCCTTGCTGCTTCTCTTTATGATCTCCAAGAAAGAAAAAATTTTTTATTCGGCAGCAGTAGGCGGAACCATCGCCGGAATCATGTGCATTATCAGCTGGGTACTCGAACGCCTGGGGAAAGCCGATGCGGGCGCGTTATTTTTTCTGTTTTATATGATAGCAGTTTTGGTGGCTACCCGTCTTGAGGCTAATGCATATAGAAAGTGCTTGACAGGGGAGAACGGCCGATTATCCCGCCTGTGGATAATGGTATGGTGGTGGAACCTTGGAGGTCTTATTTGCTGGTTTGTAATTTTGGCACTAATACCGCAAACTGAAACGGCCTATCCGATTTGCAATTTCGTATTTGAAATAGTGTTTTCGGCAAAGAATGTATTTCAAACGGTTTTGCATTATAGAACAGCCAAGGCCTTTAAACAGGATGCTCAAAAAGAAGAGTCATCGATGCGATGGGAAGAAGTCTGGAAATGACTGATTTAATTTAGAAAGCCCGGCAGGCCCTGCCGGGCTTTCTGATAGGATGGAAAAAGCCGAAAGAACGGAAAGAATAGAAAGAATAGAAAGAACCATTTTGCTCTTCCTATAATGCAAAAACAATGATAATATGTAATTAAACGCTGATAGAGATGAAGATTTCTTAAGTCAAAAGGAGATTCAAATGACAAACGGAGAGAATAATCAAAGTGAGACATTTATGGCAGCCCCGAGAAGTACCGAAAACGAAAAACGGGAACGCGCAGCGTACTTATCTTAATGGATTCTAGTATTGTTTTGGTTGGACATCCCGGTCGAGTTGGTCGGTGTGCTCTTGACCATCGTATCAGAAAGCGGTCTTACGTGGCTTTACAATATCTTGCGTATAATCCAATTATCACTTTTCGTGCCTTATTTTCTGGTTTATTTCAACCTCTCAAAGAAAAAGCGTTTGTTCCGACAGCGGTAAGCTTTCTAATCGGCGCTATCTTCAGCACTGCCGTTTATATACTCGACATGTTTGGGGGATTAGGCTTGGTAATCGCATTATTCGCGATTGTTGTTTTTATAATAGCCCAGACGGAAGCCTTTCTCGAAATCAAAGCCTTCAGAAAAACATTGATCGGAGTGAATGACCGATTATCCAGAGGGTGGAAATACTATTGGTGGGTTTATCTTGGACTTCTTTGGGCGCGGGTTGGAAGTGGCGTAATAGGAGTTTTTTCTGAAACATTCTATCAGATTAGCAAGGTCGGGTGGGGCTTTATCGGATTTGTTGAATCGATAGTCTTGACGATTATGGTCTATAGAACAGCCATGGCATTCAAACGGGTTGCGCAGGGAGACGAGGAATCGCTCCTCCGGTAACCTTCGGAAAGGAAGCGGGCAGTAGGGAACGGACTCGGGGTTAAGGAGGTGTTATGTTCGAATTTTTACAGAACTTGTTATCAGACCGAAAAGGCGGTGAAATCTTTAAACTGTTCAGCGGATGGCACTTTCTTTACATTGCATTGGCGGCAGCTGCTGTAATAGCGCTTCTTTTGGTCATAAAGAAGAAGGGCGAAGCCGCGGGCGAAAAAAGCACGCGGGTGCTCATTGATATCGCATTCGGAATGTATATTTTGGACATCTTCCTGATGCCGATCGCGTACGGGGAAATCGATATCGAGAAGCTCCCGTTCCATGCCTGCACGGCCATGTGCGTGATGTGCTTTTTCAGCTATCGCATCAAATGGTTAGAGAAGTTCCGGATGTCCTTTGTAAAGCTCGGTTTCATATCAAATCTCGTGTATCTCATCTATCCCGCGGGGGTGATGTGGCACGCGGTTCATCCGGTCTCCTACCGCGTCATTCAGACGCTTCTTTTCCATAGCGTGATGGCAGTTTACGGCTTCGTAATGCTGGCAATGACCTCGAACGAAGAGGAGAAAAAGCACTACCTTCGCGACCTTCTCGTCCTGGTCGGAATGACCGTTTGGGCGCTTCTCGGAAACTATACTTATAACGGAACCGCCGGAGAATATTCGCATTTCTTTAACTGGTTCTTCGTCGTCCGCGACCCGTTCAATATGCTCCCCGAGAGCATTGCGCCATTCATTATGCCATTCCTCAATATCGCGGTGTTCTATGCGGTCGAGATGGTGATCAATCTTTTGCTCTTTCTTCGGCAGAAGGCGAAAGGGAAAACGGCTGAAGAAACGGCAGATAGAAAGGTGCGGCGCGATGAAACCGCTGTATGAAGCGATCTATGCTATCGTTAAAGAGATTCCTGAGGGGCAGGTGGCGACCTACGGGCAGGTCGCGAAAAGAGCTGGGAACAGAGGCCTCGCG
Source organism: Lachnospiraceae bacterium UBA1778 (assembly GCA_002315255.1). Classification (GTDB taxonomy): domain Bacteria; phylum Bacillota; class Clostridia; order Lachnospirales; family Lachnospiraceae; genus UBA1267. Next base: position 29,278 of record DCGM01000104.1, read on the forward strand.
CGTGTCGTCGGCAATGCGCTTCACATAAACCCGTACCCGGGAACCGTGCCCTGTCACCGGGTAGTCAATGCGAAAGGCGAGCTTTCCGGCGCATTCGCATTCGGAAGCTACGACGAACAAAAAAGACGCCTCGAAGCGGAAAGCGTCATAGTTATCAATAACAGAGTAGATCTTCAGGAATACGGAGTCAGCTGGTGAAGCCGAAGCGCCAACTCGATCTCATGTTTCGACAAAGTTTAGCCTTCTCCGAGTCCCCCGTCTTCCTCAACAAAATATTCTAATGTCTTGGAAATCGCCGCATTGCACTCGGCGATTTCTTTTTTTCCGTCAATGTAATCGCGGTAGATCTCCCAGATGTCGAGATCATTGTCATCAAAGGATTCATCCTCCGGCTGCCAGGAACGGATCAGTTCGATCCGCTGCTGTTTTGTTGTATTTGCTATGCTGTAATCGTCCATCTTTCTCCTTCGCCGGGATCCGGCTTAAACTGCAAAAAATCAAACAAAAACGAGATATCTCGCCTCATCCGAAATATAGCATAAAAAAAGAGTTTTAGAAAGCAAAAGGTTATAATGTGAAAGTGTAGAACCCGGGAAGAAAACGGCTCGCTATGCAGCCTGCAGCAGAAACCATGGACATTATTATCATTGAGGATAAAAAGTATCTATGATATAATAAAAACGCTCTGGTAGTTTCAAGAACCGTTACTATGGAGGCTCGAATGACAGCTCATGTAAAACTATTGATAGTGGGAATCATTCTTACAGCGATAGGGATTATCCTGTTCCTATGGCGGATGGTTCAGAGAAAGAACAACACCGGAAAGACTGCGGCGGCACTGGTCGATTATTCGGAAGAGATCTCAATGCAGCCGGATTGCTCCATGGTCCTCATGTATTACCCGGTGATGCGATATCGTGTCTCAGGCGAAGTATACGAAGCAAAAAGCAGCGTCGGAATGAGCCGGAAAAAGTATATGCTTGGCGATAATATCGGAATCTATTATAACCCGAAGAACCCGACAGAGTTTATCATCGCAGGGGATCGCGCCGTAATGATTTCCGCATTTATTTACGCTGCAACCGGGATTATTTGCTGCGCATCGGCGCTGTTTTTGAAGTGATTGCGAGAGGAAAATACAATGCCATTTGACTTTAAGAAAGAGTATAAAGAGTTTTATCTTCCGAAGGACCGGCCGGAAATTGTGACGGTGCCGAAGGCGAATTATATCGCAGTCCGAGGGAAGGGAAATCCGAACGATGAGGGCGGCGCCTATCAGGAGGCGATCGGCATTTTATACGCAGTCGCTTATACCTTAAAGATGAGCTATAAGACCGATTATCGGATTGAAGGCTTCTATGATTATGTCGTCCCGCCGCTCGAGGGCTTCTGGTGGCAGGACGGGATCGAAGGAATCGACTATTTCGACAAGGCAACGTTTAACTGGATTTCTGTGATCCGTCTCCCAGATTTTATCACGGAAAAGGATTTCGCATGGGCAGTCGAACTCGCCACAAAGAAAAAGAAGATGGACTGCTCAACGGCGGAATTCCTTACGATAGAGGAGGGGACATGCGTCCAGATTATGCATATCGGTCCGTTTGATGATGAGCCGGAAACCGTCGCGCTAATGGACCGGTTCCTGGAAGAAAACGGGTATGAAAATGATTTTTCCGATATGAGACTCCATCATGAAATTTATCTTTCCGATGCGCGAAAGGTGGATCCGATAAAATGGAAGACGGTAATCCGTCATCCGGTGAAGAAGAAAGGATGAGCAAAAATGAATGCAGAAATCGATGTCAGCCAAGTAACACTGAAAACCGAACGCCTGATTCTCCGCCCCTGGCGGCAGGAAGATCTAGATGACCTTTTTGAGTACGCTTCTGTTCCGGAAATCGGAGAGATGGCAGGCTGGCCGCCGCATACGACGAAGGGCGGAAGCCAGTGGGTTCTCAATATGTTTATCAATGAGAAGAAGACCTTCGCGCTTGAGTATAACGGAAAAGCGATCGGTTCGCTCGGAATCGAGTTTTATAATGAAGAGCGCTTCCCGGAACTGAAGGAAAAGAAATGCCGGGAGATCGGCTATGCATTGTCGAAGGACTACTGGGGAAGAGGACTTATGCCGGAAGCAGTCGGAGAAGTCATCCGGTATCTTTTTGAAGAGGTCGGGCTCGACGTGATCGTATGCGGGCATTTCCTGTCGAACGGCCAATCCGCGCGAGTGCAGGAAAAGCTTGGCTTTAAGCATCATTCGTTCGGCCAGTTTGAACTTCGCGACGGCTCGACAAAAATCGACGATGAGGCGAACACATTAACGCGGGAAGACTGGGAAAAGCGGAATCAGAACTGACCGGCGAGGAAAAGGCAGAAAAAGAGGAATCAGAACTGACCGAAAAGGGAAGGCTATGAACCGATCTGACAATGAGTTTTTCGAAAACTATAAATGCCTCGATAAAATCTGTGGGGAGATTTTCGGCTACACGAATGGTGTCAGCGAGTATATACGCGCAATGGAAGAGGAGCACGGACAGCTCGACTTGAGAAGCGATTGGGTTCGCGATTATAAGCAGCTAAAGCATGTCCGCTGGGTGCGGAACCAGATTGCGCATGAGGCGGCAGATGAGCGGATCAGTAAGGACGACGACACGAGATTTGTGCTGGATTTTTACGACCGCATCATGAGGCAGACCGATCCGCTGGCCGTATATTATCAAATTCAGCAGAAACGGGCGGACACCATTTCAAAAGAAAACCAGCCGAGCAGATCCTCGATTATTATGCTGGTTCTTCTGATTCTGGTGATAGTCGGAGTGGCCATATATGCATTGGCTTGCGGGTTGGGAGGCTGACGGCTGCAAACATGGATAGCCGTAAGCCTGGATAGCCGTAAGCCTGGATGACCGCAAACATTTTTGTTTTTGATTCGTACGGAGGCATCATTCGTTTAGCATGAAAAATGTGATTCATATCTTCGGAGCATCGGGCTCCGGCACCAGCACATTAGGACGTTATATCCGGGATCAGCTCGGGTATAAGTTTATGGATTCTGATGACTACTTTTGGCTTCCGACCGATCCGCCGTTTACCGAAAAGCGGCCGCCGGAGGAACGGGTCGCTATGATGCGGAAGGATATCGAAGAGGCGGACAATGTGGTGAACTCGGGCTCGCTCGTCGAATGGGGCGATTCCTTGATTCCGTATTTTACGCTTGCGGTGCGGCTCGTAACACCGACGGAAGTGCGGCGGAAACGGATTAAGGAACGAGAGCTTCTCCGCTATGGAGACCGGATTCTTCCGGGCGGAGATATGCACGAACAGCATGAGTCGTTCCTCGAATGGGCGCTCAAGTATGATGACGGCGATATCGAAATCCGCAGCAAGCTCTGTCACGATGAATGGCAGAAGCTTTTGAGATGCCCGGTTTTAGTCCTTTCCGGCGAAGCACCGTTAGCAGAAAATCTGGAGAAGATTAAGAAATATCTGAAATAGAAAGAATCGCTGCAGAATGAAGAAAGACCTGGAAAAGAGTGTGTGAAATGATGAGAAATGAGGTCGAAATAATCCGCACCGAACGGTTTCAAATCCGCCTGACCTCGGACGAAGAGATGAAGGGCTTTGTCGAGCGGGAAAGCGATCCCGAAATGAAGCAAGCGTATCAGGAGATGCTGGGAGGCGCGGTTTCGCACCCGGATAAGCGGAAGTGGTATGCCATCTGGATAATGGAACTTTCGGACGGGACATATCTCGGCGACCTTTGTTTTAAGGGGATTACCGAGGACGGAATGGTGGAGATCGGCTATGGAATATCGCCGGAATTCGAGGGGAAAGGCTATATGACCGAAGCTGTCCGCGCGATGACCGGGTGGGCCGGCCGGCAGGACGGTGTTCGAATCATCGAAGCGGAAACCGATCCTGACAATCACGCCTCGCAGCGCGTCCTCGAAAAGTGCGGCTATGTTCCGACAGGAATCATCGGCGAAGAAGGGCCACGGTTCCGCTGGAAAGGGTGAACGAAGAAGGATTGCGGCTTCGCTGGAAAGGATGAACGCCTTGGATAGGAATCTGAATTTGAATCCAAACCTGAATCTAAATCTAACTTCTTTAGGGCTTCGGCCGTTCGATGACAGCGACCTCGAGCAGTTCAAGGTCTGGCTAAAGAAAGAGCATGTAAAGAAGTGGTTCGAGCATCCGGACAGCTGGATTCATGAAATTGAGCATCGGAAAGATGAGTTTGATTTTGTACACCACTTTATTTTGGAAGCGGACGGGCAGCCGGTCGGCTTCTGCCAGTATTACGACTATTCGCGCGGCGGAGAGAACTGGCACAATGATACCGACATCACGGACACTTATAGCATTGACTATATGATCGGGGAAGAGGGCTTTCTTCGGAAAGGGCTTGCGACGAAGATGATTGCGCTTCTTGAGGAGCGGATCAAGCGTGAAACGAAGGCGAGGAAGATTATTGTCCGGCCGGAAAAAGAGAATGCTGTCTCTCGGAAAACGCTGTTCTCAGCAGGCTATCAGTACGACAACTACATTGATTTTTTCATAAAGGAAATCAAACGATAAGAATCTTCGGAGCAGAAGAACCTCAGGAGAAGAAATGAAAACGCTTTATCTGATCGGCGGCACTATGGGTGTCGGAAAAACGGCGGTTTGTCAGGAATTGAAGAAAGTATTGCCTGAAGCGGTCTTTTTAGACGGCGACTGGTGCTGGGACGCGGACCCGTTTCAGGTGACGGACGAGACAAAAGCGATGGTGATGGAGAACATTGCTTTTCTTCTGAATCAGTTTTTACACTGTAACGCGTACAAAAATGTTATTTTCTGCTGGGTCATGCATCAGCAGCCGATTATCGATGCGATTCTTTCAGCACTCGATTTGAACGGCGTAAAAGTTGAGACGATATCGCTTCTTGGAAACGCGGAAACGGTTCGCAGCCGACTTCAAAAAGATGTGGACGAAGGGAAACGGACGGCGGACGTGATTGACAGGAGCTTACCGCGGATTCCACTTTATCAAGCCTTAAACACGGCGAAGGTGATGACCGACGGGAAGAGCATTGCGGAAATCGCAAACGAAATCATTGCGTTATAAGATGCTTTTATTTGGCAGAAAGTTAGCGGCGGAACCACACGAGCTACGGAGAGTATCAAGTGATTAAAGCAGTTGTATTTGACATGTATGAAACGCTCGTTACCCTGTTTGAATGTCCGGGGTATTTCAGTGCGGAAATGGCAGGGGATGCGGGAATCCCGGTAGCGGATTTTCAAAGGGAATGGGTGAGTTATGAAACCGACCGTACTACCGGGAAGATTACGTTTGAGGAAGCGCTCGAAAGTGTTTTAAAGGATTTTGGGACCTATTCAGATGAAAGATTCCGGAAAATCGTTGAAAAGCGCACTCAGTTCTGTAGAGAAGCTTATCATCATCTTCACCCGCAGATCATCCCGCTTTTAGAAGGTCTGAAGGCGCGCGGTGTAAAGATTGGGCTCATCAGCAACTGCTATTCGGAGGAATCGCCGGTCATTAAAGGGAGCGTGCTTTTTCCGTATTTTGATGTGGCTTGCCTTTCGTTTGACGAGGGAATCCGGAAACCTGAACCGGAGATTTTTAAAAGGTGCCTCGAACGCCTCTGCGTGAATCCGGAGGACTGTCTTTATGTCGGCGACGGCGGAAGCAATGAACTCGCCGCTGCGAAAGAGTATGGAATGCGCCCCGTTCAGGCGGTCTGGTATCTGAAGGACGGAACGCGGCAGCCCGCAAAAAGAATGCCGGAGTTTGAAGGCGCAGCGATGCCGATGGAACTGCTGGAATGGATAGAGTGATTTCTGGGATTCAATAAGGAATGAATATGAACAACGTTTGGTCAGAGCATGTCCAAGGCGTCATGACACTATATTTGAGCAGAAAACTACGGTTTGACGACTTGTTTTCCGGGAAATACCTTTCACTGTTCTCATTGGATCAGGAAAAGGAATTGAAGATTTTAGAGATCGGCTGCGGACCGGGCGCGCTGGCGGAAGCATTGCACCGGTGGTATCCGCGCGCGAAGATTACAGGAATAGACCGAGACACGAACTTCATCGAATTTGCGAGAGAGAATGTGGAGGGAGTGGCGTTTTTAGAGGGCGATATTACTGCGCTGCCGTTCCCAAACGAGTCTTTTGATGTAGTGATTTCAAATACGGTTCAGGAACACATTGAACCGGAAATCTTCTGGAACGAGCAACGGAGAGTGCTGAAACCAGGCGGAATCTGCCTTTGCCTCTCCTCCCGGAGAAGCATCCAATGCGCCGCCCCCTGTTTGGCGGACAGCCCGGAGGAGACGGAGTTTTGGAATCGCTGTCCTGACCTGAAAGCGGAAATGGAGAAATACGGCGTCGGCCGGTTTGGACTGACGGAAGCAGAACTCCCGGCTGCCATGGAAGCACACGGCTTCTTAGATGTCACGACCGGATATGCGGTAACCGACCTGACACCGGACGACCCGAAATACCCGAAGGAATTCGCGGAACGGATAATCGAAGGGAGACGGCAGAACGATCTCGAAGCCGTTTATCGGACCTGCAGCCTCTGGAAAACAGCAGAAGAAAAAGAAGCGTTTGATCGGATGCTGGAACAGATTAACCAAAAACATGACGAGCGGCTGTCGCTTTTCCGCTGCGGCGAAAAGCAATGGGATACCGAAGTAAATCTAACGATGATCCTCCGAGGAATCAAATGATAGGAAAGCGACATCGCCGCGGCGATTCGGAAGTGACGACATATGTGCGATTTCGAAATAAGGACTTGACTCTAACGCTACGTCATAGTTTATAGTCTCTGTCAGGAGGAAGAAACGATGACAGTTCATGAGGTTAGCAGATTATCGGGAATCAGTGTGCGCACACTACATTATTATGATGAGATCGGACTGCTTCACCCTGCGGAAGTAACGGAAGCCGGTTATCGCCTGTACGACGAGAACAGTCTCGCTCGGCTTCAGGAAATCTTATTGTTCCGGGAATTGGAGTTTCCTCTGAAAGAGATTATCCGGATTATGGACCATCCGGATTACTCGAAGGAGCGCGCGTTAGACGACCAGATTAAGCTTCTTACCTTGAAGCGCGACCATCTGGACGAACTGATCGAACACGTGACGCAGATGAAATGGAGGGAGGAACTGAAAATGGATTTTAAGGCATATGATACCGGCCGTCTGGAAGCGTATAAGCAGCTGGCGAAGGAGAAGTGGGGCGATACGGAGGCGTATCGCGAATATGAAAAGAAAGCGGCAGAACAGACCGATGTCGAAAAACGCCAGGCGTCGGAAGACCTGATGGATCTTTTCTATGAGTTTGGCGACCTGAAAGCGATGAACCCCGCGTCCGAACCGGTGCAGGCGCAGGTAAAGAAACTGCAGGATTTTATTACAGCGAAGTACTACACCTGCACAAATGTCATCTTAAAAGGCCTCGGCCAGATGTATGCGGCCGGCGGCGAAATGACGGATAATATCAATGTAGCCGGCGGGAAAGGCACAGCGGAATTTGTCGCGAAGGCGATTGAAATTTACACAAAATAAATTTCAAAATTGTGCTTGACTCGTCCCTTAGGGGATAGGTTAGAGTGTCGGATGTGGAAAGGAGATGCGATATGCTAAAGATCAGTGAATTCTCGAAGCTTTCTCATCTGACAGTCAAAGCATTGCGGTTTTACGAACAGGAAGGCCTTCTGAAACCGGCAGCCATCGACGGGTGGAACCATTACCGGCTTTATGAAACCGCACAGCTGGAAACAGCCGCTAAAATCAAATCATTCCGGCAGTTAGGACTGTCCGTGGACGAAGTGAAAGCGGTATTATCCGGCGCAGATGTCAAAGAGATACTGCGGGAAAAAGCGAAATCATTGGCCGAAGAAAAGAGTCTTATCGAATCTCGTCTTTCCATCATCAAATCGATTTTGGAGGACAAGGAAATGAAATATCAGGTAACTGAAAAAACGATTCCGGAGAAGATTGTGTACACCTGTGAGACCGTTTTAAAAGCTTATTCGGATATCATGGAGTGGATTCCTTCGGTCGGCGCGGAGTGTCTTTCGCTGAATCCGGACCTGAAGTGCTCGGAGCCCGCATATGAGTTCTGCGAGTACCTTGACGGCGAGTATCGCGAGACCGATATCCGCATTCGTCACAATGAAGCTGTGACGGCGCTCGGAAAGGAGAATGAGCATATCCGCTTTAAAATTCTTCCGGCCGCAAAGGTGCTCAGCGTCTATCATAAAGGCCCGTACAGCAGTATCAGCGATGCGTATGCATTTATCATGAAATATGCAGAGCAGAACGGCTATAAGACTGCGGGGCTTGCACGCGAGTGCTACATCGACGGTATCTGGAACAAAGAATCCGAGGAGGACTGGCTGACCGAGGTCCAGCTTCCGATTGAAGGAAACGAACAGTAAAAGATCTTCGGGCGGGTGTCCTCTTTTATGGAGGGCACCCGTTTTTTTGTTGAAAATAAGACTGATTTTCTGTATACTGTATTTCAACATCTGAACTTTATTTGTCACTATTCGTATACCATGGAAAAAAGAGAAGGCGGAGCGGATGAACAGAGCGGAAACTGCGACAGAACAGAAGATGCAGAAGGCGTATTTTCATCTCCCAGGCCTTTTTGAATTTTATGAGCTTTACCGCCTTTTTCTTCCGCTGTTTCGGGAGCATCGGGAGTGGTTTTACGAGAACTTCGAGATCGGTTCGATTTATGGCGCACCGGCAGACTGCCTTTGGGGCGGCGGGCGCGTCGGCTTCGGCGATGATGCTTCGGAGAAAGTCTTTTCTTTGATGCGGGAATACGGGATTTCGGCGCGGCTGACTTTCAGTAACTCGCTTTTGCGCGAAGAACACCTTTCTGACCGAAAATGCAATGCGCTCTGCGCGGCGCTTTCGCGCTTTTCAGAGAATGGCGTGATCGTCCATTCAGATCTCCTCGCGGATTATCTGAAAGCACGCTATCCGGAACTTTATCTCGTCTCCTCGACGACAAAAGTGCTGACAGATTTTGACGATTTTACGAAGGAACTGGACCGTGACGATTTCCGCTATGTGGTGCCGGATTTCCGGCTGAATAAAGCGCTTGATCGCCTTGAAAAACTGTCAGACGTGCAGAAACGAAAGGTCGAGTTTCTTTGCAATGAATGCTGTTATATCGGCTGCACCGACCGGAAGGCCTGCTACGAAAATGTGAGCCGGAAAAACCTCGGTGAGGATTGCGAAGACCATATCTGCCGGTCTCCCGGCGGAGACGAAGGGTATCGGTTCTCGCGGGCGATGGAGAATCCTTCCTTTATCGGAATTGAGGAGATAAAGAACACCTATCTCCCGATAGGATTTTCCCAGTTTAAGATTGAGGGGCGGAGCCTCGGAAGTGCATTGGTGCTGGAGTTTTTACTCTATTATCTGACAAAACCGGAGCATCAGCTGAAAGTACGGGAAGCCATCTATCTCGACAGCGGGCTCGACCTGTTTTAGCGGGCTCGACCTGTTTTAGCGGGCTCGATCTGTTTTAGCGGACTCGATTTGTTTTAATGAAATAAGCCTTAAATCGTCTTCATAGACGCGACAGAAAGCGGGGCAAAATTGATCGGATTAGGAACTATTATCAATACCGCGAGCATCATTCTCGGCGGAATTATCGGGCATTTCGCGGGAAAGCTTTTCCGCGAAGATCAGCGTGAACCGATCTGCCAGGCGTGTGGCGTGGCGGTGATTTTCGTATCGATCGCCGGCGCAATGGAAGGAATGCTGAAAAGCGAGAACGGCGTGATTGTAAGCTCGCGCTCGATGCTCGTCGTCCTGTGTATCGTATTAGGAACGGTCATCGGCGAACTGATCGGCATCGAAAAAGGGTTTGAGCGGTTCGGCGAGTGGCTGAAACGGAAAACCGGAAACAGCAGCGATCCGAAGTTTGCCAATGCGTTCGTCACCACGTCCTTCACCGTCTGCATTGGCGCGATGGCGATCGTCGGCAGCATTCAGGATGGCGTGAGCGGCGATTTCACTATGCTCGCTGTGAAGTCGGTTTTAGATTTTATCATTGTGATCGTCATGACAGCATCGATGGGGAAAGGATGCGTTTTTTCTGCAATCCCGGTCTTTATTTTGGAAGGCTTGGTCACGCTCCTCGCAACGCTGATCGCGCCGCTTCTGACCGATCTCGCGATTTCGTATCTGTCACTCGTCGGCGGGATCATCGTTTTCGGCGTTGGCGTCAACCTCGTGTGGGGAAAGAAGCTACGCGTGGCGAATATGCTTCCCGGCGTGCTGCTCGCGCTGCTCGCCGCATATCTGCCGTTTTTTGAATGATGATTTCGAGGCGGCAGGATTGAGAATGTCAGAACGTGAGTGCAAAAGACATTTACAGGAAACCGCACAAGAGAAACGGAAATAATAGAGAAGACAGATATAGAAGAAAACTACGAGAGAGAGGATTTTACATGCGAAAAGCGATTGAAAACATACTTCATGTAATCATTATTCTGACTACAGCAGCGGCGATCGGCTGCTATTTCATCGGAACCGTCGATGTGCTCGGCGGGACCGGGACGAAATGCTTCCGTTTTTTTACGATTGACTCGAATGTGATTGCGCTGATCGGGTCCCTTTTCTGCCTGATTTTCCAGAACCCGAACAAACGGCCGAAATGGGTAAGCATTTTCCAATACATGTCGACAGTCGCGGTTACCGTGACATTTCTCACGGTTGTCTTCTTCCTGTCGCCGATGGCCTGGATTGGCAGCGGGAAGTTTTCCGGGGCGCTGATGATGTTTGAAGGCAATGTTTTTGTGCTTCATTTTACTACTCCGGTTTTGAGCATTGCTGCGCTTCTTATCCAGAAAACCGACAATAAACTCGCGAAAAAGGAGATTTTCTGGTCGCTTCTTCCGACCGTTCTCTATTCGATCGTGTATATTACGCTCGTCGCATTTGTCAAATGCTGGCCGGACTGGTACGGCTTTACGTTTGGCGGTCATTTTGAGTTGGCGCCTGTTTCAGCCATCGTCATGTATGCGTTTACGCTGTTCCTCGGGTGGGTGGAATGGAAGCTTTCGCCGCTTTCCGAAAAACGTCCAAAGAGAAAGATTAAAGTGAGCGCTGAAGAGAATACACAGAAAACCGATGAGAGCGAAACAGAGGACTGAACATCATCGGAATCGGTCCTAACAGCGAACGACAGGGTCAGAGGGTGAACAACCTGTTTTTTGAGCAGAATAATCGATGCTATTACGGTTCCGTCTGGCGTTACTATTTCGATAAACTGTGATATAAATGAATCATCAAAACCTCGTTGCGGAAAAATAAAAAACTGGCAGAGAGCCGGATAAAAACGAAAGGATAAGAAAATGGAAGATTTTGTTTTTCACTTTACAGGTAAGTTAAACCAGAGCTATATCATGAAGGATTCGAACGGCGCGGCTGTTTATGAAGCGATCTGGGAAAAGTTCGTCCTGATCGGACCTACGCCGTACCGGTTCTGCAACCGTATGACCGGATACGAAGAAGAGAAGATGATCGGCCACA
>DCGM01000006.1:0-1754 GCA_002315255.1 Lachnospiraceae bacterium UBA1778
ATCTTCCGTTAGAGAAGAGCTACATCGAAGAGACGACTGGCGAGAAGCGCCCGATGGTCCTCTCGGATGCGATCGAAGTTATCGAATGTACTTGGGTCCGTGAGCTTGACCACGCTGAGAATGATCAGCCGGGCCAGCTGAACGGATATGAGCCGCCGTATCATGATTTTAACGGCATCACCTCAAAATTCGGCTGCCACTTCATCTTAAAAATCGATAAGATCCTGATGAAGAAGAAATATTCAGATGCCATCATCAACGGCGTGAAGGCGAAGGATTTCCCGCACCTTCCGGTCGATTACGGTTATCGTGACAGTAAGAATTTCTGGTTCCATAAAGCGAACCATATGATTACGGAGCTTCTTCCGATTCGCGCAGCTTCTTTAGAGTCCGTCCGCTATGCGGCAGACCGTTGCGACGATACCGTTAAGTTTACGGACGCAGCGCTGAAGCGCCTCCTCAATGTTCCGCGTATCTTCCTCCCGACCGCATTAAAGGGTTGCGTCGAATGGGCGAAGCAGAATAATGTCACGCTGATCGACGAAGCAGAGATGATTCAGATCAATGACAAGCGCTCGCAGGAGAAGAATAAGAAATAATCTTTTTTGGTAAACCCTCTTATGGGAAAAGCGTGGCATTTCTGACAGACCAGGACAAAATGAGTTGATAAAAACCGCTACAAGCCTTGATTTATAAGGTCTTGTAGCGGTTTAATCTTATTATTGGACCAAGATTTGTTACTGCCGGAATTACTCAGCGATATCGATATTCTTTCCGCTTAAGCCGATGTGTGCGCCGGACTTTGCTTCAGAGGACTCTGCATGAGCGAGGAGCCACTTGTTGCAAGCGGTCATCCATTTGTCTTCTTCATTGACAGGCGTAAGCGCCGGAACCGCGGTATTTGTTCCCTTCGGGAGAACGACTGCGACACGGAAGCCTTCCTTCGCGTCGACATGGCACGGCGCGTAGTGGAGCGAGGTGGCGAAAACCTCGACCGGAACGCCAGCCGGAGCGCGGAACGCTTTTACCTTAGCGGTATCCAGAACACCATCCACAATCTCGTCCTGCTTTGCGAGAAGCAGAATGAAGTCGCCGACACCGATATTGATTTCGCTGTCACGATGATACTCGAGGCAGTTCAGCTTCGTGTTGTGGCCCCAGCACATACCGAGCTGGATCGGCATTCCGCCGTACTCATTGTTCTGAAGCTTTCCGAAAATGCCACAATATTCAAGCGATGCGATCGATGCTTCATAAGCGACGCCGGCCGCCGGCATCTCAATCTTCTTCATAGCATCTAAAAGCTCAGCCGTGTCGTATCCTTTGACGACCTGACCGTAAGCTTTAAACTCCGGATCCATAACCGAATAAATCTTCATATTTCCTCCTGTCAGGGCTTAAGCCCTCTCTCTTTTCTAACAACTACTTTACCATCATTTCTCCATTTTGAATAGGCTTTTTTATCCGGAAGAGAGAAGAAAAGACCCGAATCGGACAGGCCGGCTCGGGTCTGAACATATAGGAAGGCTGAAAAGCCGGATCAGATTATCGCACGCAAAATCTGATTCGCGGATCAGATAAAAACGTACTCTTTCAGCCGGTTGAACGCCTCTTTCATCGTTTCGGCCGGCAATGCGAGATTGATACGGATCGAATCGGGCTGGTGGAACGGATGACCATCCTGCCAGACGACGCCGACGGAGATGCCGCGACGGATAAGGTCCTCGATCGTGATGCCGTGTTTTTCACAGAAG
>DCGM01000006.1:1827-2656 GCA_002315255.1 Lachnospiraceae bacterium UBA1778
TCAAAGTTTTTACAGATAAAATCGTATGCGTAATTGACATTTTCGGAGAGAACCGAGAGGAGCTCATCCGTCCATTCCATACCGGCATCCGTGTAAGCGCCGATCAGCGCATGCATCGAGAGGACATTGGCATCATTATAATGGCTCAGGGAAGCCGCTTTCCGCTCACGGTCACGAAGCGTCGGATTATAGATGACGCTGTAGGAGCCGACGAAACCGGCCAGGTTAAATGTTTTCGTCGGTGCGTAGATCGCAATCGTGCGCATCTTCGCATCTTCCGAAACCGACTGCGTCGGAATATGCTTATTTCCGTTCAAAACGAGGTCAGACCAGATTTCGTCCGAAATCACGATACAGTCATTCTTCCGATAGACTTCCATCGCTTTTTCAATCTCTTCCCGCTCCCAGACGCGGCCGGTCGGGTTGTGCGGTGAGCAGAAGATACAGAAATGAATCTGGTTTTCTTTGATTTTCCGATCCATATCTTCGTAATCCATCCGCCAAACGCCGTCTGCGTCCCGCTTCATTTCGGAAAGGATAATTTTTCGCCCGTTATTCTCTAATGTCATCGTAAAGCCGATATAAGTCGGAGAATGAAGGAGAATCGCTTCACCGGGGAGCGTAAACGCCTGGACCGCAGACGCGACGCAGCCTAAAACGCCGTTCTCGTAAGAAATCGCTTCTTTCGTCAGCCCCTCGACCTGATTCCGGATTTTCTGCCAGCGGATGATCGAATCAAAATATTCGTCGGAAAGCTGGAAATATCCGAAGGTGCCATGTGAAAGCCGCTTCGCGACCGTTTCCTGAATCACCGGCGCCGTGTTAAAGG